>NZ_JBICMI010000080.1:0-121460 GCF_043106155.1 Pseudomonas sp. FYR_7
TGCCTGCGTGACGCTTGAGTTAGCGGGCTCACTGAGCATTGTGGGAGCGGCCTTGCGCCGCGATGGGCCGTGAAACGGCCCCAACACGCTTAAGTGAACAGCATCAGGACCCTTGACGGCCTTTTCGCGGACAGACCGGGGCGGCGGTGCAGCGCTCCGGTTTCGCCAAAGCAGGCTCCTTCCCCACCCACGCGGATCTGCTCCCAATGCCTTTTTCCTTTCGCGCCCTGCGTCTGGGGCTGATCACCCTGGTGATCGTGCTGGGTACCGTCCTCTGTGCCAGCTGGGCCATGCACCAGGCCAAACGCCAGGCCATGGAAGCGGACGCCCGCCAGGCCAGCCAGCAACTGGGGCTGTATGCCAATGCCTTGCACACCCTCATCGACCGCTATCGGGCCCTGCCTGCAGTACTGGCCCTGGACCCGGAACTGATCGACGCTTTGCGCGGCCCGATCCAGGCGCGAACCCAGGATGCCCTGAACCGCAAGCTCGAGCGCATCAACGGTGCAGCCAACTCTTCCACCCTCGAACTGCTCGACCGCAACGGGCTGGCGGTGGCAGCCAGCAACTGGCGGCTACCCACCAGCTATGTGGGTTCCAACTACGGCTTTCGCCCTTATTTCAAGCAAACCCGCAGCCTGGGTAATGGCCGCTTCTATGCCGTTGGCGTGACCAGCGGGGTACCCGGCTACTTTCTGTCCAGCGCGGTGAACGACGAACAGGGTCGCTTTCTCGGCGCCATGGTGGTCAAGCTGGAATTTCCCGAGCTTGAGCGCGAGTGGCGCCAGGGCAGCGACATATTGCTGGTCAGCGATGCCCGTGGCATTACCTTCATCGCCAACCAGGACGGCTGGCGTTACCGGGAACTGCGCCCATTGGACGGCGCTGACCGGGCCGAACTGGCGCAGACCCGTCAGTACGACAAGCACCCGTTGATACCGCTGATGCACCAGGTGCTGACGCGTTTCGCTGAAAACAGCACCCTCAGCCGGGTGCAGGCCCCACAAGGCGAGACCGAGTTCTTGTGGGAAAGCCTGCCGCTGGAAAGCGAGCAATGGACCCTGCACCTGCTGCGCAAGCCCCAGGTGGGAACCGACGCGCGCAATGCCGGCCTGGGTGCTGCAGCGGTATGGCTGAGCCTGGTATTCGCCGCCTTGCTGGTCAGCCAGCGCCTGCGCCTGTCACGCCTGCGCCAACGCAGCCGCGAGGAGCTCAAGCGCCAGGTCGAGGAACGCACCCGCGAGCTGCGCACGGCCCAGGAGGGGCTAGTGCAAACGGCCAAGCTGGCGGCCCTGGGGCAGATGTCCGCCGCCATGGCGCACGAAATCAACCAGCCCCTCACGACCCAGCGCATGCAGCTGGAAACCCTGAAGCTGCTGCTGGACCACGGGCGCTACGACGAGGCTCGTCAGGCCCTGGAACCACTGGAGCAGATGTTGACGCGCATGGCGTCGCTGACCGGGCACCTGAAGACGTTTGCCCGTAACAGCCCAGGCGGCTTGCGCGAGCGCCTGGACTTGGCCGGCGTGGTCGACCAGGCGCTGGACCTGTTGCAGGCGCGCCTGCATGCCCTGGACGTGCAATTGGCCCTGTACCTGGCGCGTCCGGCGTGGGTGCGCGGCGATGCCATCCGCCTGGAACAGGTGCTGATCAACCTTCTGAGCAACGCGTTGGACGCGATGGCAGACAAGCGCTACCGGCGGCTGGAAATCCGCATCGAGCCCGATGCGCAGCATTGGCGCCTGAGCGTGCTCGATTCAGGGGGTGGTATCGCAGCCGAGGACCTGCCCAGGATCTTCGACCCTTTCTTCACCACCAAGCCCGTAGGTGATGGCCTGGGCTTGGGCCTGGCGATCTCCTATGGCATCGTGCACGACGCCGGTGGGCAACTGCTGGCCGAAAACGTACCGGGCGGCGCGCGCCTTAGCATCACCTTGCCTCGCGATCAGGAGCCTGCATGTTGAACTCAGTGATGGTCATAGACGATGAAGCCAGTATTCGTACGGCCGTCGAGCAATGGCTGAGCCTGTCAGGCTTCGAAGTCCAGGTCTTTGCCCGTGCCGATGAGGGCATGGCGCACATCGGCCAGGACTATCCAGGCGTGATCATCAGCGACGTGCGCATGCCTGGCATGGACGGCCTGCAACTGCTCGAACGGCTGCAGGCCAACGATCCGGACCTGCCCGTGATCCTGCTGACCGGTCACGGTGATGTACCCATGGCGGTCGAGGCCATGCGCAGCGGCGCCTACGACTTCCTGGAAAAGCCCTTCACTCCACAGCACCTGCTCGGCAGCCTTCGCCGCGCGCTGGAAAAGCGCCAGCTGGTGCTGGAAAATCGACGCCTGCATCAGCAGGCAGACCTCAGGACGCGGCTTGAAGCCACGCTGCTTGGGGTATCACCGGGTATGCAGCAGTTGCGCCGGCAAGTGCTGGACCTGGCCGCCTTGCCGGTGAACGTGCTGATTCGCGGCGAAACCGGCAGCGGCAAGGAGCAGGTCGCCCGCTGCCTGCACGACTTTGGCCCACGCGCCAGCAAACCTTTCGTCGCGCTCAACTGCGCCGCCATTCCCGAAGCCTTGTTCGAGGCCGAGCTGTTCGGCCATGAAAGCGGCGCCTTCACCGGCGCCCAGGGCAAACGCATCGGCAGGCTGGAATACGCCGATGGCGGCACGGTCTTTCTCGATGAAATCGAAAGCATGCCCCTGGCGCAACAGGCCAAATTGCTGCGCGTGATCCAGGACCAGAAGATCGAGCGCCTGGGCGCGAACCAGAGCATCGGCGTGGACCTGCGCATCATCGCTGCCACCAAGCCCGACCTGTTCGATGAAGCCCGGGCCGGCCGCTTTCGCGAGGACTTGGCCTACCGCCTGAATGTTGCAGAGTTGCGCCTGCCGCCTTTGCGCGAACGACGGGAAGACATCGTCCTGTTATTCGAGCACTTCGCGCAGGCAGCCGCGTCCCGAATCGGCCGCACAGCCCTGCCCCAGTCGGGTCAGCAGTTGGCGCAACTGCTGACCCATGATTGGCCAGGCAACGTGCGTGAACTGGCCAACGCGGCGGAGCGCCACGTGCTGGGGCTCGGTTCGCCCATGCCAGAACAGGCGCCTGTCGGGCAGTCGCTGGCTGAGCGCGTGGAAGCATTCGAGGCGCAGTGCCTGCGTGCTTCCCTGCGCCAACATGCCGGCGAGATCAAGGCGGTGATGCAGGACCTGCAAATGCCCCGCCGTACCTTGAACGAGAAAATGCAGCGCCATGGGCTGGTGCGGGACGAATTCGTCAACGCGCCATAAGCGGAAACTCGCCTACATCTACGCACTGATGAGCGGAATCTTGCTTATATAGGTGAACCGCCTTTGCGCGCACGCCGTACTGAGTGCATCTCAACTTCTGCTCAACGCCATGATCCATACGGGTTCCACGTCAGCGTGCACCCGGATGAAGCAATCGCGCTTCGTTTTGGCACACCTTCTGCAAAAGCCCCTGCAAGCTGCGCCCTGCGCGCTTTCACAACAACAATGAGAAGGTGTCCCTGATGGATAACGCTACCTCCCTGCCTAACGGGGCGGCCGCAACGCCTGCCGCGCCAAGAACCACTGCCAGTCGCCTCAAATCGATCTTCAGCGGTTCGATCGGCAACATGGTCGAATGGTACGACTGGTACGTCTATGCAGCGTTCTCGCTGTATTTCGCCAAGGCTTTCTTCCCGGCCGGCGATTCCACGGCTCAACTGCTCAATACCGCTGCCATCTTTGCCGTGGGCTTTTTGATGCGCCCGATTGGTGGCTGGCTGATGGGCATGTATGCCGACCGCAAGGGGCGCAAGGCTGCACTGATGGCCTCGGTGCTGCTGATGTGCGCAGGCTCGCTGGTGATTGCCCTCACCCCCGGCTATGAAACCATCGGTGTGGCAGCGCCGGTCCTGCTGGTGGTCGCTCGCTTGATGCAAGGGTTGTCGGTGGGGGGTGAATACGGCACCTCGGCCACCTACCTGAGTGAAATGGCGAGCAAGGAGCGTCGGGGCTTCTTCTCCAGCTTCCAATACGTGACGCTGATCTCGGGCCAGCTCATCGCCCTGGCGGTCCTGATCGTTCTGCAACAGACCCTGACCACCGAGCAACTGTACGCCTGGGGCTGGCGCGTGCCGTTCGTGATCGGTGCCCTGTGTGCGGTGGTTGCCCTCTACCTGCGACGGGGCATGGAAGAAACCGCGTCGTTCACCAAGAAGGAGAAAGCCAAGGAAAGCCTGATGCGCACCTTGATGCGCCACCCCAAGGAACTGCTGACCGTGGTCGGCCTGACCATGGGCGGTACCCTGGCCTTCTACACCTACACCACCTACATGCAGAAATACCTGGTCAATACAGTCGGGATGAGCATCAGCGATTCGACCACTATCTCTGCCGCGACGCTGTTCCTGTTCATGTGCCTGCAACCTTTGGTGGGTGGGCTGTCGGACAAGATCGGCCGGCGCCCTATTCTGATTGCCTTCGGGGTGCTCGGTACGCTGTTCACGGTGCCGATCCTCAGCACCTTGCATACCATCCAGACCTGGTGGGGCGCGTTCTTCCTGATCATGGCGGCGTTGATCATCGTCAGCGGCTACACCTCGATCAACGCAGTGGTGAAGGCTGAACTGTTCCCGACCGAGATCCGTGCCCTGGGCGTTGGTCTGCCCTACGCCTTGACCGTGTCCATCTTCGGCGGTACGGCCGAATACGTGGCCTTGTGGTTCAAGAGCGCCGGCATGGAAAGCGGTTTCTACTGGTACGTCACAGGCTGCATCGCCTGCTCGCTGCTGGTGTACGCCACCATGAAGGACACCAAGCAGCATTCGCGTATCACCACTGACTAAGCCATCCCACGCTTAGCACTGCTTCGGGCGCCTAAAGGGCGCCCGATTGCGTTTGGACACCCCGAGCCTGGTTGGATTATCCAGGCGCCAGCCCTTCCTTGCAGGCCCAGCTTGCACCTCCACGCCGCCCGCACTGGCACGACGTTCATCAGACGCGCTTGGCTTAATGGCCTATTAATCACACCCCGGCATATTGCATCCCTCAGCACCAGCGCAAGTACCTGCTGTGCGAACCCACTGATTGGCTACATACCAATCCAGCTGCGCACCCAAAACAATCGAATAAACCGATCATTAAGGACTATTTTTAGCGCTTTTTAATCGCATTAATCGGCGTAACATTAAATTTATCGAGACAACCCACTTACTGGAGCATCCCCATGAAAAGCAAACTCATCCTGACCCTCGCCCTTTGCGCATTTGCCGCAGGCGCATCCGCCGAAGATGGATTCGATCGCACCCATGCGCATACCTTCGCGGCAGCGCCCGCTCAAGCCACCGGCTATGCCGAGGATGGCTTTGACCGCACCGGCGGCCAACGCTTCGCCGAAGACGGCTTCGACCGCACCAACGCTCATTGCATCAGCTGATAGCAACCATGCGCATCCAGCCCGGCTTTCGCCGGGCTCCAGCATTCCCAGTTGGCCTCAGCCTTGGCACACTGGTCGCCTCTCAAACCAGGAGGTGGGCCGGCAAGCCCAGCGCAGATGTATTACTACGAACCCGCCAAAGGCCATGGCCTGCCCCATGATCCCTTCAACGCCATCGTCGGCCCTCGCCCGATCGGCTGGATATCCTCGCAGGACCAGCAAGGCCGTCTGAATCTCGCGCCTTACAGCTTCTTCAACGCCTTCAACTACATTCCACCGATCATCGGTTTCTGCAGCGTCGGGCGCAAAGACAGCCTGAACAATATCGAGCAAACCGGTGAGTTCGTCTGGAACCTGGCCACCCGCCCTTTGGCCGATCAGATGAACCTGAGCTGCTCTGCTGTAGCGCCGGAGGTGAACGAGTTCGACCTCAGCGGTCTGACGGCCACACCCTCGAGCGTGGTGAAGGTGCCACGGGTAGGGGAAACCCCCGTGGCGTTCGAATGCAAGGTGACGCAGATCGTGCAACTGCAGCGCGCCGACCAGGCACTGGTACCCAGCTGGTTGATCCTGGGCGAGGTGGTGGCGGTGCACATCGCCGAGCGCCTGCTCAAGGACGGCATCTACGACACCGCGGCAGCCGAGCCCATCCTGCGTGGCGGTGGGCCGGCGGACTACTTCGAGCTGGGCAACCTGTTCAAGATGCCCAGGCCCAAAGCCTGATCACCAGATCAGCTCACCCGCCTCGCTGACCCCTTGCAGGCGTTGCAACTGGCCCGTGGCCGCCTCGTCGGCAGCCACGGCGCCCTTGAATACTTGCCCATCGAGCACCTTGTGAAAGCGCGGTGCGCCGCCCATGCCAATGGCCTTCACGGCAATGGCTGCGTGGTAGCCACCGCCTTCGGCCGGCACCATTGCCGACACGGCTTCGTACTGGGGAAACTCTCTACGTGCCATCTTTGCCATACGCCTTGTGAGTGAAACCGAGATGGTACCCACTGGCTCGTTGACGCGCCAATCACTGGCCTGGGCGCCCGCAGCACCGGCTCAGCCGAACGTGTGCAGATCCAGGCTGCTCACCACCTGGGCTTGCACCAACTCACCGAACACATTGAGCGTTGGCGAAGCGAAGTAACCATTCATCGCCTGCTGATCCTGCCAGCTACCGCTCAATAACCACAAGTCGTCATCGGCCTGCGAGCGCTGCACCGAAAAGCTCAGGCAACCCGGGGTATCCAGCGACGGCACCAACAGGTCGCGCAAGCGTGCGCCGAGTTCGGCCGAGCGCCCGCTGCTGGCCCGAATCAAGGCAAGATGGGTGACCGGTTGTTGTAGCCTCATTGCACAATCTCCCTCAAGCAGTCCAATACCTGGCTTGCAAGGCTAGGGCCTGGGCGCGTCTGCGCGTTAGGCCATTACTGCACACCGATTGCCTGATTCTGCAACGCGGCAGGATCAGGCAATCGATCTGCAGTATTCGACTAGCTTCGACGATTGCCCAAACCTATGCTGCGTCGGTCAGCAGAGGAAAGCCCCATGCCCATCGCCCCGTCCCTAGATCCGCACCTGGAGGTTCAGCGCCAGGAGCTGGCCGACTTGATCGCTCGCCATGCAGGCGACCCCTATGGGCCGGCCTCAGCCATCGACAACCTTTTCCTGGTGCGCTACACCGAGAACATTCGTTCCGTACCCACCCTGGCGCAACCTGCGCTGTGCATTCTGGCCCAAGGCAGCAAGAGCTTGTTTCTCGGGGACGAACAGTACGCCTACGACCCGCTGCACTACATGGTGGTGTCGGTCACCTTGCCCCTGAGCGCGGTCAAGCTCGACGCCAGCCCGCAGCGCCCTAGCCTGGGGTTGCGCATGGACCTGGACCCTGCCGAGATCAGCCAGCTGATCGCCGACAGCGGTCCGATGCTGGTACCCAATCGCCCCTATGGGCGCGGCCTGTATGTGGAAAAAACCGACGGCGCGCTGCTCGATGCCTTGCTGCGTCTGCTGCGCCTGCTCGACACGCCACGCGACATCGCCATGCTGGCCCCGCTGGTGCGCAGAGAGATTCTCTACCGCCTGCTGCGCGGCCCGCAGGGCTACCGGCTGTACGAAATTGCCTTGGCCAATAGCCAGACCCACCGCGTGTGCCAGGCCATCAGCTGGCTCAACGACAACTACCAGCGGCCACTGCGCATCGAGGACCTGGCCCGCGAGGTCAACCTCAGCGTTTCTACCCTGCACCATCGTTTCAAGGCGGTGACTTCGATGAGCCCGCTGCAGTACCAGAAACAACTGCGCTTGCAGGAAGCCCGGCGCCTGATGCTCAACGATGGCCTGGAGGCCGCTGTGGCGGCCTATCGGGTGGGTTACGAGAGCCCTTCGCAATTCAGCCGTGAGTACAGCCGCCTCTACGGCGCCCCGCCTATTCGTGACATGGCCCGGCTGCGGTCAAGCGCGGTGTAGCGACAACAAGGTCACCGCAGCGCTGCATAGCGTAACGCGCACAGTCACTGAAGCGGCCATTGCATCTCGCCCTTGGCCACCTTGGCGCTGAGCTCAAGCGCACTCTGATCGCCCAACCCCGGATAGTGTCGTTTCATGGCCTCGACCAGCGCCGCCGCATCCCTTGCCACTCGCGCCTGCGCCTCGAAGGTGCGGATGTAATCGGCGGTAAAGCCAACGGACTGCGGTGAGTAATCACTGGCACCGACAAAGTGGCCGGGCACCACGGTTTGCGGCGCAAGTGCCTGGATGTCCGCCAGGGTTTGCAGCCAATGGGCACGCGAGGGTGCCGATTGTGTGTCGGCCATCCACACATGAATGTTCTGCGAAACCACGACGCCGCCAACCACTGCCTTGATCGAAGGTATCCAGACAAAGCTGCGGTCTGGCTGCGGTCCTTCGAGGCCGCGCACCTCCAGCACTTGGTCCTCGAGCAGCAGACGGTTGCCTGCCAGCGCCTTGGGCAGCACCAGCCGTTCAGGTTTGTCCGCCCCCATTTCAGGCCCCCAGTACGCCAGTTTGGCCTCCATGGTGTTGCGGATGTGTTCGACAGTGGCGGCCGAGGCCACTACCTCGGCGTCCGGGAACGCCTGGGTCAGGGTTGCCAGGCCGAAGTAGTAATCGGGGTCGCCCTGGCTGATGTAGATCGTCGTCAGGCGCTTGCCACTGGCGCGCAGTCGCTGCACCAGTTGCCGGGCGTGGTCATTGCCAAATTGTGCATCGATCAACACGGCGTCACGTTGACCGCTTACGATCACGGAGCTGACCGCGAACGGCGCATCGGCGCCAGGGTTGTAAACGTCCAGTTGCAGGGGGGCGGCTGCCAGCAGTGGGGCGGCACAGGCCAGGCATCCGAGCACCAGGCCACGCAAGGGAGAAAGCAGTGTCATCGCAGGCATCCGTCAGAATGGGAATGCCTGGGAGCTTAAGGGGCGATACCCTGCAGAAAAATGCCATGCTTGCACATGGTTTGTTTCTAAAATCGGGCAAATGATGGATCGTCTAACCGCTATGCGCGTTTTCGTCACGGTCGTGGACCTTGGCAGTCAGTCGGCGGCGGCCGAGCACCTGCTGCTCTCGCGGCCCGTGATCTCTCGGTACCTGGCACAGCTCGAAGCGTGGGTGGGGGCGCGGTTGATGCAGCGCACCACGCGCCGGCTCAGCCTCACTGCCGCGGGCCAGGACATCCTGCCGCGCTGCAGGCAATTGCTGGAGCTGGCCAGCGAACTGCAGGGGGCCGTACAACAGCAAGACCAGACACCGCGAGGGACATTGCGTATCAGCGTCAGTACGTCATTTGGACAGGCGCAGCTGGCCGATGCCGTGGCCGCCTACGTGCGCCAGTACCCCTTGGTAAAAGTCGATCTGCAGATGCTCGATCGCACCGTGAACCTGGTGGACGAACGCATCGACCTGGCCATCCGCAACAGCAATGACCTGGACCCCAGCCTGGTTGCCCGCCGCCTGAGCGTATGCCGCTCGGTGATCTGCGCCGCGCCCGCCTACCTGGCCGAACACGGCACGCCCGAGCGGGTCGAGGACCTGGCGCACCACAATTGCCTGACACACAGCTATTACGGCAATGGCGTGTGGCAATTCGAGGTCGACGGCCAACCGGTTGCGGTGCCGGTCAAGGGCAACATCAGTGCCAACGAATCCCTGACTTTGCAAAGGGCCGTAGCAGCAGGGGCCGGCATCGCCTTGCTCCCGTCCTACCAGGCGGCCGCCGCCCTGCGCAGCGCAGAACTGGTGCGCCTGCTTCCCGAGGCCAGGCCGCAGGCCCTGGACCTGACGGCGGTCTATACCTCACGCAAGCACATGCCGGCGACCTTGCGCACCCTGCTGGACTTTCTCGTCCAGCGCTTTGAGGAGGAACCGGCCTGGGACCGGGACCTGTAAGCGCCCGCTTACTCTTCGACGCTCATGTATTCCTTGGCCCAGCGGATGTAGTCCTCGGGCTGGGTGTAGGTATGCGAAAGCTCGGTGGCGCTCAAGTTATCGGACTTGTGCTGCTGGCCACGCTGCTGGCGCAGGCAGTCGTACGTCGCCTTGATGGCGGCGAAGTAAGCCGCGTGACCGTCGACGGCGATGCGCACGCCAAGGCTTGCCAGGCGCTCGTCGTCGTGCAGGTTGGGATTACCGTAGGTCACCAGCATCAAGGGTACGGTCAGGTGGCTGGCGATCTGTTCGAGCTGGTCGAAGTCCTTCACCCCTACCATGCAGATGCCGTCAGCACCCGCTTTCTGGTAGCTCTGGGTCCGCACGATCACTTCCTCGGTGCTCAGCACGCCAGCGTTGGTACGGGCGATGATCGACAGGGACGAATCGACGCGCGCCTCAAGCCCCGCGCGAATTTTGCCCACGCCTTCTTCTACCGATATCAGGTCGGTGGACTTGCGGCCGAACTGGGCCGGCAAGAGCGTATCTTCGATCGTCAACGCCGCCACACCGGCGCGCTCCAGCTCCGTGACCGTGCGCATCACGTTAAGCGCATTGCCGTATCCGTGGTCAGCGTCTGCCAGTACCGGCAATTGGGCTACGCGACCAATTCGCGTGGCCTGCTCGACGAATTCGCTGAGTGTGATCAGGGCAAAATCCGGCGCAGCCAGTACCTGCAACGATGCCACCGACCCTCCAAGGATGCCGACCTCAAAACCCAGGTCTGCGGCAATACGCGCAGACATGGGGTCGAACACCGAGGCGGTGTGGTAGCAAGAACCTGAAGCGAGCAGCTCGCGGAAGGCAATACGCAGATCTTGGTGGGAAGCCTTGGGCATGATCACTCCGCAATTGTAGAAATTTCTGAACGGTAACTACCGGCCTCTGTATCA
The DNA here is from genome assembly GCF_043106155.1 of Pseudomonas sp. FYR_7. Lineage (NCBI taxonomy): Bacteria > Pseudomonadati > Pseudomonadota > Gammaproteobacteria > Pseudomonadales > Pseudomonadaceae > Pseudomonas > Pseudomonas sp. FYR_7. Next base: position 10,772 of record NZ_JBICMI010000080.1, read on the forward strand.
GGCGTACCTGCACAATTCATGGACCACTCAATTCGGGGTCATGCTCCACATGCAGGCAGAGGAATAAAGGTGTAGGAGCCAGGGGAATCCGATTAACCCCCGAGAGGTCGCACCAAGCTGGTGCAAACAGGGGTTTAGAGCGGGATTGGCATACCAAAGATATCACGGGGCCAGCCTTTGCTGGATGAATGCTCTGATGCCGATCGTGCATAGGCAATGCCCAGAGTACATAGGAAGCTACGTAACTCAGGTTACACTGCCATGCTTTAACTGCTCAAAAACAAGGAATTGCCGTGCCCCCTGCCCTGCCCGCGATTGCCCTGCGCCAGATCCTGACCGCCTTGATGCTGGCCATCTTTCTCGGCGCGCTGGATCAAACCATCGTGGCAGTGTCATTGCCTGCGATTTCCGCGCAGTTCAACGATGTCGGTCTGCTGGCCTGGGTCATTTCCGGCTATATGGTAGCCATGACCGTGGCCGTGCCGATCTACGGAAAGCTGGGCGATCTCTATGGAAGGCGTCGCATGATCCTGACCGGGATTGGCGTGTTCACCGTCGCCTCGATCGGCTGTGCGCTGGCTCAGGACATGCCGCAACTGGTCCTGGCCAGAGTGCTGCAAGGCATCGGCGCCGGCGGCATGGTATCGGTGAGCCAGGCGATCATCGGCGACTTCGTGCCCCCGCGCGAACGTGGGCGTTATCAGGGCTATTTCAGCAGCATGTATGCCCTGGCCAGCGTGGCGGGGCCGGTACTGGGCGGCTGGCTGACCGAGTACCTGTCCTGGCGCTGGGTATTCTGGATCAACCTGCCGCTGGGCATCGCCGCGCTATGGGCTATCCAGCGCGCTCTGGCCGGTCTGCCCGTGCAGCATCGGCCCGCACAAGTGGATTACCCGGGCGCGCTGCTGCTGATCGTGGGGCTGGGCAGCCTGCTGCTCGGCATCACCCTGGTCGGCCAGGGGCAGGCCTGGACGGCCCCCAGCGTGCTGGGCCTGATCACCTGCACCGTGGTCGCCATGGCCATGTTCATCCTCCAGGAGCGTCGCTGCGTCGAGCCACTGCTGCCGTTGAAGCTATTCAATAATCGCGCCGCGGTGCTGTGCTGGGGGGTGATTTTCTTCGCCAGTTTCCAGGCCATTTCCCTGACCATGCTGATGCCCTTGCGCTACCAAGGCCTCACCGGTGCCGGTGCCGACAGCGCCGCCTTGCATCTGCTGCCGTTGGCCATGGGGTTACCCATCGGTGCTTTTACCGCAGGACGACTGACAACGCGGCTTGGCCGCTACAAGCCGCAGATCCTGGTTGGCGCCCTGCTGATGCCCGTGTCTATCCTGGCCTTGGCGATCACCCCGCCACAGGCCGGACTGGCCAGTGCACTGTTCATGCTGCTGACAGGAATCGCGTGCGGGATGCAGTTCCCGACGTCACTGGTAGGCACACAGAATGCCGTGCAGATCCAGGACATGGGGGTCGCCACCAGCACCACCAACCTGTTTCGGTCCCTCGGTGGCGCCATGGGCGTGGCGTGCATGTCGAGCCTGTTGCTGGCCTTGCTGCACCAAGGCGGGCTGGCGTTGCTGGACAATCCGCTGATAGGGACTTTCAAGGCCAACCCAGTGAGCCCCGGACTGCAGGCACACCTGGCGGTCACGTTCCGGCATCTGTTGATGGCCAGCGCAGGGGTTGGCGTCATTGCACTGGTGGTGGCGGTGTTGCTGCCTGATCGGCCACTGCGCGGGCACTGAGGTGGCACGCAGGTAGGCTCAGGTGCGGATCACTGGCCCGTCCCCTGAGAATCAAGCCCTCACAAACCTTCACAAAGTCTCATTTGCGCATCGCCGGGCTCAAGCGCAGCATATCCAGCCCGGCGTCGACCCATTTCTCGGCGTTGCCCAGCAGGTCCACGCTGTCGGGCAACAACAGCCAACGCCTGATCAACCCGTCGACGTAGGAAAACATGGCCACCGCGGCCCGCTCCACATCCAGTTCCACCGGCAGTTGGCCGCGGCGCACGGCATTGGCCAAGGCCAGGGTAATGCCTGTATGGCAGTCCACTACCGCCACCTGGCGCTGCTGGCGGATTTCGCACATGTCATCGGTGAACTCGCACTTGTGATGCAGAATCTCATTGATACGGCGTGTCCTGGCGTCGAGCACCAGGTCGTTGAACACTTGCAGCAGCAATTTGCGCATGCAGTCGAGCGGGTCGAGTTCGTCTTCGCTTTCGCTGGCGCGTGCAAGATGGTCATGGGTTTCATGCAGGCTGTCGAGCAGTGCCTGCACCAGTTCGGCCTTGTTATTGAAGTGCCAGTAGATTGCACCTCGCGTGACGCCCGCCTGTTCGGCGATGTCCGCGAGGGTGGTTCGCGCAACCCCGCGCTTGTAGAAAGCCCTTTCCGCCGCCTGGATGATCTGGGCGCGGGTTTCCTGGGCTTCCTCTTTGGTTCGACGGACCATGGCAGTACAACCTCATCTGGCCCGAACGCGGCGACGCGTGCGGGAAGGCTCCGGGGCGCCTCTTGGGGGCACCTGGCGGATCAAGCTAATCAAGGGCTGTGGCGGTAGCCATGGACAACCCGGCGGTATTTACAAACAACCATGAATGTAAGTATATTCCTTAGCAAGCTATTTATCCACCGGATAGCCATTTATCCAGATCAAGACATTCCATTACTCTTGAGCGTCTCCCTGCTCCTGCGATCCGAGGATTCTCATGCAATTCAAGCCAGCCGTTACCGCCCTGGTTTCAGCCGTAGCCCTCGCAACCCTGCTCAGTGGCTGCAATAAAGAAGACCAAGCCGCGCAGCAGCAGCAACAGCAGCAGCAGGCGCCTCAAGTCGGTGTAGTGACCCTACAGCCGCAAGCCTTCACCTTGACCACCGAGCTGCCGGGCCGCACCAATGCCTACCGGATCGCCGAAGTTCGTCCACAGGTCAACGGGATCATCCTCAAGCGCCTGTTCAAGGAAGGCAGCGAGGTCAAGCAGGGCCAGCAGCTGTATCAGATCGACCCGGCCGTGTATGAAGCCAACCTGAGCAAGGCCCAGGCGGACCTGCAGGCTACCCGCTCTCTGGCTGATCGCTACAAGCAGCTAATCGAGGAGCAGGCGGTTTCCCGGCAGGAATACGACGACGCCAATGCCAAGCGCCTGCAAGCCGAGGCCTCGCTCAAGAGTGCGCAGATCGACCTGCGCTACACCAAGGTCCTGGCCCCCATCAGTGGCCGCATCGGTCGTTCGGCGGTAACCGAAGGTGCGCTGGTCAACAGCGGCCAGACCAATGCCATGGCCACCATCCAGCAACTGGACCCGATCTACGTGGACGTGACCCAATCCACCGCCGAGCTGCTCAAGCTGCGGCGCGAGCTGGAAAGCGGCCAACTGCAGCGCGCCGGCGACAACGCAGCGTCCGTGCAACTGGTGCTCGAAGACGGCACCCTGTACAAGCAGGAAGGCCGCCTGGAGTTCTCCGAAGTGGCCGTGGACGAAACCACCGGCTCGGTCACCCTGCGTGCCATTTTCCCCAACCCTGACCACACGTTGCTGCCTGGCATGTTCGTGCATGCACGGCTCAAGGCCGGCGTGAACGCCAACGCCATCCTGGCACCGCAGCAGGGCGTGACGCGCGACCTCAAGGGCGCCCCTACCGCGCTGGTGGTCAACAAGGACAACAAGGTCGAACTGCGCCAGCTCAAGGCCAGCCGGACCGTGGGCAGCGACTGGCTGATCGAGGAAGGCCTCAACCCAGGCGACCGCCTGATCACCGAAGGCTTGCAGTACGTGCGCCCAGGCGCCGAGGTCAAGGTCAGCGAAGCCACCAACGTCAAGAAGCCGGACAGCCCGAACCAGGGCAACGCAGCGAAAGCAGACGCCAAAGCGGAGTAAACCATGTCGAAGTTCTTTATTGATCGCCCGATCTTCGCCTGGGTGATCGCCTTGGTGATCATGCTGGTCGGCGCCTTGTCGATCCTGAAGTTGCCGATCAACCAGTACCCCAGCATTGCCCCACCGGCCATCGCCATTGCCGTGACCTACCCGGGCGCTTCGGCGCAAACCGTGCAGGACACCGTGGTGCAGGTGATCGAGCAGCAGCTCAACGGTATCGACAACCTGCGCTATGTGTCGTCGGAAAGTAACTCCGATGGCAGCATGACCATTACCGCCACCTTCGAGCAGGGTACCAACCCCGACACCGCCCAGGTTCAGGTGCAGAACAAGCTCAACCTGGCCACCCCCCTGCTGCCGCAGGAAGTGCAGCAACAGGGTATCCGCGTCACCAAGGCCGTGAAGAACTTCCTGATGGTGATCGGCCTGGTATCCGAAGACGGCAGCATGACCAAGGACGACCTGGCCAACTACATCGTCTCCAACATGCAGGACCCGATCTCGCGGACGGCCGGTGTGGGTGACTTCCAGGTGTTCGGCGCCCAGTACGCCATGCGCATCTGGCTCGATCCGGCCAAGTTGAACAAGTTCCAACTCACCCCGGTGGACGTCAAGACCGCCGTGGCAGCCCAGAACGTACAGGTGTCCTCCGGCCAGCTCGGCGGCCTGCCTGCCATGCCTGGGACGCAGCTCAACGCCACCATCATCGGCAAGACCCGCCTGCAGACTGCCGAGCAGTTCGAGAAGATCCTGCTCAAGGTCAACAACGATGGCTCCCAGGTCCGCCTGGGTGATGTCGCCCAGGTCAGCCTGGGCGGCGAGAACTACGCCGTCAGCGCCCAGTTCAACGGCAAGCCCGCCTCGGGCCTGGCCGTCAAGCTGGCCACGGGCGCCAACGCACTGGACACGGCCAAGGCCTTGCGCCAGACCATTGCCGACCTGGAGCCGTTCTTCCCGCCAGGGGTCAAGGCGGTATTCCCGTATGACACCACGCCGGTGGTCACCGAATCGATCAGCGGGGTTATCCATACCCTGATCGAAGCCGTCGTGCTGGTGTTCCTGGTGATGTACCTGTTCCTGCAGAACTTCCGCGCCACCGTCATCACCACCATGACCGTACCGGTGGTATTGCTGGGCACATTCGGCATCCTTGCCGCCGCTGGTTTCAGCATCAACACCTTGACCATGTTCGCCATGGTGCTGGCCATCGGCCTGCTGGTGGACGATGCCATCGTGGTGGTGGAAAACGTCGAGCGGGTGATGTCCGAAGAAGGGCTGCCGCCCAAGGAAGCCACCAAGCGATCCATGGAGCAGATCCAGGGCGCGCTGGTGGGTATCGCCCTGGTGTTGTCGGCCGTATTGCTGCCCATGGCGTTCTTCGGCGGCTCCACCGGTGTGATCTACCGTCAGTTCTCCATCACCATCGTCTCGGCCATGGGCCTGTCGGTGCTGGTGGCGCTGGTCTTCACCCCGGCGCTGTGCGCCACCATGCTCAAGCCTTTGAAAAAGGGCCAGCACCATGAGGCCAAGGGCGGGTTCTTCGGCTGGTTCAACCGCAACTTCGATCGCAGCGTCAACGGTTACGAGCGCAGCGTGGGGGCCATCCTGCGCAACAAGATTCCGTTCCTCTTGGCCTATGCCCTGATCGTGGCTGGCATGATTTTCCTGTTCACCCGCATTCCGACTGCGTTCCTGCCCGAGGAAGACCAGGGTGTACTGTTTGCCCAGGTCCAGACGCCGGCCGGTTCCAGTGCCGAGCGTACCCAGGCAGTGGTCGACCAGATGCGCGAATACCTGCTCAAGGACGAAGCCGACACGGTGTCCTCGGTATTCACCGTCAACGGCTTCAACTTCGCCGGCCGCGGCCAGAGCTCGGGCATGGCGTTCATCATGCTCAAGCCCTGGGGTGAGCGTACGGCGGAAAATAGCGTATTCGGCCTCGCCCAGCGGGCGCAGCAGCACTTCTTCAGCTTCCGCGACGCCATGGTCTTCGCGTTCGCCCCGCCAGCGGTGCTCGAGCTGGGTAACGCCACCGGCTTCGACGTATTCCTGCAAGACCGCGGCGGTGTCGGCCATGCCAAGCTGATGGAGGCTCGCAACCAGTTCCTGGCCAAGGCTTCGCAGAGCAAGGTGCTCAGCGGTGTACGCCCCAACGGCCTGAACGACGAGCCGCAGTACCAGCTGACCATCGATGACGAGCGTGCCAGCGCCCTGGGCGTGACCATCTCGGACATCAACAACACCCTGTCGATTGCCTTCGGTGCCAGCTACGTCAACGACTTCATCGACCGCGGCCGGGTCAAGAAGGTCTACATCCAGGGCGAAGCCAATGCCCGGATGAGCCCGGAAGACCTGCAGAAGTGGTATGTGCGCAACGCCGACGGCGAAATGGTGCCGTTCTCGTCCTTCGCCAAAGGTGAATGGACCTACGGCTCGCCCAAGCTTTCGCGCTACAACGGCGTGGAAGCCATGGAAATCCTCGGTGCCCCTGCACCTGGCTACAGTACCGGTGAGGCCATGGCCGAGGTCGAGCGCATCGCGGGTGAACTGCCAAGCGGCGTAGGGTTCTCCTGGACGGGCATGTCCTACGAGGAGAAGCTCTCCGGTTCGCAAATGCCGGCCCTGTTCGCCCTGTCGCTGCTGTTCGTGTTCCTGTGCCTGGCAGCGCTGTACGAAAGCTGGTCGATCCCGATCGCCGTGGTGCTGGTGGTGCCACTGGGCATCATTGGTGCGTTGATCGCTACCAGCCTGCGCGGGCTGTCCAATGACGTGTACTTCCTGGTCGGCCTTTTGACCACCATCGGCCTGGCGGCCAAGAACGCCATTCTGATCGTCGAGTTCGCCAAGGAATTGCACGAGCAGGGCCGCAGCCTGTACGACGCGGCGATCGAGGCGTGCCGCATGCGTTTGCGTCCGATCATCATGACCTCGCTGGCCTTCATCCTCGGCGTGGTACCGTTGACCATCGCCAGCGGCGCCGGCGCCGGCAGCCAGCACGCCATTGGTACCGGCGTGATCGGCGGCATGATCAGTGCGACCGTACTAGCCATCTTCTGGGTACCGTTGTTCTTCGTCGCAGTGTCGTCGCTGTTCGGCAGCAAAGAGCCGAAAAAAGATGACACCCCTGAAACTCCACGTTATGAGGCTGGGCAATGACCAAGTCTTTGTTGTCCCTGGCAGTCACCGCTTTCATTCTCGGCGGCTGCTCGCTGATCCCCGACTACCAGACTCCGGAAGCACCGGTGGCTGCCCAGTGGCCGCAAGGCCCGGCCTACTCGCCTACCCAATCGGCGGACGTCGCTGCCGCCGAACAGGGCTGGCGGCAGTTCTTCAACGACCCGGCGCTGCAGCAACTGATCCAGACCGCACTGGTCAACAACCGGGACCTGCGCGTCGCGGCGCTGAACATCGACGCCTACCGCGCTCAGTACCGCATCCAGCGTGCGGACCTGTTCCCGGCGGTATCGGCCAACGGCAGCGGCAGCCGCCAGCGCATCCCGGCGAACATGTCGCAGACGGGCCAGTCGGACATCACCAGCCAGTATTCGGCGACCCTGGGCGTCAGTGCCTATGAACTCGACCTGTTCGGCCGCGTGCGCAGCCTGTCGGAGCAGGCGCTGGAGACCTACCTGTCCAGCGAGCAGGCGCGTCGCTCCACCCAGATCAGCCTGGTAGCGAGCGTGGCAAACGCCTACTACACCTGGCAGGCCGACCAGGCGCTGTTCAAGCTGACCGAGGAAACCCTGAAGAACTATCAGGAAAGCTACAACCTCACCCGCCGCAGCAACGAGGTGGGCGTGGCGTCGGCGCTGGACCTGAGCCAGGCCCGCACGGCTGTCGAAGGTGCCCGGGTCAAGTACTCGCAGTACCAGCGCCTGGTTGCCCAGGACGTGAACAGCCTGACCGTCCTGCTGGGTACCAGCATCCCCACCAACCTGCCTGAGCCGCTGCGCCTGGATGCCGATCAGCTGGCCGAGGTACCGGCGGGCCTGCCGTCGGACCTGTTGCAGCGCCGCCCTGACATCCAGGAGGCCGAGCACCTGCTCAAGGCGGCCAACGCCAACATCGGCGCTGCCCGCGCGGCCTTCTTCCCCAGCATCAGCCTCACGGCCAATGCAGGCACCTTGAGCACTGACATGGACGGGCTGTTCAAGGGGGGGTCGGGCACCTGGCTGTTCCAGCCGCAGATCAACCTGCCGATCTTCACCGCCGGGAGCCTGAAAGCGAGCCTGGATTACGCCAAAATCCAGAAGGACATCAACGTCGCCCGCTACGAGAAGTCCATTCAAACTGCGTTCCAGGAAGTGTCCGACGGGCTGGCCGCGCGCAAGACCTTCGAGGAGCAATTGCAGGCCCAGCAAGACCTGGTGCAAGCCAACCAGGACTACTACCGCCTGGCCGAGCGTCGTTACCGTATCGGCATCGACAGCAACCTGACCTTCCTCGACGCCCAGCGCAACCTGTTCAGTGCGCAGCAGGCGCTGATCGGTGACCGCCTTTCGCAGTTGACCAGCGAGGTCAACCTGTACAAGGCGCTCGGTGGTGGCTGGTACGAGCGCACCGGGCAGGCCAGCCAACAGGCCTCGGTACAGACGCCCCGCGGCTGATACCCGCCCGCTTGCTCACCACCGGCCAGGCCCCAACAGACGCGGTGGGTGGTGAGCAAGGCGCGGCCTTGGCATTCGCCAGGCTGATGATGATGGTGACCACAGCTATCCTGAGCTATATCGGGCACACCCCGGCAAGCCCACCAGGAGGCAGCACCATGAACACCCTCGCCGAGCACCTGATCCGTTACGCGGGCTATCACCGCGACCCACGCAATATCGTCACCCATTTCGTCGGCATACCCTTGATCGTCCTGTCCGTGGCCATTCTGTTGTCGCGGCCAGGCGTGTCCCTGGGCGGCATCTGGTTATCCCCTGCCCTGTTTGTCTCGGCGGCGGCTACCTGGTTCTACCTGCGTCTTGAGCTTCGCTTCGGGCTGGTGATGGGCGTCCTGCTGGGCCTGTGTCTGTGGCTGGGTCGCCTGCTGGCGGTGCAGACCACGGCGCTGTGGCTGTCGATAGGCGTGGGGGCGTTCGTGGTGGGCTGGATCATTCAGTTCGTCGGTCACCACTACGAGGGGCGCAAGCCAGCGTTCGTCGATGACATCAGCGGCTTGATCATCGGGCCGCTGTTCGTGGTGGCCGAGGCGGCGTTCCTGATGGGCCTGTGCCCTTCGCTCAAGCGTCAGGTCGAGCGCGCCGCCGGCCCCGTGGCGGTGCGTAAGGCCATGCGACACTGACATCGCCGGCAGGCCGTCCCGTCACAGCAGACGGCCCACCGAGCCTGACGTCCTGTGTCGGCCCTCAATGATCGTGGTGCAGGTACTTGGCTTGTTTTGGCAAGCGCAGGCTGAACAGGAAGGCAACGGCCATCATTGCCGTCACGTACCAGTAGAACGTGTTCTCCATGCCCAGGGTTTTGAGGCCCAAAGCCACGTACTCCGCTGACCCGCCAAACATGGCGTTGGCCACCGCATACGCAAGCCCCACGCCCAATGCCCGTACCTGGGGTGGGAACATCTCGGCCTTCACCAGGCCGCTGATGGAGGTGTAGAAGCTGACGATGCACAGCGCCAGGCTCACCAGCACGAACGCCATGAATGGGCTGCTGACCGTCTTGAGCGCCATGAGCAATGGCACCGTGAACACCGTGCCCAGCGCGCCGAACAGCAGCATGGAGTTACGCCGGCCAATGCGGTCGGACAACATGCCGAAGAACGGCTGCATCACCATGAACAGGAACAGCGCCCCAGTCATTGCGTAGCTGGCGTGCTTGGCGGTCATGCCGGCCGTGTTGACCAGGTACTTCTGCATGTAGGTGGTAAAGGTGTAGAAGATCAGCGAGCCGCCGGCGGTATAGCCCAGCACCGTGATGAAGGCCGCCAGGTGATTGCCGAACAGACCGCGAATACTCCCGGCGTCCTTGTCCTGGCGCGTCTCTGCGCTGCTGGTTTCGTGCAGCGAGCGGCGCAGCATCAAGGAGATAACGGCAGCGACCGCACCGACCACGAAAGGAATTCGCCAGCCCCAGGCGCGCAGCTCGTCTTCGGTCAGTAACTGCTGCAGGATCACCACCACCAATACTGCCAGCAACTGGCCGCCAATCAAGGTCACGTACTGGAACGATGCAAAGAAGCCCCGCTGGCCACGCAGAGCCACTTCGCTCATGTAGGTCGCCGTGGTGCCGTATTCGCCACCCACCGACAGGCCTTGAATCAAGCGCGCCAGCAGCAGCAATGCCGGGGCCCAGGTACCAATGCTGACGTAGGTGGGCAGGCACGCGATGGCCAAGGACCCGAAGCACATCATCAGTACCGAGATCATCAGTGAGTTCTTGCGACCGTGGCGGTCGGCCAGGCGTCCAAAGATCCAGCCGCCGATAGGCCGCATCAGAAAGCCTGCGGCAAACACGCCGGCGGTGTTGAGCAGCTGCACGGTCGGGTCATCGGAGGGGAAGAACGCCGGGGCAAAATAAATGGCGCAGAAGGCGTAGACATAGAAGTCGAACCATTCCACCAGGTTGCCTGAAGAGGCGCCGACGATGGCGAAGATGCGTTTGCTACGCTCCTCGCCGGTGTAGTGAGGGGTGGTCATGTCAGTCGTGCTCCTGGAGGATACAAGGTAAGTCTAGACATACCTGGTTACACAGTCGTTCCGCGTGGTGTGCAATCCGGTGCAGCGAGGCGGTGGAGGCTGCCCTGATCCCTGAGGCACCTGCGGGCTGGTTTCGTCAAAGGCGTTCAATTGCCAGCGCCAGCCCTTGGCCGACACCTACGCACATCGTGGCCAAGCCTTTGCGCCCGCCTGTGCGCTCAAGGTGGTGCAGCGCCGTCAGCACCAGGCGCGCACCGCTCATGCCCAATGGGTGGCCCAGGGCGATGGCCCCGCCGTTGGGATTGACCTGGGGCGCATCGTCCGCCACCCCCAGCCCGCGAAGAACGGCCAGCCCTTGGCTGGCGAAGGCTTCGTTGAGTTCGATGACATCGAAGGCGCTGATGGAAATGCCCAGTCGCTCGATCAGCTTGCGCACCGCAGGCACCGGCCCGATGCCCATGACCCGCGGGGCTACCCCCGCACTGGCCATGCCCAGCACCTTGGCGCGAGCGGTCAGGCCATGGGTGTGCACGGCCTCGGCAGATGCCAGGATCATCGCTGCCGCGCCATCGTTGACCCCCGATGCATTGCCCGCCGTGACCGTTTTGCCCACGCCATTGACGGGGTTGAGCTTGGCCAAGGCCTCAAGGGTGGTATTGGGCCGCAAGTGCTCATCATGCTCTACCCAGGTCTCACCCTTTTTATGCGCGATGCACACCGGCACGATTTCCTCGGCGAAGAACCCGGCAGCTTGCGCCGCTGCGGCCTTGTGCTGACTGCGCAAGGCAAACGCATCCTGGTCGGCGCGGGAGATACCGTAGTCGTCAGCCACGTTGTCGGCCGTTTGCGGCATGGCATCCACACCGTATTGCGCTTTCATGAGCGGGTTGACGAAACGCCAGCCAATGGTGGTGTCTTCAAGTTGCATGCTGCGTGAATAAGCGCTTTGTGCCTTGCCCGTGACAAATGGCGCACGCGACATCGACTCCACGCCGCCCGCGATGGCCAGCTCCATCTCGCCGCTGGCGATGGCGCGGAACGCCGCGCCAACGGCCTCCATGCCTGAAGCGCACAAGCGGTTGAGGGTGACGCCCGGCACGCATTCCGGCAGCCCGGCCAGCAGCAGCGCCATGCGCGCCACGTTCCGGTTGTCTTCGCCGGCCTGGTTGGCACAGCCGTAAAACACCTCGTCCAGTTGCGTCCAGTCCACACTGGAGTTGCGTGCGATCAGCGCCCTGAGTGGTACCGCCGCCAGATCGTCAGCCCGTATGCCGGCCAAGGCACCGCCGAATCGGCCAATGGGCGTACGAACGGCATCACATATATACACCTCGCGCATCTTGCCTCTCCTGCAATGGCCATGGGCGCCGGGGACAGAGGCACAATCGGTTACTGCAACTGTCCGCCGAATGGGCATCAGGTTAGGGACAAAGGCGGATCCACCACAATTGGCTCAAGACTGAAATGGGCGATTATCGAACGCTTTTGTCAGGTAGGCTGGGCCGATAATCCGCAGGCAAGCATGCATTCTCAACCAAACAGCTGATGGCTCAACTCTTGGCTAGCCTCCAGCAGAACAGGAAGAAACCGTTGTTCCAGTTCACTGCGCGGCACACGCCCGACGTGAGTACTGACGTTCAACGCCGCCAGCACCTGGCCTGAGGCGTCGTAGACGGGCACGGCAACCGAGCGCAGCCCCTGTTCGAGTTCCTGGTCGACCACGCACCATCCCTGGCTACGCACTTGCTCGATGCAGGCGAACAGCGACGGGGCGTCGTGCAGGGTACGGCTGGTGCGCGCCTTGAGGTCGGCGCGGTCGAAGTATTCGCGCAGGCTGGTGTCGTCCATGGCCGCCAGGAGGATGCGGCCCATGGACGTGCAATACGCCGGGAGGCGCCCACCGACAGACAAGTCCACCGAGATCAGGCGCTCTACTGTCGCCGAGCGGGCGATGTACAGAATATCGTCCCCTTCGAGGGTCGCCATGTTGGCCGCTTCGTGCAACTGGTCGCTGATTCGGTCCAGGTAAGGCTGCGCGGAAATGGCCAGGGGTGTCGATGACAGGTACGCATGGCCGAGCGTAAGCACTTTGGGCAGTAAGGAGTAGGTACGCCCGTCGGTGGTCGCGTACCCCAGCTTCATCAGGGTATGCAGGCACCGGCGCACGGCTGCCCGGGGGATTTCAGTGCGGTGGCTGATTTGCGCGATGGTCAGGTGCCGCTTGCGTTCCTGAAATGCCTGGATGACGGCAAGCCCGCGCGCTAAGGAGGTCATGAAGTCAGGATCGCCGGTGAACGCCTGAATGCGCTTGGCCGGTGATGCCACGATCGGCGGGGCCAGGGCTGGCGCCGGGCTGCGCGCTGTTTCGGGCAGGCCACCGTCACGGGCTGTTTTAACGTCCTTCATCGCACACCTCAAAAAAATCGCCGACTTGTGCGATTATCGAACAACCGGCCGATAATCGCAATTGACCGGCGACACGTTTGCTTATACCTTTCCAGTGCCACTTGTGGCTTCTTTGGAGAGACTGGTCAGGTACCCACCGTAGAAGTCCCAGGCAACGGCCCTGCCAATTGGTGGGGCCGTTTTGTTTGTGCGACTCGCATCGTTGGGTATCGAACTTTCATACGTTGAGGTTTTCTTAATTTCGACATGTGTTTGATTGCCCATCGCGCCAATCCCATCGCGCTAGCCTTGTTCGCGTGTTGATATACTCCGATCGTCTTGTTGGACGACTCGCCGATGTAGATCCCGCTGGCATGTTAACGTGTCGATACCGCATAACGGTTACGCCGACAGGGCGGTCCTCTTTTCAAATCAATTCAGGTACTGCATGTGACAAAAGAAGAATTGCGCGCAGAACTCGAGCGCCAAGCCGAGCGTTTCAAGGATGTGTATGGCGGCGAAGTGACCACCTATGCGGCGCAGCCGGAACCGGAACGCAAACCATGGCGTAAACGTGCCAACATGCGCGACCAGGCATTCAGTCAGGAGCTGGAACGCATGGAGAAGGAATTGCGCAGCGCCGCACCCTGAGTGCTTTGCCCAGTCGTCAAGTTGCGCAAGGGGTGCCCAAAGCGCCTGAGTGCTCTGGCGCAGTGGTTGTAACGGAATTTCACAAATTTCATACAGCCGTTTAAAACGATAAAGGCATCACCTTTTCGCGTATTTTGTTGATTTTTCGCTGACGTTGAATGCATTTGCCTTAGATGATGCCGGCCCACCTGCGGCTGCGAATGGCGTTTTCTGACCTGCGCGACATGATCAGCGGCTGCGGTGGGTGCATCGATTGCCAACGTTTTCTGGCATAATCCGGCCCCCCTACGACCGCCAGACAACCTTCATGATCGATTTATTCAGCGGACTGGATGCCTGGGTATTGGTGAGCCTGCTGCTCGCCTTGACCTTCGTGCTCGCCTTCGAGTTCATCAATGGCTTTCATGACACCGCCAACGCGGTAGCCACCGTCATCTACACCAAAGCCATGCCGCCACACCTGGCCGTGTTCTTCTCCGGCGTGTTCAACTTCCTTGGCGTTCTGCTGGGTGGGGTCGGGGTGGCTTACGCCATCGTGCACCTGCTACCGGTAGAGTTGCTGATCAATGTGAACACCGGGCATGGCCTGGCCATGGTCTTCTCGCTGCTGGCCGCAGCCATTACCTGGAACCTGGGCACCTGGTACTTCGGTATTCCTGCGTCCAGCTCGCACACCCTGATCGGCTCGATCCTGGGGGTGGGCCTGGCCAACGCGCTCATCAACGGCATTCCGCTGGGTGACGGCGTCAATTGGCAGAAAGCCATCGATATCGCCATGTCCCTGGTGGTTTCGCCGATTGCCGGGTTTGCCGTGGCTGCGCTGGTCCTGCTTGGCCTGAAATGGTGGCGCCCGCTGTCGAAGATGCACAAGACGCCTGAACAACGCCGCAAACTGGACGACAAGAAGCACCCGCCTTTCTGGAATCGCCTGGTGCTGGTGATTTCGGCCATGGGCGTGAGCTTCGTGCACGGCTCCAATGACGGTCAGAAAGGCATTGGCCTGATCATGCTGGTATTGATCGGCATCGTACCGGCCAAGTTCGTGCTCGACCTGAACAGCACCACCTACCAGATCGAACGCACCCGTGATGCCACGTTGCACATGAGCCAGTTCTACGAGCGCAACGCTGCCACGCTGGGTGAATTCCTGGCGCTGGGCAAGGCCAAGGCCAGTGACCTGCCTGAGCAGTTCAGCTGCAATCCGCAGCAGACCGAGCCGACCATCGCCGCGCTGCAATCCTCGCTGCAGGGCGTGACCGACTACCGGGCCCTGGACGCGGACAAGCGTGTCGAAGTACGCCGTTACCTGCTGTGCCTGGACGACACCGCGAAGAAGGTTGGCAAGCTGCCAGGCCTGGACGCGCGTGAAAAGTCCGACCTTGAAAAGCTGCGCAAGGACCTGACCGCCACCACTGAGTACGCCCCGTTCTGGGTGATCGTGGCCGTTGCCCTGGCCCTGGGCCTGGGCACCATGGTTGGCTGGCGCCGCGTGGTGTTGACCGTCGGCGAGAAGATCGGCAAGCAGGGCATGACTTACGCCCAGGGCATGTCGGCGCAGATCACCGCGGCCTGCGCCATTGGCATGGCCAACGTGTTTGCGCTGCCGGTTTCCACTACGCATGTACTGTCTTCCGGCGTTGCCGGCACCATGGTCGCCAACAAAAGCGGCCTGCAGGGCGGCACGGTGAAGACCATCCTGATGGCTTGGGTGCTAACCCTGCCTGCCTCGATGGGTCTTGCAGCCGGCCTGTTCTGGTTGGCGTCCAAGGCAATCGGCTGACCTCAGCCCGTATAAGAAGGCGCCGTAGGGCGCCTTTTTTATGGGCGATGGCTTCACACCGCGCAGCTACTTCTTCTTCCCGCCCAGCAACGAGCCCATCAGCCCGCGCACCAACTGCCGCCCCAGTTGATTGGCAGCCTGACGCACCGCCGACTTGATCGCCTGCCCGGCCGCGCCTTGCAGGAATTCGCCCGCCTTTTCGGCAAAACTGCTGTCATCGGCCTTGGGTTGCGGCGCGGGCTCCACCGCTTCGCCTTTGCGCTGGTTGAGCCTTTCGTAAGCCGAGTCCCGGTCTATGGGTTTGTCATAACGGCCAACCAAGGGTGAACGCGCAATCAGCGCACTGCGTTCAGACTCACTCAACGGGCCGATACGCGATTGCGGGGGCGCAATCAGCACCCGCTGCACCCTGGCAGGTGTTCCCTTGTCCTCAAGCGTGCCGACCAAGGCCTCCCCGATACCCAGTTCGGTCAGCGAAGACAACGCATCGAATGAAGGGTTGGGGCGAAAGCCCTCAGCTACGGCACGCAACGCCTTCTGCTCCTTGGCCGTATAAGCCCGCAGGCCATGCTGGATTCGCAAACCCAGTTGGGCCAGGACTGCATCGGGTAGATCCGCTGGGGACTGGGTGACGAAATACACCCCTACCCCCTTTGAGCGAATCAGCCGCACCACCTGCTCCAGGCGGTCCTGCAATGCCTTGGGGGTGTCCTTGAACAGCAGGTGCGCTTCATCGAAGAACAACGCCAGCACCGGTTTTTCGGCATCGCCACGCTCGGGCAGTTGCTCGAACAGTTCGGCCAGCAGCCACAGCAGAAACGTGGCATAGACCTTGGGTGCCTCATGCACCAGTCGGCTGGCGTCGAGCAAATGGATGCGCCCTCGCCCATCCGGGTCGGGCCGTAGAATGTCCTCGAGCTGCAATGCCGGTTCACCGAACAACGCCTCTGCCCCCTGTTGCTCCAGGGTGGCCAGCCTGCGCAGCAACGCCTGAACGGACGCGCCGGTCACCAGCGCACTGTCTTCGCCCAACACCTGCGGGTTGTCCTTCAAGTGGCCAAGCAGCGCTTTGAGGTCCTTGAGGTCCAGCAACAGCAGGCCTTCGCGATCAGCCACCTTGAAACTGGCATACAGCGCTGCCTGTTGGCTATCGGTGAGCTCAAGCAGGTTGCCCAGCAGCAAAGGCCCCATTTCGCTGATCGTGGTACGCAACGGATGACCCGACTGGCCCGCAATGTCCCACACGCTCACCGGATAGGCCTGTGGCTGGTGGCGCAACCAAGGCATCCCGGCGATGCGCTCGGCCACCTTGCCCTCAGGCGCGCCTTTGGCGCCCAGCCCACACAGGTCGCCCTTGACGTCGGCCGCGAACACCGCCACCCCGGCATCGCTGAACGCTTCGGCCAAGTGTTGCAGGGTCACGGTCTTGCCGGTACCGGTGGCCCCTGCCACCAGCCCGTGCCGGTTGGCAAGCCGCATCGCCTGCCCTACGGGCTGGCCATCAGGGCTCGATCCTACAACGATAAATGAAGATTCCGACATCTCTTTAATCCTCTGCTCAAGCTTTGTCTTACTCCGGCCGATACCTCTGGGTGATATTCGCCTTACTCAGAGAGAACAACCGAAAAAGGACTTTTCGGGATGTTGCACTGGCTGGGCCCTACAGCTGCGAATGCCTGATACAAAACCTTAGCGGACCCGATGATTTCATGAACAAAAGCCTTCGTTTCAGCCACAAGATTCTGCTGGCAGCATCACTGATCGTGATCCTCGCATTCAGCCTGTTCACCCTCTACAACGATTATCTGCAGCGTAATGCGATTCGCGAGGACCTTCAGGACTACCTGACTGAGATGGGCGCTTCCACTTCGACCAACATCCGCAGTTTGTTCGAGGGGCGTATCAAACTGGTCGAAAACCTGGCGCAGAATATTGCCCAGCAACCGGCCAACGCTGAAACCCTGATGGGCCAGCAGGCGCTGACATCGAGTTTCCTAACCGTCTACCTGGGCAGGGTCGATGGCAGCTTCAGCGTACGCCCGGATGCAAAGATGCCTGACGGCTACGACCCCCGCACACGCCCTTGGTACAAGGATGGCATGAGTGCCAGCGGCACCCTGCTGACCGAACCCTACATCGACATGACCACCAACAAGATGGTCATCGGCATCCTCGACAAGGTGGCCGATTCGGTGGGCGTGGTCGGGGGTGACCTGGCACTGGACGGCCTGGCGCAAATCATCAACTCGCTGAATTTCGGCGGCATGGGCTATGCGTTCCTGGTAAATGACCAAGGCAAGATCCTGGTCCATCCGGATCAAGGCCTGGTGATGAAATCATTGTCAGACCTGTTCCCCGAGCGCACACCAAAGCTCACGTCCGAGCTCACCGAAGTGCAAAGTGACGGCCAGGCCCGCCTGCTGACGTTCACACCGGTGACCGGCTTGCCTTCGGCCAACTGGTACATCGGCCTGTCGTTGGACAAGGACAAGGCCTTCGCGATGCTCAGCACATTCCGCACCTCCGCCGTGATTGCCACCGTGGTGGCCGTGGTGATCATCATCGCCCTGCTGGGGCTGCTGATCCGTGTGCTGATGCAGCCGCTGCACACCATGACACGGGCCATGGAGGACATCGCCGAGGGTGAAGGCGACCTTACCAAGCGCCTGCGCATCCACCACCACGACGAGTTCGGCATCCTGGGCAACGCCTTCAACCGCTTCGTCGAGCGTATCCACGGCTCGATCCGTGAAGTGTCCTCGGCCACCGAGCAGGTGAACGAAGTCGCGTTGCGTGTCATCAGTGCGTCCAACTCGTCGATGGCCAATTCCGACGAACAGTCCAACCGCACCAACAGCGTGGCGGCCGCCATTAACGAGCTGGGCGCTGCCGCCCAGGAGATCGCCGGCAACGCGGCGCAGGCGTCCCAGCACGCAAGCTCTGCAAGGCGCCTGGCAGAAGAAGGCCAGCAGGTGGTCGATCGCAACATCGCCGCCATGAACCGTCTTTCCGACTTGATCGTAACGTCCAGCGCCCACATCGAGACGCTCAACAGCAAGACCGTCAACATCGGCCAGATTCTCGAAGTGATCACCAGCATCTCCCAGCAGACCAACCTGCTGGCGCTCAACGCCGCCATCGAGGCCGCGCGCGCCGGTGAAGCAGGTCGTGGTTTCGCAGTGGTGGCCGACGAGGTGCGCAACCTGGCCCATCGCACTCAGGAATCCGCGCAGCAGGTCCAGGGCATGATCGAGGAGCTGCAAGTGGGTGCCCGCGAGTCGGTCGAAACCATGGACCAGAGCCAGCGTCACAGCCTGGACAGCGTGCAGATCGCCAACCAGGCAGGTGAGCGGCTGGAAAGTGTCACCGTGCGCATTGGCGAAATCGATGGCATGAACCAGTCCGTGGCCACGGCCACCGAAGAGCAGACGGCCGTGGTCGAAGCCATCAACATGGATATCAACGAAATCAACATGCTCAACCAGGAAGGCGTGGAAAACCTGCAGGCGACGCTGCGTGCCTGTTCTGACCTGGAGCAGCAGGCCAGCCGCCTGAAACACCTGGTCGGCACCTTCCGTATCTGAAGCCGGCCCAGCCCCGGCACCGACCCACCGAGCGCTATTGCCTAGCGCTCGGCTGCCGGGCGGCCAACCGCACAAGCTGATCGAACAAACTACCCTTCTGAAAGGTCAACTTCATGGCATGTCAACGCCGGTTTCGTTACCGCGCGATGACAGACCCGAAAGACGATCCCGGAGGGACGCAGATCGTGCACATTGCCGACATCACCATGTTCTACGCCCCGGCCAGCGGCGGCGTACGCACTTACCTTGATGCCAAACACCACCGCCTGGATGCCGTGCAAGGTGTCCGTCACAGCCTGTTGATCCCCGGCGCCAGCGCTCGGCATGAAGGCGGTGTCTATCATGTGCCTGCACTACCCCTGCCCTTTGGCAAAGGCTACCGCTTTCCGGTACGCCTGGCGCCATGGTGCAACACGCTGCGCACGCTAAAGCCAGACCTGATCGAAGTCGGCGATCCGTATCTGACCGCCTGGGCGGCGCTGGAAGCTCGCCGTCAGCTGGACGTGCCGGTCATTGGCTTCTATCACTCCGACCTGCCGCTGTTAGTGAGCAACCGCATGGGCAATTGGTTCACGCCCAACGTCGAGGCTTATGTCAGCAAGTTGTATGGCAATTTCGACCGGGTGCTCGCACCGAGCAAGGTCATGGCAGACAAGCTCCGTCGCCTGGGAGTACGTGATGTCCACGTGCAGCCTTTGGGCGTAGACCTGGAAACCTTCAATCCTGCACGCCGCGATCCACAGGTGCGAGCCGAACTGGGCATCGCCGACACCTGCCGGCTGCTGATCTATGCAGGCCGTGGCTCACGGGAGAAGAACCTGCCCGTTCTGCTTGAGTGCATGCGGCAGTTGGGGCGCGGTTATCACCTGCTGCTGGTGGGGTCCAATATGCCCGCCAATGTGCCCGACAACGTCAGCGTGATCGGCCAGTTCTGCCCACCTGACCAGGTGGCACGCCTGATGGCCAGCGCCGACCTGTTGGTGCATGCCGGTGACCAGGAAACGTTCGGCCTGGTCATCCTCGAAGCCATGGCCAGTGGTACGCCCGTGGTTGCAGTGCGTGCCGGCGCCTTCGGCGAAATCGTCAACGACCAGTGCGGTCGCTTGTGCCAACCCAACGACGCCAGGGCAATGGCCCTGGCCGTGCGCGAGGCGTTCGAAGCGGGTGCGCGCAAGCTCGGTGCCCAGGCCAGGCGCCATGTAGAGCAGCATTACTCATGGGACAACGTGGTCAACGGCCTGCTTGAGCATTACCAGGCCGTACTGGGCCACCAACAGCAGGTGCGGGCACATGCTTGAGGCCTCTCTCCGTTCCCGCAGCGTGATGCTGGTGCTGCATGACGTGGCCCCAGAGACCTGGCCAGACTACGAGCCGTTCGTGCAGGCGGTCGATGCATTGGGTAACGTGCCCATGACTTGGCTGGTGGTACCCGATTTTCATCGACGTAACCTGCTGACTCAGTCTCCCGGCTTCTGCCAGTTGCTCGATCGCCGTCTGGCCGCGGGTGACGAGCTGGCCCTGCATGGTTACGCCCATGCCGATGAAGGTCCCACGCCGCGCACGCCCCTGGACTACTTCATGCGGCGGATTTATACCCATGAAGGCGAGTTCTACGCGCTGGACGAACACCAGGCCATCGCCCGACTACAAGACGGCCTGGCGCTGTTCGACCGTCAAGGCTGGCCCGTGGCTGGCTTCGTGGCCCCCGCCTGGTTGATGAGCCAGGGCACACGACAAGCACTGCGCCAACTGCCGCTGAAGTACACCAGCACCCCGCAGCACCTCTATCGCCTGCCGGACTTTACCGCCATCGATGCACCCGGCCTGGTCTGGAGCGCGCGCAGCGCCTGGCGCCGTGGCGTGTCGCGGGTGCTCAGTGACTGGCAATGTCGACGTTGGCAAGGCGCCAACACCCTACGCCTCGGGTTGCATCCGGTGGACATGCGCCATCGCTACTCACGGGACTACTGGTTGCGCACCCTTGAAAAACTGATCGAAGACGGGCGTGAACCCTTGACTAAGTCAGCCTGGCTGGAGCGGCAGGTGGCAGCGTGAACCGCTGGCTGCTGCTGGGCTTGGCGCTGTTGGGCGCAGCGTTGGTGCCTGCACTGTTGGGCGGCAGCGAACTGCTGCCCAAGCTGAGCCGTTTCGATCCGCAGCTGCTCATGACGTTGGTGGGCATGATCCTGCTGTGCTGGGTGATCAACGCCTGCCGGATGCGCCTGCTGCTGGGCGATCAGGCAGCGCGTGTATCGCGGGTGCGCACATTGGGTGTGGTCATGGCCACCGAGTTCGCCATCTGCACCACTCCAGGTGGCGGCGGCGGCCCCTTGACCCTGATGGCCTTGCTGGCCCGCGAGGGCATCAGTGCAGCCCGCAGCGGCGCGGTGTTCGCGATGGATCAGCTCAATGACTTGGTTTTTTTCTTCTGCGCCATGCTGGCGATCGCAGGCTATGCGCTGTTTCACAGCCTTGGGCGCAGCCAGGAAAGCATGTTGCTAGGCAGTGCAGCACTGCTATGCGCGGCGCTGGCAGGCGTGGTGATGTTGCTGCGCTACCGGCGCAAGGTGATGCGTCTGAACGGCCGGCTGTTGCAGCGCCTGGGCACCAGCGCACCGCGTAAACGACGCTGGGCACGCAAGCTGCTTCGTTTCGTGCAGGCCTTGGCGCAAACCTGGCAGTTGCCCAAGCGCACTTTGTTTCTGGTGTTCAGCCTGACATGCGTCCACTGGGGACTGCGCTTTAGCGTGCTGTATCTCGTGGTCAGGGGCTTGGGCGTGGAGCTGGCCTGGATTCCCAGCTTCCTGGTCCAGATGCTATCGCTCAGCGCCGGTCAGTTCAGCATGATGCCCGGGGGCGCAGGCGCTGCCGAGCTGACCTCGGCCAGCCTGCTGACACCCATGGTGGGCAGCTCGACGGCGGCGGCAGCGATCCTGATCTGGCGTGCCATCACTTACTACCTGTATCTGCTCGCCGGAGGGCCGGTGTTCGTGTGCCTGCTGGCGCGTCCGCTGCTGGAGCGCTGGCGCCGTCAGGTGGGTTAAGCGCTTGCCAAAGCGCCGCGGCACCGGGAAAGTCGGTACCGTCGGTGTCCTGCAAGGCGTCGGGATCGTAGCGGGCCAGGCAACCCTGACCCACTACAGGGGGAGGTGAGGCTGTAGGGGTACCGCGCCGTCCCATGGGTCGATCCTCACGTTGCTCGACAGGTCTGGGAGTAGCCCTGCGATCAGTCGAACACCACTGTCTTGTTGCCGTGCACCAGAACCCGATCTTCCAGGTGATAGCGCAGGCCGCGGGCCAGGACCATTTTTTCCACGTCACGCCCGAAGCGGACCATGTCCTCGATGCTGTCGGCGTGGGTAACCCGCACCACGTCCTGCTCGATGATAGGGCCGGCGTCCAGCTCTTCGGTCACATAGTGGCAAGTCGCGCCGATCAGTTTCACGCCACGCAGCGCCGCCTGGTGGTACGGCTTGGCGCCGACGAACGATGGCAGGAAGCTATGGTGGATGTTGATCACCTTCTCAGCATAGTCCTGGCAGAGTTGCGGCGGCAGAATTTGCATGTACCGCGCCAGCACAACCACATCGGCTGCATGTTCCTGCACCAGGCGTGACACTTCGGCAAACGCCGGGGCCTTGTCCTTGGGGTCTACTGGAACATGGAAAAACGGAATACCGTGCCACTCGACCATGCTGCGCAGGTCATTGTGGTTGGAAATGACGCAGGGAATGTCGCAATCGAGCTCATCGCTGTGCCAGCGGTGCAGCAGGTCAGCCAGGCAATGGGATTCACGGCTGGCCATCAACACGACCCGCTTCTTCTGGGCAGAATCGGTCACGCGCCAGGTCATGGAGAACTCTTCGGCGATGGGCGCGAACGCCTCGCGAAAAGCCTCGATGCCGAAGGGCAGCGACTCGGCGCGAATTTCATGACGCATGAAGAACCAGCCAGTCTGCTCGTCGGAGTGATGGCTGGCTTCGGTGATCCAGCCGTTGTACAAGGCCAGGAAATTACTGACTTTCGCCACGATGCCGACACGGTCGGGGCAAGCGATCACCAGACGGTAGGTGCGCATGAATAAGACTCCAGAACTCGCAAAGGCGCTCATTCTAGCGGCACGCTGAGAAAAACGCAGTAATGATTGCGACGTGCTGCATAGGGCCGTTGGGCCTACGCGTTGGGAATCTTCTGACAAGATTTATAGATGAAACGGCAACCTAGGTAAATTTTTGTTCACTTGGAGAAATACTGTCACAGCTTATCCAACTGTTAATACATCAATCATATGTTTACTTGCGAGAGTTGCCTGTTTACTATTGCTCCACACATTCCCGAACACGCATTAAGGAACACTCCATGTCCCTGATCAACGAGTACCGTGCCACCGAAGAAGCCATCAAGGAACTTCAGGCCCGCCTGGCCAACCTGTCTCAGGATGACAAGCTGAAAAAAGAACTGGAGTTCGAAGGCAAACTGCGCACCCTGATGGGCGAATATTCCAAATCGCTGCGTGACATCATTGCCCTGCTCGACCCTGATGCCAAGATGAGCAAACTGCCGCGTGGCGCCGTGAAAACCACTGGCACTAAACGCGCGCGCAAGGTCAAGCAATACAAGAACCCGCACAACGGTGAAGTCATCGAAACCAAAGGTGGCAACCACAAAACCCTGAAAGAGTGGAAAGCTCAATGGGGCGGTGACGAGGTAGAAAGCTGGGCAACCCTGCTGGACTGATTGTCCGTTGCCCGCTATTTGATATTCGTAAAGAAAACGCCGGTTAATAACCGGCGTTTTTTTATGGGTTTCAATTGACGGCGAACCGCGTTTGCAACGCGTTGGCATGCAGTTGCCAGGCAGTCAGCACTTGCCGTCCTGCTTCATCCGCGTCAGGCCAGGCTACGGCCAGGGCATGGGCGAAATCACCCAAGGTATTGGGCGCACCCCAGCGGGGGTCAGCCAGACGCTGCCTACAAAAATCCTGCCATCGCGCGCGCTCTTCATCGTTCAAGGTGTCCGGAAAGTTACGCGCACGGTAGCGAAAGAGTAGTTCGGGCAGGCGTGGATCATCGAACATCCACTGCCCGGCGCCCAACTGTGCGGGCGCCAGCGAACGCACTTGATCGCATAGCCGCCGGTCACGCTGGCCGAGAAACCGCTCATACAATTGCTGTTCAGGATCTTCACTGGCCGCAAAACCGTCTTGTGTATAAATAAGCGCCAGTTTTTCCTGCCATTGATCCTGTTGACGGGCCAATGCCTCTGCGCGCCGTTGTAACGTATCCAGGTCGATCCCAAGACGCGCTTGATCGGCCGGTCGTATTACAGAAAGGGGCGCGACCACCGGACAGCGGTTGATCTGAATGAGTTTGAGCGGTACGGGCAGCTCGCCTTCGCCAAGTGTTTCTCGACGGGTATAGAGCCGCTGGCGTAAAGTTTCAGCATTTTCCTCAACCAGCGGCAGGGTTTGCTGATGCAGATCGCAAACAATCAATGCATTGCGGTTCTTAGGGTGCCAGGCCAATGGCAACACAATGCCCAGGTAATGACGCGCGGCACTGAAACGCCCGGAAATATGCACCATCGGCTGTAGCAACCGTATTTGCTCCATGACCTTATGCTTGCTGCGAAGCTGAAACAACCAGTCGTACAACTTGGGCTGCTTCTCGCGTATCAGCCGAGCAAGGGCAATGGTCGCCCGAACATCGGACAGCGCTTCGTGTGCATGGCCATGCTCGATGCCATTGGCCTTGCTCAACAACTCAAGGCGCAGACGGGTGCGCCCGTCCTGCTGGGGCCATTGGATGCCATCGGGCCGCAAGGCGCACGCCGCTCTAACGACATCGATCAAGTCCCAGCGGCTGTTGCCGCCCTGCCATTCGCGGGCGTAAGGGTCGAAGAAGTTGCGGTAGAGGCTGTAGCGGGTGACCTCGTCGTCGAAACGCAGCGTGTTGTAGCCGGCGCCACAGGTGCCGGGTTGTGCCAGCTCGGCGTGCACCCGCGCCATGAACTCGGCCTCGCCGAGGCCTTTTTCGGCCAACTGTTGCGGCGTGACGCCCGTCACCAGGCAGGCAGCAGGGTGCGGCAGTATATCGTCCGATAGGCGGCAATAGAGGTTGACCGGATCGTCGATTTCATTGAGGTCAAGGTCAGTACGTACCCCTGCCATCTGCACGGGCCGGTCGCAGCGCGGGTTGATGCCAGTGGTTTCGTAGTCATGCCAGAAGATGCTTGAGGTCACAGGGCCGTCCTGTTGCAGGGTCGCCCTGATTCTAACGCGTTGAGCCGGGCCTGACGTCGAGCCGATGAAGCTACCTGGGGCCAGTAGGGGGTGCTATGCAGCCCCTACTGGCGCGGGCCAGTCCCATGGGCAGGCATCAGCGTTGGCAATACCGACCTGTCAAACCGAGGTAGAGGAAGCGCGAAAACTGAAATACTCCTGCAGGGAGCGTACAAAGCCATCGTATTCGCGAGGGGCCTGCAACAACATGAAACCCGAATCGTAATACCCAGGGGTCTGGTCCTCGCGGCACCACAGGCAACTGGCCGTAAGGTTGACGAACTGATGCCCACCCCCCGTCAACGGCAGGCGCAACTGCAATTCGTAATCGGGGCCCACCATGACCGGCAGTTCGCTGATCAGCATCATGCCGTTTTCGGAGGCGTTGCCGAGCTGGCCCATCTCCTGGCCGTTGAAGCGATTGAACACTTTCAGGACAAAGGGCAGCTGGTGGCGGTCGATAAGTCGTTTATTGAATAGCGTCAAGGGCAGTCCGTCCGCGATGCCAGGAATGCCTGGTACTGGCGGTTGTTGTATCAGTTGAGTGACAGGTTAGCGCACGCTGCGGCAAATCTCCCTGTCAATACAACACACCTTGGCATTAGCGCCAAGGTACGCTCGTCGCTGGCCTGGTCACGGCCGGTTCACCGCCGCGGTAGTGGCCGAGTTTCTCCAGTGTTTGCAGGCGCGCCTGGGCACGGTAGGCATATTCATTGCCCGGATAGCGCTGGATCAGGTACTGGTAGGTCTGTGCGGCATCCACATACAACGCTTGCCGCTCCAGGCACTGCCCACGCAGCAACGCGACTTCCGGGTGGATGAACGGCCGGGCGCGGCTGGTACGATCGACCTGGGACAGCTCCAGCATTACCCGCTGGCAATCACCCCGATCATAAGCGCGGTAGGCATTGTTGAGATGGTGGTCCATGGACCAGCGGGTACACCCGACGGCACTGGCCGCGAGGGCTAAAACGATCAGCATGCGCATGGGACTCTCCTTTGCTGAACAGCATATCGGCCGACCCATCGGATTCTTCAACGATCGGCACTTACCGCGTTTGTTGACCGACACATACCAGCCAACAAACCCGTGCCCCTGTCACCTGCACAGTTTTCCAAAGCCAGGTAGTGCAACCTAACGATGACTACAGCCCGATTCAGGAGTAGCCTCTCGCTGCGCTTCACTATAGGAGTCTGTGCATGACCATCCGCCGTACCAAAATCGTCGCCACCCTTGGCCCCGCCAGCAATTCGCCGGAAGTGATCGAACAGTTGATCCTCGCCGGCCTGGACGTGGCTCGCCTGAACTTCTCTCATGGCACTCCGGACGAGCATAAGGCACGCGCCCGCCTGATCCGTGAAATCGCTGCCAAGAATGGCCGTCACGTGGCCTTGCTCGGCGACCTGCAGGGTCCGAAGATCCGCATCGCCAAGTTCGCCAACAAGCGCATCGAACTGAAAGTCGGTGACACCTTCACCTTCTCGACCGCTCATCCGCTGACAGAAGGCAACCAGGACATCGTCGGTATCGACTATCCCGACCTGGTCAAGGACTGTGGCGTTGGCGACGAACTGCTGCTCGACGATGGCCGCGTGGTCATGCGCGTCGAAACCGCCACCGCCGACGCCCTGCACTGCGTGGTGATCATCGGTGGCCCGCTGTCGGACCACAAGGGCATCAACCGCAAAGGTGGCGGTCTGACTGCACCGGCCCTGACCGAGAAGGACAAAGCCGACATCAAGCTGGCTGCCGAGATGGACCTGGACTACCTGGCCGTATCCTTCCCGCGTGACGCCAGCGACATGGAATACGCCCGCAAACTGCGTGACGAGTCCGGTGGCAGCGCCTGGCTGGTGGCCAAGATCGAACGCGCCGAAGCGGTTGCCGACGACGAAACCCTCGACAAGCTCATCGCAGCCTCCGACGCCGTCATGGTTGCCCGTGGTGACCTGGGCGTGGAAATCGGCGACGCCGAGCTGATCGCCATCCAGAAGAAGATCATCCAGCACGCCCGCCGCAACAACAAGGCAGTGATCGTCGCGACCCAGATGATGGAGTCGATGATCCAGAACCCGATGCCGACCCGTGCCGAAGTGTCCGACGTGGCAAACGCCGTGCTCGACAACACCGATGCCGTGATGCTGTCGGCCGAAAGCGCCGCCGGGTCATACCCGATCGAAGCGGTCCAGGCCATGGCGCGCATCTGCCTGGGTGCCGAGAAGCACCCGACCAGCCAGCGCTCCAGCCACCGCCTGCACACCACGTTCGAGCGCTGCGACGAAAGCATCGCCCTGGCAGCCATGTACACGGCCAACCACTTCCCGGGTGTGAAGGCGATCATCGCTCTGACCGAGAGCGGTTATACCCCACTGATCATGTCCCGCCTGCGCTCGCACGTGCCAATCTTCGCCCTGTCTCCGCACCGCGCCACCCAGGCCCGTGCCTCAATGTTCCGCGGTGTTTACCCGATCGATTTCGACCCGGCATCGCTGCCGGCCGACAAGGTCAGCCAGGCCGCCGTGGACGAGCTGCTCAAGCGTGGGCTGGTCGAGCAAGGTGACTGGGTGATCCTCACCAAGGGCGACAGCTACCACACCATCGGCGGGACCAACGGCATGAAGATCCTGCATGTCGGTGATCCGCTGGTCGGCTGATCGGCTGACGAGCCAGGGTTGCTTCGCGCGCGTTCCCCCGTGCGCAAGCGGCCCTGTGCAGGCACCGCAGATACGTCGGCTTAGGCGTGCTCGACAAAGCTGTCTGCAAACACCTGCCCCCTCGGCACCCCAGCGATGAACAGCCGTCGGGCAAAGCGTTCGACGCTGGCGGGCGCGCCGCATAGCAAGGCCAGAGTCTGTCTCGATGAAGGCCGCAGCGCAGCCAGTGCCTCCTCCAGCTGCGCGACCATCACCAATTCCACGTTTACACCTGGCAACTGCTGCAACGGCGCTGCCAAGTAGTGCCCTGCGCGGTCGCGGGCCACGTGCAGCAACCTGATCTCCCCCTGATGGCCTTGGCGCAAGGCTTCGCGCACGATGCCCCACAGCGGTGCAAGCCCGGTACCGGCAGCCAGTAGCCATAACGGTCGGTCCTGCCAGTCAAGGTCGTAATGCAATGCCCCGCCCCTCACCTCGCCAACGCGCAACACATCGCCCACTTCCAGCGCCCGCGCCCGGTCACAGAATGCACCGGGGTGCTGGCAATCGATATGAAACTCCAGGTAATCGTCTTCACCCGGCAGGCTGGCCAGCGAATAGGGCCGCGCCACCCCACCCAACCAGAGCACCGCGTGCTGGCCCGGCTGGTAGCGGACGCTGCGCTGGGTCCGCAGGCGCAACCGCAGCACATCACCGAACCAGTCCAGCTCGCTGACAGTGCCACCTACACCGTCGCGCAACGGATCGAACACCTCCACGCGCAGGTCTTCGACCACGCGGCACTGGCAAGCCAGGCGCCAGCCCACGGCATGCCTGTCCAGCGCCAGGGCTTCTGGCAGGGCGTCGAGGGGCAACCCGTCCTCACACCGTACCAGGCATGCATGGCAGCTCCCTGCGCGGCAGCTGTAGGGCACCCCGAGCCCTGCCTCGTTCAGGGCATCGAGCAAGTTGGCACCCGTCGGCACCGCCCAACAACGCGTGCCCACCCTAATTTCGGGCATGTTCACTCACCTGTTCAAACCCCTTGTGCCGATGGACGCGACCGCGCGCCCGTCGATTCTAATGCCCTGTCCTGTGCCTAGCAGCAAAAAGGATGCCGGCTACCGGCCAGACCATGGTCCTGACCACTCGCAGGTGTTTCACAGGGGCAGGCGCGCTATACTGCCGCGCCTTTTTTGCGTCGGCAGGCTGTCGGCGCGCCTTTGCAAGGCGTTTCGACAGGCTGGTCGGCTCCGTCGAACGTCTCACTGAATGTTCCCGTCTTTAAGAGGAGCGCGCTGCATGACCGTGATCAAGCAAGACGACCTGATTCAGAGCGTGGCCGACGCCCTGCAATTCATCTCGTACTACCACCCCGTCGATTTCATCCAGGCCATGCACGAGGCCTACCTGCGCGAAGAGTCGCCGGCTGCGCGCGACTCCATCGCCCAGATCCTGATCAACTCGCGCATGTGTGCCACCGGTCACCGGCCTATCTGCCAGGACACCGGCATCGTCACCGTATTCGTGCGCGTGGGTATGGATGTGCGCTGGGACGGCGCCACCCTGAGCGTCGACGACATGATCAACGAAGGTGTGCGCCGCGCCTACAACCTGCCTGAAAACGTGCTGCGCGCATCGATCCTGGCCGACCCGGCCGGTGCCCGCAAGAACACCAAGGACAACACGCCGGCCGTTATCCACTACTCCATCGTCCCCGGCGACAAGGTCGAGGTGGATGTTGCAGCCAAGGGCGGCGGTTCGGAAAACAAGTCCAAGATGGCCATGCTCAACCCGTCCGACTCCATCGTCGACTGGGTACTCAAGACCGTTCCGACCATGGGCGCTGGCTGGTGCCCGCCTGGCATGCTGGGCATCGGTATCGGCGGCACTGCCGAAAAAGCCGCGGTCATGGCCAAGGAAGTGCTCATGGAGTCCATCGACATCCATGAGCTCAAGGCACGCGGCCCGCAGAACCGCCTGGAAGAAATCCGCCTGGAGCTGTTCGAGAAGGTCAACCAACTGGGCATCGGCGCCCAGGGCCTCGGTGGCCTGACCACCGTGCTCGACGTCAAGATCATGGACTACCCGACCCACGCCGCCTCGCTGCCGGTGTGCATGATCCCCAACTGCGCGGCCACTCGCCACGCCCACTTCGTGCTCGACGGCACAGGCCCTGCGGAGCTCGAAGCGCCTTCGCTGGACGCCTACCCCGAGATCGTCTGGGAAGCGGGGCCAAGCGCCCGTCGTGTCAACCTCGACAGCATCACGCCCGAAGAAGTGGCCAGCTGGAAACCGGGTGAAACCATCCTGCTCAACGGCAAGATGCTGACCGGCCGGGACGCAGCCCACAAGCGCATGGTCGAAATGCTCAACCGCGGCGAAGCACTGCCGGTGGATCTCAAGGGCCGCTTCATCTACTACGTCGGCCCGGTCGACCCGGTAGGCGACGAAGTGGTCGGCCCTGCTGGCCCCACCACCGCCACGCGCATGGACAAGTTCACCCGCCAGATTCTGGAGCAGACCGGTCTGCTGGGCATGATCGGCAAGTCCGAGCGCGGCCCGACCGCCATCGAAGCGATCAAGGACAACAAGGCCGTCTACCTGATGGCCGTAGGTGGCGCCGCCTATCTGGTTGCGCAAGCCATCCGCAAATCCAAGGTCCTGGCCTTTGCCGAGCTGGGTATGGAAGCCATCTACGAGTTCGAGGTCAAGGACATGCCCGTGACCGTGGCCGTGGACAGCAACGGTGAGTCGGTGCACATCACAGGCCCCGCCTTGTGGCAGAGCAAGATTGCCCAGAGCCTGGCCGTCGAAGTGAAGTAACCCATGGCAACAGCGGGCGGCGCTTTCAGGGGCCGCTCGCGTGCGCAGCCATGCGCAGCCCAACCTGCGGCGGCGGACCTTGATGCCAGGGCCCGCCGCCGTTGCGTTTAAAGACGTTCGAATTGTTCGGGCCAGTCCCTGCGGGTAAATACCTGCCCCTGCTGCCTGACCCGGCGCACGGCCTCCAGGTCCAGATCGCACACCAGCCAACGGCTGCACTGCGAGTCGAGCGATTCGCTCAGAGCCATTACCCCATCCCCCGGCATGCCACGATCAGGCGGCACGAACAGCCCTGCCCGGCCTAGGTTCTCGTCCAATGCCGGCGACCAGGGTGCCAGCCCTACGGTCGGGCTCTGCAATACGGCCAGCTGGTTCTCCAAGGCGCGTGCCTGAGCCCCGATCCGTACACGGTGATAGCCGGCTTCGGTGTCGGTGCAGCTCGGCGCCAGGATCAGGTCAGCCCCACGCTCTGCCAACCGGCGTGCCAAGAGCGGGAACTCATTGTCGTAACAGACCAGGATGCCAAGACGGCCCAGATCGGTGTCGAACACCGTCAGCCCATGGCCTGCGGCAATGCCCCACTGTTCCCGCTCGAAGCGGGTCATCATCAGCTTGTCCTGATGCCCTAGCGCGCCTTTGGGGCCAAACAGCCAGGCGCGGTTGCGGTAGGCGCCGTCGCTGTCCAGTACCGGAAGCGTGCCTGGTTGCAGGTAGATGCCCCAACGCTTGGCCAGGCCTGCACACAGGGCCTTCCACGGCTCGATCAAAGGCTGGATGCCTGCAATGGAAGCCTTCAGGTCCCCCCGCTGCTCGGGTGTCAGCTGCCCGCTGAGCACCAGCCCTGCATATTCGGGCAGCAGCAGCAGGCGCGCGCCCGCCTCCACCGCCTCTGCACACAAGCCCTGCAGGTGGTCGGCATAAGCCTCCCAGGTTTCGTGCAGCTCAATGGCGTATTGGCAGGCCGCGACACGGATCAAAGGGGCAGTTCCTTGAGCCAGAACGACATCAGCTTGTCCGAGCTTTCCTGCTCGTCCAGGTCGCGCCAGGCATACCGGGTACGCAGTGATGGGTCATGGAGGAAACCGCGGTTGCGCCAGAACCCATGCAAAGGCTTGTAGTCGGCCGGGCGGCGCGGATGTACACCGGGCCGCTCCACGGCGCAGAACGCGCAGTAATCGAACTCGGCCAGTTTGTGGGCATAGGATTCGCGTTCGATGAAAAAACGTACCCCAAGCCCCTGCCCTCGGTATGGCGGCAGAACCACAGACTCGCCGAAATAGTAGACGCTGGCCGGGTCGCGGCCCTGGGCCACGAACGGCTCCTGGAACTCGGGCGCAACGTCGACCAGGGGCAGGCCCGTGGAGGCGCCCACTACCTTGTCCTCATCCATGGCCAGCACCACCAGGCTGCGCCCGGAACGGGCATAGGCGGCCAGGTAGTCGGCTTCGTACTCGGGCGAGCCATCGTAGAGGTAGGGGAACTCGCGGAACACAGTTAGGCGCAGACGAGCGAGGTCATCGATATAGGGCGCGATGGCGGCGCCGTGCAGTAGGCGTATTTGCATGCTTGGCGGTCGTTTTGTCGATGTGGATGACGCGCTCGGCTAAGCCGGGCTTGAGGGGAAACCCTATCATCCAGGCCAACGACACGCCTTTTCCCTACACGACAGGTAATGTTCCATGACCGCTACCGAATTGGTAAACGCTTACTACGCCGCGTTCAACGCAGGTGACATGCCAGGGTTTCTGGCCCTGCTCAGCGAAGATGTGATTCACGACATCAATCAGGGTGAGCGGCAGATGGGCAAGGCCAGGTTCGCCGCCTTCATGGACAAGATGAACCGCTGCTACCGCGAGCGCCTGGCCGACATCGTGGTGATGCAGAATGCCGACGGCAGTCGCGCGGCGGCGGAATTCACCGTGCACGGGCAATATGTGGCCGATGACGAAGGCCTGCCTGCGGCCACCGGCCAGACCTATGTCCTGCCGGCCGGCGCGTTCTTCTATATCCATTGCGGCAAGATCGCCCGCGTAACCAACTACTACAACCTCAACGATTGGGTCGAGCAAGTCGGCTGACCCATGGACTGGCCGGCCTGATGAGTCAGAGGATACGGGTGCCCAACACCTTCAAAAACGCCGCCAACCACGCAGGGTGAGCCGGCCAGGCGGGCGCAGTGACCAGGTTGCCGTCCACATGGGCCTGGTCCACCGCAATGTCGATATAGGTGCCGCCGGCCAGGCGCACCTCGGGCGCGCAGGCCGGGTACGCACTGCACTCCCGGCCTTTGAGCACCCCGGCAGCGGCTAGCAACTGGGCGCCGTGACAAACGGCAGCGATGGGCTTGCCTGCCTGGTCGAACGCTCGCACCAGCTCGAGCACTTTCTCGTTAAGGCGCAGGTATTCCGGGGCACGCCCGCCCGGGATTACCAGTGCATCGTAACTTTCGGCGCGGGCCCGGACGAAATCGTGGTTCAGGGCAAACTGGTGCCCCGGCTTTTCACTGTAGGTCTGGTCGCCTTCGAAGTCGTGGATAGCCGTGCGCACGGTCTGGCCCGCCACCTTTTCCGGGCACACGGCGTGCACGGTATGCCCAACCATGCTCAGCGCCTGGAAGGGCACCATGACCTCGTAGTCCTCGACGTAATCGCCCACCAGCATGAGTATCTTCTTAACCGTCATCGCATCCATTCCCTCGATTGCCTGTGAACCGTCATTGCACGATAGCTGCACTCAGTCGCGCCGGTCGAGCACGTTGGCCACCAACCGGTCCAGCCATCCCCAGATGCGCTGTTTGACCCGTCGCCAGAACGGCCTGGCGTTCCAATGCGCCAGGTCAACTTCCTCGCTCAGGGCAAAATCGCGTTCGAAACTTTCGACCACCGCGCTCGTCAGCGGCAGGTCCAACGCTTCTATATTGGCCTCCAGATTGAAGCGCAGGTTCCAATGGTCGAAGTTGCAGGAGCCGATGCTGACCCAATCGTCCACCACCACCATCTTCAGGTGCAAAAAGCACGGCTGATACTCGAAAATACGCACGCCAGCGCGCAGCAGGCGTGGATAGTACCGGTGACCGGCATACCGTACCGAAGGGTGATCGGTGCGCGGGCCGGTGAGCAGCAACCGCACATCGACGCCCTTGCCAGCTGCGCGGCGCAGCGAGCGACGCACGCTCCAGGTCGGCAGAAAGTAAGGCGTGGCCAGCCAAATGCGCTGCTTGCCGCTGTTGAGGGCACGTACCAACGAATGCAGGATGTCCTGATGCTGGCGGGCGTCGGCATAGGCCACCCGGCCCATGCCCTGCCCTTGCGCAGGCACCTTGGGCAGGCGCGGCAGGCCGAAGCCCTCGGCAGGGCGCCAGGCCGTGCGGCGATGGTTGGCCTGCCACTGGCGATCGAACAGCAATTGCCAGTCGCTCACCACCGGGCCTTGCATCAGCACCATCACCTCGTGCCATTCGCTGCTGGGCTGGCCCGGTTGCCAGAACTCATCGGTAACCCCGGTACCGCCCACCACCGCCCACTGCTCGTCGACCACAAGCAACTTGCGATGGTCGCGGTACAGATTGCGCAGCCCGCGTTTCCAATGCAGCCGGTTGTACCAGCGCAGGTAAACGCCGGCATCCAGCAGACGTTGCCGCAGCTTGGCGCTCAAGGCCAGCGACCCGTAATAATCGAACAGGCAGCGCACCCGTACCCCGCGGTGGGCCGTCTGTTCCAGCACCTGGACCACAGCCTCGGCGCAGGCCCCGGACTCGACCAGGTACAGTTCCAGGTCGACCTGCTTCCGGGCATGTTCAATGGCCGACAGCATGCGGGGGAAGAATTGTGGCCCATCGATCAGCAGCTCGAACTGGTTGCCATCCCGCCAGGGGAAGACCGGGCCCGGCATGTCAGCGTGCAGTGAAGATCAGTACCGCATTGACCGGTACGGATGGGTTGATGGCCGTAAGGTTGGCGAACTTGCGCAGGGCTTGCAGCCCCGGCATCAGGCCGAAATCCTCGGCGCGCAGCACCAGAGGCTCCAGGGTGACGACCTGGAACCGACGCTCGTCCAGGCGGGTGGCCAACAGCAAGGCGTCGTAGCGGTGGGACTGACCGTGCAACGTTACCGTCAGCGGTAGGCGCAATTCGATCTGCGCACCGTTGGCCAGGTCGTTGATCGGGCGCAGATCCAGTTGCGCCTGCACGGTCGCTTCGGCAAACCGTGCGACGTCGAACAATGTGTCCCGCATGCGCTCATCCCGCAACGGGACGCCGCTGCTGACCGAATCCATCTCGATACGAAGGCTAGCGGCGCCCTTGCGGTCCACCGTGCCATGCAGCACCAGGAAGCGGTGCACCTGCGCCGCTTCGCCGTTGGTGCCGGTGATGAACGACAGGCGAGACGACTCGCCGTCAAGGTGCCAATTGGCGTGTGCGGGCAGGCACAACGCAAGCAGCAGTGCAGGCCATAGGCGGAGTGACTTGAGCATGAGGGGTCTCGAAAATGCAGGCGACTCACCTTACCGCGCAGGTCTTTGGCACAGCAAGCGCCAGCACGTTCGCCGCCACGCCCAACCGGCGGGTCATGCAAGCATCATCGAACCTTCATCGCCATGACATCCCGTGTTTCTAGCCTGAACGCGCACATAAAAGCCTACCGGCCACCCTTGCATGGCTGGTTTTATGGAGACTCGTAATGACGCGAATCGCTCATGTTGCCGACACCTGCACCGGACACCGCCTGCACGCCGAGCGCCTGATGGGTCACGCCGCGTTGCGGGAGGCTCAGGCCCTGCGCTATCAGGTCTTCAGCGAAGCGTTCGATGCAAGGTTCAAGGGTGCCGAGCACGGCCTGGACCAGGACGAATTTGACCCGCACTGCCGCCATATCGGCGTACGCGATGTCACCAGCGGACGGCTGGTGGCCACCACGCGACTGCTCGACCACGAGGCGGCCAGCAACCTGGGCCGCTTCTACAGCGAGGAGGGGTTCAGCCTGCAAGGGCTGCTGCAACTCCAGGGCCCCATCCTGGAAGTGGGTCGTACCTGTGTGGCCGCGCCGTACCGCAACGGGGGCACCATTGCCACGCTCTGGAGCGAGCTGGCCGACGTACTCAACGAAGGCGGTTATCGCTACCTGATGGGTTGCGCCAGCATCTCGATGCAGGACGGCGGGGTGCAGGCGCATGCCGTCATGCAACGCCTGCGCGAACGCCACCTGTGCACCCAGGACCTGCGTGCCGAACCCCGCAATCCGCTGCCGCCGCTGACGTTGCCGGATAACGTGAGCGCCCAGATGCCGGCCTTGCTCAAGGCCTACATGCGCCTGGGCGCCAAGGTCTGTGGCGAACCGTGCTGGGATGAAGACTTTCAGGTCGCCGATGTGTTCATCCTGCTCAAGCGCGAGGCGCTGTGCCCGCGCTACGCCCGTCACTTCAAGGCCGCTGTGTGAGGGGCCGTCTTCGGCAGGTGGGGCGCCTGATTCACCTGCTGCTGGTGGTGGTGCTGGGGCTGCTGATGGCCAACCTGCTCGTCATCGGGATGCACCTTGGCATCAAAACCTCGCTCGAACGCCGGCAACGCTGGACCCGGCTGTTCATGCGGCGCCTGGTAGCAGTACTGCCCTTCGAAGTCTGCGTGACGGGCAAGCTGCCGAGCACGCCCATGCTGTGGGTCGGCAACCATGTGTCCTGGACCGACATCCCCCTGCTGGGCATGCTCGCGCCTATGTCGTTTCTGTCCAAGGCGGAGGTCCGGCACTGGCCGCTTGCCGGGTGGCTGGCCGAGCAGGCAGGCACCCTGTTCATCAGGCGCGGCGCCGGCGATGGGCAGCAGCTACGCGTGCAGATCGGCCAGCAGTTGGTCACAGGCCACCCCCTGCTGCTGTTCCCCGAAGGCACGACCACCGACGGGCACCAGCTCAGGACCTTTCATGGGCGCCTGTTGGCGGCAGCCATCGACCAGGGCATCGCCGTGCAACCGGTGGCCATCCAATACCAGCGGCGGGGCCAGATCGACTCCTTGGCGCCCTTCGTGGGGGATGATGATCTAGTGTCACACCTGCTGCGGTTGCTGGCACAACCTCGCGGCCAAGTGCGCATTCACCTGCTCGATCCACTGACAAGTCATGGCAAGGGCCGCACGCTGCTGGCGCTCCAGGCCCAGCGTTCGATCCATCAGGCGCTCTACGGCACACCAGAGCCACCGGTACTTCACAGGCCGTGTGCGACCGCCACCTGAACGCAGCGCCCTGGCGCCAACCACGCGGCAGATCAGTCAATCCACGAGCGGGCCGGCCTGTGCCCGATGACTGGCAGCAAAGGCTTGTACCAGGGGGTAGAACGCGCGGAAATCATCGAGCAACGGCATGTACAGGCGATCAAGTTCCTCCATGACCCCTGCCAAGCCTTCAGGCCGTGACAAGCGCCGGGCGATCCCGGCGAACACCTGTTCTAGCGTGGCGAAGTCAGCATAGGAGCCCAGCCAGTCAGACTGCGCCATGGAAGGCGCGATGTGGGCCAACCGGCCCGGCAGCGCGGGCTCGGCCAACAGCACCTGATAGAACCCATGGGTGAACTGACGCAGCGGCTGGCGCCCATATTCAGGCCAGTGACGCGCCAGGCAGTGGTCGAAGAAGACGTCCAGCGCAATCCCCGCAAACCGGCGTCGCACCTGCGTAAAACGCGCCAGGGAGGCCAGCACGACAGGGTGCGTGTCAGTGAAACTGTCGATGTGCCGGTGCAGGCGGATGGACGCCTCGATTTGCGGCGCGAACCGCCCTTCCAGCGAGCCTTTGACGAAGTCCCCGTAGAGGCTGCCCAGCAACTGCTGTGGGGCTGGTCCCCCAAGGTGAAGGTGTGCAAGATAATTCATGGCGCCAGTCTATCACTTGCCTGGAATGCATCGCCGCCGAGCGATATACCGTCTGGCTATCTGTTCGGAACACTTAAAGCTTTGCGACTCCCTTTGACTCTCAGGTATCCGTCATGACCACGCTATTCGATCCAATCACCCTGGGCGACCTGGAACTGCCCAATCGCATCATCATGGCCCCACTCACCCGCTGCCGCGCAGACGCCGGCCGCGTGCCGAACGCACTGATGGCCGAATACTATGTGCAACGTGCCAGTGCCGGCCTGATCATCAGCGAGGCGACCTCGGTCAGCTCCATGGGCGTGGGCTACCCGGACACGCCGGGCATATGGAGCGCTGAACAGGTCAGGGGCTGGACCAATGTCACCAATGCCGTGCATGCCGCTGGCGGCCGAATCTTCTTGCAGCTGTGGCATGTGGGCCGCATTTCCCATCCACGCTACCTCGATGGCCAGTTACCGGTCGCACCCAGCGCTATCCAACCCAAGGGGCACGTGAGTCTGGTTCGCCCGCTCAGCGACTACCCCACGCCTCGGGCGCTGGATACCGAAGAGATCAGCGACATCGTCGAGGCCTTCCGCACGGGCGCCGAAAACGCCAAGGCCGCAGGCTTTGACGGCGTCGAGATTCATGGCGCCAACGGCTATCTGCTCGACCAGTTCCTGCAAAGCAGCACCAACCAGCGTACTGACGCGTACGGCGGCTCGCTGGAAAACCGGGCCCGCCTGCTGCTGGAGATCACCGACGCCGTAGTCCAGGTATGGGGAGCGCAGCGCGTCGGGATGCACTTGGCGCCGCGCGCCGATGCCCACGACATGGGCGATACCGACCGTGCCCAGACCTTCACGTATGTGGCGCGGGAGTTGGGCAAGCGGGGCAT
This sequence comes from Pseudomonas sp. FYR_7, assembly GCF_043106155.1. NCBI lineage: Bacteria > Pseudomonadati > Pseudomonadota > Gammaproteobacteria > Pseudomonadales > Pseudomonadaceae > Pseudomonas > Pseudomonas sp. FYR_7. The sequence goes on from NZ_JBICMI010000080.1 coordinate 49,173, forward strand.
TGCCTTCATCTGCTCACGGGAACGTGAGCGCGACGACAGCCTTGGCCCTGCACTCAAAGCAGCATTTGGCGGCGTCTATATCGTCAACGAAGGTTTCGACAAGGCCAGTGCCAATGCGGCCTTGGCCAATGGCAAGGCTGATGCCGTGGCCTTTGGCGTGCCGTTCATCGCCAACCCGGACTTGCCTGCACGCCTGGCTGGCGATGCGCCATTGAACGAAGCTCACCCAGAAACGTTCTATGGCCAAGGTCCGGTGGGGTACATCGATTACCCACGCCTGTAAGGCCTTAGACAGGGGCCAGGACCCGGCCCCTGTCCTTCCCGGTCAAGGCTTGGCGTTGATCTGCTGTTGCAGGTTCTGCAACTGGCTCTGGACGTTGTTCAGGTTACGGGTCATCTGACCACGAAACGCGTCGAACTCCTGCACCGATGCGCCACCGCCGGCCGTGGTATTGGGGCGGTTGTCCAGCTGGCTTTTGAGCACCAGCACATCCTGCTCCAGGCTTTCGATGGCGGCCTTGGGGTTGCCTTGTTTTTTCAGCGCCGCCACTTCCTCGCTCAGGCTCTTGAGTTGCCCGTCGAGCTTGCCCCCATCGACCTGGCCCGACTTGAGCGCTGCCAACTCGCCGTTCACCGCCTTCAACTGCGCCTGCAACTGCGTTTGCAGTTCTGTCACCGCCCTCTGCTGTTCACGGGTGTCGGCCAGGACCTGCTCCAGGCGCTTGCCAAGGTCCCCGGCCTGGCCCGCCACACCCGCCTGCTGCTTGCCCTGTTCGGCCAGACTGGCCTGCAACTGGCTGATCTGCTGTTTGAGGGCTTCACTGCCACTGTTGTTGGACGAGGCGCTGGCTTCGACCTTGCCGCTGATCGCTTGCAATCGCCCTGCCGCGTCTTCGCTGATGCGCGCGAAGCTCTCCTGGGTGGCGACCAGTTGCTGCTCCATCAGGGAGATCTGCCGATAGCTCCACCACCCTAGACAACCCAGGGCGATGAACGCGGCCACCAGCATCGCCCACAACGGGCCGGTGCTCGGTGGCCTGGTCGCTTGACGACGACTGCGCGGGACATGGGCCGCAAGCACCTCATCGTCGTCATCCGGCGTCCCTGCGCGCAAGGCCGGTACATCATCGAAATCATCGCGAGCATCAAAGCGCATGAGCATCCCACCACAGAGGTTGCAAATAAGCGGGATTATAAACCGCGCACGCAGCCAGGTGATGCCCGACGTCGTGGTGCGCTTACCGGCCAGACGGCTGGTGTTTCCACCAGGTGCAGAATTCGTCCAATGCCGCCCATACGCTAGTGGTGGGCTGGTAGCCCAGGTACTGACTGGCGCGGCTGATGTCCAGGGTAAAATCGCGACTCATCACCTGCATGGCCAGGCGTGACAGCGTAGGCTCGGGCCGGCCCGGCCATAGGGCGCACGCCGCCTCGTTGAGCGCGGCCAGGCCGTAGGCCAGCCCATAGCCTCGGTAGCGGGTGACCTGGGGGAGCTGAAGCTGACGCAGGACATAGTTGATCACGTCCCATAGCGGCAAGGGCTGGCCATTGCTGATGTTGTACGCTTGCCCAAGCGCGCGCCCGTCAGCGAACACTGCGCTGTACAGCGCTTCGTTCAGGTTGTGAATACTGGTGAAGTCAACTTTGTTCAAGCCGTTGCCGATAATTGCCAGCCTGCCTTTGCGTTGCAGGTGCACCAGCCGCGGCAGCAGGCTCGTATCGCCTGCACCGATGACGAAACGTGGGCGCAGCGCCAATACTTCGAGGCCAAACTCCTGGGCACCGAAAACCTTCTGTTCGGCAATGAACTTGGTCCTGGCGTAGTGATTGGCAAACCGGCCGGGCACCTGATCCTCGCCAATGGCCATGCGTGAACGACCATTGAAGTAGATCGACGGCGAGGACAGGTGCACAAGACGACGTACGTGTTCCTTCAGGCAGCCTTCGACGACGTTCTCGGTGACCACCACGTTGCCCTGGGCGAACGTCTGATAGGGCCCCCAGTGCCCCACAGCACCGGCGCAATGCACCACGGCCTCGACGCCCTGGCACAGGCGCCGGGCCAATTCCGCGTCGCCAAGGTCGCCCGGGATGAACTGCGCGCCACGCCGCACCAGATGCTCCACACCTTCGGCACGTCGGCCACTGACCCGCACATCCAGCCCCCGCTCCAGGGCCAGCCGAGCGAAACGCCCGCCGATGAAGCCACTCGCGCCAGTGACCAGAATTCGCATGTAACACTCCGCCTTGCCTGATGTTCAGAAGCCTTTGACGCCCTTCGGCGCTACAACGGCACCAGCCAGTGGTGGGCGCTGTGGCGCAGGTGGTCGGTCAGCTGTGCCAGCAGTTGCCCGCCGTTACGCCAATGATGCCAGTACAACGGTACGTCGATCGGGGTATCGCTGCAGATTTCCACCAATTGGCCGCTTGCCAGTTGCTCGCGGGCCTGCAACTCCGGCACCAGCCCCCAACCCAACCCCGCTTCGGTCATGCGCAAAAAGCCTTCGGAAGAGGGGCACAAATGATGCAGAAAACCGTCCTGCATACCTAAAGAGGCCAAGTAGCGGTGCTGTAGAAAATCGTCGGGGCCATAGACGATTGCGGGCGTGCGAGCCAGGCGGCAGGCATCGAAGCCTTGGGCAAAATGCTGCTTCATGAAGGCAGGGCTGGCCAATGCCCGATAACGCATTGCCCCCAGGGCCAGGCTGCGGGCGCCGGCCACTGGGCGTTCGCTGCCGCACAGGCAGGCGGCCACGTCACCGGCGCGCATGCGCTTGAGACCTACTTCCTGGTCCTCGACTACCAGATCGGTAAGCACCTTGTGCTCGGCACAGAATTGCCCCACTGCGCCGGCCCACCACGTGGCCAGGCTATCGGCATTGAGCGCGATGCGCAGACGTTCCGGCATACCCCCGTCTTCGAGCGCGGGTACTTGGCGCTGCAAGTCGCGCTCTAGCAGGCGCACCTGCTGCACATGGTTGAGCAATTGCCGGCCTACCTCCGTCGGGCCAGGCGGAGCAATGCGAACCAGTACCGGCTGCCCCACGCGCGCCTCCAGCAACTTGATGCGCTGCGACACGGCCGATTGGGACAGGCCCAGCACCTGCGCTGCACGCTCGAAGCCGCCTTGCTCGACGACGGCAGCGAGGGCCGCAAGCAACTTGTAGTCGAACATCGATTTTCCTAATGACCGGTGAGCTTTATTGATTTTTCTTATAACCCGCAAGTTGTCACACTGGCCAGCATCTTTCGAGGAGTCGTCTTCCATGTGGCAGAGTTATCTCAATGGCCTGCTGGTCGCCCTGGGCCTGATCATGGCCATTGGCACGCAGAACGCATTCGTTCTGGCGCAAAGCCTGCGCCGCGAGCATCACTTGCCGGTAGCGGCGCTGTGCATCCTGTGTGATGCCCTGTTGGTCGCCGCAGGTGTGTTCGGTCTTGCCACGGCCTTGGCCCATAATCCGACGCTGCTGAGCGTTGCCCGCTGGGGGGGCGCGGTATTCCTCATCTGGTACGGGATCAAAGCCCTGCGCAGTGCCTTCTCCGACCAGAGCCTGCAGCACCAGCAGGGCCAGGGCATGCGTTCACGGCGGGCCGTGCTGCTCAGTGCCCTGGCGGTCACCTTGCTCAACCCCCACGTCTATCTTGACACTGTGCTACTGATCGGCTCGCTCGGGGCCCAGCAGACGGCGCCAGGGGCCTACGTGGCGGGGGCTGCCAGCGCCTCGCTGCTATGGTTCTCGACCCTGGCGATCGGGGCGGCATGGCTGGCTCCCTGGCTGGCACGGCCAGGCACCTGGCGTCTGTTGGACCTGATGGTGGCCGTGATGATGTTTGCCGTGGCAGCGCAACTGATCTTCAACTGATCATTCGAGCCCAGGGTGCCAGCGCGTGACGTCCCTGCCCATCCTGCCTGGAAACGACCGCCACCGGTCGCTGCCCGCCAAGGCACCTGGAACCTCTAATCCCTATGTTTGTTGCGTGGTTATGCGCCAAGGCTTGGTGCTATGATCCAGCCCTTGCGTCGCAAAGAGTACAAACTCGCCGACGCACATAGGGCCGCCCGTGATCGGCCCTGCGCAAACCGCGAACTAGACCTGAATCAGGAGATCTACCATGGCTTTTGAATTGCCGCCGCTGCCCTACGCCCACGATGCCCTGCAGCCGCACATCTCCAAGGAAACCCTGGAGTATCACCACGACAAGCACCACAACACCTATGTCGTGAACCTGAACAACCTGGTACCGGGCACCGAATTCGAAGGCAAGACCCTGGAAGAGATCGTCACCTCTTCGTCGGGTGGCATCTTCAACAACGCCGCTCAAGTGTGGAACCACACCTTCTACTGGAACTGCCTGTCGCCAAACGGCGGCGGCCAGCCGACCGGCGCCCTGGCAGAAGCCATCAACACCGCTTTCGGTTCCTTCGACAAGTTCAAGGAAGAGTTCACCAAGACGTCCGTCGGCACCTTCGGTTCCGGCTGGGGCTGGCTGGTCAAGAAAGCGGATGGTTCCCTGGCGCTGGCCAGCACCATCGGTGCCGGCAACCCGCTGACCAGCGGCGACACTCCGCTGCTGACCTGCGATGTCTGGGAACACGCCTACTACATCGACTACCGCAACCTGCGTCCAAAGTATGTCGAGGCGTTCTGGAACCTGGTCAACTGGGCCTTCGTGGCTGAGCAGTTCGAAGGCAAGACCTTCAAGGCCTGAGTCCAGCACTGTTCTTGAAGCCCGGCCACGTGCCGGGCTTTTTCATGCCTGCTACTGGACGATGCCGCACTTGCTCAGCGTGCATAGCGCGCTAACATCAAATTTCCGGTTTCTTGACGACGCCCACTCAAGTTACCCAGGGCTTCAACCGATACACTGCTAATGACCGTCCCGTAGTGAAAGGTCATGATTGATGGCAAAATAATGTCATTTGCATGGATTAAGGAACCTCCATTGAAGCTGGAATTGCGTAACAGCTTGTCGGCCAAGTTGCTCAGGGTCGTGCTCCTGGCGGCGCTAGCGGTCGGCGTCGTGCTCAGCTGTGCGCAAATCGTCTATGACACCTACAAGACCCGCCAGGCCGTCAACAATGACGCCCAGCGCATTCTTGACATGTTCCGCGATCCTTCTACACAGGCGGTCTACAGCCTGGACCGTGAAATGGGCATGCAGGTCATGGAAGGTCTGTTTCAGGACGAGTCGGTGCGAATGGCCTCCATCGGTCACCCCAACGAAACCATGCTGGCAGAAAAGTCCAGGCCGTTGCAGGACATGCCCCTGCGCTGGCTCACCGATCTGATTCTTGGCCAGGAGCGTACCTACACCACGCAGCTGGTAGGCCGGGGGCCCTACAGTGAATATTACGGCGACCTCAACATCACCCTCGACACGGCCGCCTATGGCGAAGACTTTCTGATCAACGCCGTGATCATCTTCATCTCCGGCGTGCTTCGGGCGCTTGCCATGGGGCTGGTGCTGTACCTGGTCTACCACTGGCTGTTGACTAAGCCACTCTCCAAAATCATCGAACACCTCACCCAGATCAATCCAGACCGCCCCAGCCAGCATCAGATCCCACTGATAAGGGGCCATGAGAAGAACGAACTGGGCCTTTGGGTGAACACCGCCAACCAGTTGCTGGCATCGATCGAACGCAATACCCACCTGCGCCATGAGGCCGAGAACAGTCTGCAGCGCATGGCCCAGTACGACTTCCTCACCGGCCTGCCCAATCGCCAGCAACTGCAGCAGCAACTGGACAAGATCCTGGTGGACGGTGGGCGCCTGCAACATCGAGTGGCCGTGCTCTGTGTAGGCCTTGACGACTTCAAGGGCATCAACGAGCAGTTCACCTATCAGGTCGGTGATCAGCTGCTGCTGGCCCTGGCCGATCGTCTGAGGGCCCACAGCGGACGCTTGGGCGCGCTGGCGCGGCTGGGGGGCGACCAGTTCGCCCTGGTGCAGGCCAACATCGAACAGCCCTACGAAGCGGCAGAGCTTGCGCAAAGCATCCTGGACGACCTGGAGGTGCCTTTCGACCTGGACCACCACCAGCAGATCCGCCTGCGCGCCACCATTGGCATCACCCTGTTCCCGGAAGACGGCGACAGCACCGAGAAGCTCCTGCAAAAAGCCGAGCAGACCATGACCCTGGCCAAGGCGCGTTCACGCAATCGCTACCAGTTCTACATCGCCAGCGTGGACACCGAGATGCGCCGGCGCCGCGAACTGGAAAAGGACCTGCGCGAGGCCCTGCCACGCAACCAGCTGTACCTGGTCTACCAACCGCAGATCAGCTATTGCGATCATCGCGTTGTAGGGGTCGAGGCGTTGCTGCGCTGGCAGCATCCGGAACTGGGCATGGTGCCGCCCGATCAGTTCATACCGCTGGCCGAACAGAACGGCAGCATCATCGGGATCGGCGAGTGGGTGCTGGATCAGGCCTGCCGGCAGTTGCGCGAATGGCACGACCTGGGCTTCAGCGAGCTGCGCATGGCGGTCAACCTGTCCACTGTGCAACTTCACCACAGCGAACTGCCGCGGGTGGTGAACAATCTGCTCCAGGCCTATCGCCTGCCTCCGCGCAGCCTGGAACTGGAGGTGACCGAAACCGGCCTGATGGAGGACATCAGCACCGCAGCCCAGCACTTGCTGAGCCTGCGGCGTTCGGGCGCCCTGATCGCCATCGACGACTTCGGTACTGGGTACTCGTCTTTGAGCTACCTCAAGTCCTTGCCCTTGGACAAGATCAAGATCGACAAGAGCTTCGTGCAGGACCTGCTCGATGACGACGATGACGCGACCATCGTGCGCGCCATCATTCAGTTGGGCAAAAGCCTGGGCATGCAGGTCATTGCCGAAGGCGTGGAAACCGCCGAACAGGAAGCCTACATCATTGCCCAAGGCTGCCACGAGGGCCAGGGCTACCACTACAGCAAGCCGCTGTCGGCCCGGGAACTGACCAGCTTCCTCAGGCAGGCCCAGCGCAATCAGGTTTCCATGCTCTGAATGCACAGGTGAAACGCCGTGACCTGCTTTTACATGAATCGCAGGCTGAACCCTTTACAGCAAATGCAAATCTTTCGCATGATGTGTCGGTTCAGCGTGCCATCGCGCACGGTTCACCCATGGTCCAACCACACGACGCAGGAAACCAACAATGATTCGAATGCCCCTGGCCTCTGCCAGTCTGCTGGCCATTGCCATCGCTCTCGCCGGTTGCGGTGAAGGCAAGGACGACAAGGCCGCCGCGCCGCAAGCCCAGGCTCCCGCTGCCGCCAGCACCCCTGCAGCAACGCCAGGGGCTGTCGACGAAGCCGCTGCCAAGGCCGTGGTCAAGCACTACGCCGAGATGGTCCATGCCGTGTACAGCGACTCGCTGAGCACCGCCAAGACCCTGCAGGCCGCCGTCGACGCATTCCTCGCCACGCCCAACGATCAGACGCTCAAGGCCGCCAGGGACGCCTGGGTCGCTGCGCGCGTGCCCTACCTGCAAAGCGAAGTGTTCCGCTTCGGCAACACCATCATCGACGACTGGGAAGGCCAGGTGAACGCCTGGCCCCTGGACGAAGGCCTGATCGACTACGTCGACACCAGCTACGAGCACGCCCTGGGTAACCCGGCAGCCAGCGCCAACATCATCGCCAACACCGAGATCCAGGTGGGCGAAGAGAAAATCGACGTCAAGGACATCACCCCCGAGAAGTTGGCCAGCCTCAACGAACTGGGCGGCTCCGAAGCCAACGTCGCCACCGGCTACCACGCCATCGAATTCCTGCTGTGGGGCCAGGACCTGAACGGTACCGGCCCAGGTGCGGGTAATCGTCCGGCGTCGGACTACCTCGAAGGCGAGGGCGCCACGGGTGGCCACAACGACCGCCGCCGCGCCTACCTCAAGGCGGTCACCGACCTTCTGGTCGCCGACCTTGACGAGATGGTGGCCAACTGGGCGCCGAACGTGGCCGACAACTATCGCGCCAAGCTCGAAGGCGCGCCTGCCACCGACGGCTTGCGCAAGATGCTGTTCGGCATGGGCAGCCTTTCGCTCGGTGAGCTGGCTGGCGAGCGTATGAAGGTGTCCCTGGAGGCGAACTCGCCCGAGGACGAGCACGACTGCTTCAGCGACAACACCCATTACTCGCATTTCTACGATGCCAAGGGCATTCGCAATGTCTACCTGGGCGAGTACACCCGCCCTGATGGTACCAAGCTGACCGGGCCTAGCCTGTCTTCACTGGTGGCCAAGGCCGACCCTGCTGCCGATGCGACCCTGCGCGCAGACCTGGAAGCCACCGAAGCGAAGATCCAGGTGATCGTCGACCACGCCCTCAAGGGCGAGCACTATGACCAACTGATCGCCGCCGACAACGCCGCCGGCAACCAGATCGTGCGTGATGCGATTGCAGCCCTGGTCAAGCAGACCGGTGCCATCGAACAGGCCGCCGGCAAACTGGGCATCGACAACCTGAACCCCGACACAGCCGACCACGAATTCTGATCCCATCTGGTGCGGCACCCGACGCCCGGCCTTGAGCCGGGCGTTTTCATGTCTGGGCCGTAGAGGGGTTAAACCATGGCCAGCATTACTTACGACAGGAGCACTCACGTCGACGATTTCATCTAGCAAACGCAAATTGCTCTTATTCAATGATCCTGGGCCTGATAAGCTTGCACGCCGGATTTTCGTTCAGGCCCAGCATTCTTCATGTCCCTGCCGCTGTCCCGACTTGCCCCTCTGCTGCTGGTCTTTGCCCTCTCCGCCTGTGACGACGCCCCGCGTTTTACCCAGGCCGAGCCGGGCGAAGCGCTGTCAGGTGGCAAGACGACCGTGTTGCGCAGTGACCGCAATGCGTATTCGCTGCCCGCCGCCAACCTCTCCCATGAGCGGCGCCTGGACTTTGCAGTAGGCAACAGCTTCTTTCGCAACCCTTGGGTCATCGCCCCCTCCACCACCACGGCGCGCGACGGCCTGGGCCCCTTGTTCAACACCAACGCCTGCCAGAACTGCCATGTGCGCGACGGGCGCGGTCACCCACCCGCGGCAAATGCCAGCAATGCGGTCGGCATGCTCGTGCGCCTGTCGATACCTGACCAACCCTACCTGGCCAAGGTCATCGAACGGCTGGGGGTGGTACCGGAACCTGTATACGGCACTCAGCTTCAGGACATGGCCATCCCTGGCGTGGCGCCTGAAGGCAAGGTGCGCATGACCTACACCGCGCAGACGGTCTCGTTCAAGGATGGCCACCAGGTCGAGCTGCGCATGCCGGCGTTGCAGATCACCCAACTGGGCTACGGGGCCATGCACCCGGACACGCGCTTTTCGGCGCGCGTGGCGCCACCGATGATCGGCCTGGGCCTGCTCGAGGCGATTCCCGAGGCTGACGTATTGGCCAACGAAGACCCGGACGACCGCAATCGCGATGGGATTCGGGGACGCGCCAACCGCGTGTGGGACGATGCGCTGGGGCGCACGGTTGTCGGCCGCTTTGGGTGGAAAGCGGGCCAGCCCACTGTGAACCAGCAGAATGCGCATGCGTTCGCCGGCGACATGGGCCTGACGACGACATTGCAGCCCAACGACGACTGCACCCAGGCTCAGGTCGAATGCCGCGCCGCGCCCAATGGCGACGGCGTGGCAGGGGAAAAGGAAGTCAGTGACAACATCCTGCGCCTGGTCACCTTCTATACCCGCCACCTGGCCGTGCCGGCCCGTCGGGATGTGGCCACCCCCCAGGTGCTGGCAGGCAAGAACCTGTTCTATAAGGCCGGGTGCCAGGGTTGTCATATCCCTCAGTTCACCACCGCCAGCGATGCTGCCGAGCCGGAACTCGCCGGCCAGATCATCCGGCCCTATACCGATCTACTGCTGCATGACATGGGCCCCGGCCTTGCCGATGAACGAACCGAATTTGCCGCCAACGGCCAGGACTGGCGTACGGCCCCGCTCTGGGGAATCGGCCTGAGCGAAACGGTCAGCGGTCACTCGCAATTTCTGCATGACGGACGCGCGCGCAACCTGCTCGAAGCGGTGCTGTGGCACGGCGGCGAAGCCCAGGCAGCACGCGATTTCGTCCTTACATTCGATGCCGAGCAGCGCGCTGCCCTGCTGGCGTTTTTGAAATCACTTTAAACATGCACAGGAGCCGGCCATGTTCCGACCCAAACTGTTGTTTACCAGCCTCGCTGCCCTGGCCCTTGGCGCCTGCTCCCCGCAGGATCCGCAGGCCGTCACCTCCGCGGCCATCGCCAAGCAGGTGATCCTGCCCACCTACAGCCGCTGGGTCGAAGCCGATCGCATGCTGGCCGCCAGCGCCCTGGCGTTCTGCGAAGGCAAGGAAACCCTGGAAAAGGCGCGTGCCGATTTCCTCAATGCGCAAAAGGCCTGGGCTGAGCTGCAACCCTTGCTGGTGGGCCCGCTGGCCGAGGGCAACCGTGCATGGCAAGTACAGTTCTGGCCTGACAAGAAGAACCTGGTCGGCCGTCAGGTCGAGCAACTGGTCAATGCGGACAAGCCTGTCGATGCGGCCTCCCTCGCCAAGGCGAGCGTTGTGGTCCGCGGTTTATCAGCCTATGAATACATCTTGTTCGACAGCAAGCCGGACATCGCCACGGCCGAGCAGAAGGCGCGTTACTGCCCGATGCTGGTGGCCATCGCCGAGCACCAGAAGGGGCTGGCCGAGGAAATCCTCAAGGGCTGGAACAGCACCGAGGGCATGCTCTCGCAGATGACCAAGTTCCCCAACCAGCGCTACGCCGATTCGCACGAAGCCATCGCCGACCTGCTGCGTGCACAGGTAACCGCTTTGGACTCGCTGAAGAAGAAGCTGGGTGCGCCCATGGGACGGCAAAGCAAAGGCATCCCACAGCCCCTGCAAGCGGAAGCCTGGCGTAGCCACAACTCCATGAATAGCCTCCAGGCCAGCCTCAAGGCGGCCCAGGCGGTTTGGGTGGGTGTGGACAATAAAGGGCTGCGCGGGCTGCTGCCAGGCGATCAGAAGGCGCTTGCGCAAAAGATAGACGATGCCTACGCCAATTCATTGAAGTTGCTGGCTGATAACCAGAAAACCTTGGGCGAGCTACTGGCCGACGACGCAGGTCAGCAGACCCTCAACCAGATCTACGACAGCCTCAACGTCGTGCACCGCCTGCATGAAGGTGAATTGGCCAAGGCGCTTAACATTCAGTTGGGCTTCAACGCCAACGACGGTGACTGATCATGCTGCGACGCCAGGCCTTGAAACTCGGTAGCGTTGTACTCAGTGCCCTCACCTTGGGCGGCTGGAGTCTTCTGCGCAAAAAAGGCAGCGAGCCCTTGCTGCTGTCGGCACGCGACGACGCCGACGGCAAGCACTATGCCGTGGGCTATCGCCTGGACGGCACCCAGGTGTTCAGTACCCAGGTGGCCCAGCGTTGCCATGCCATCATCGATCATCCGGAGCGGCCCATTGCCTTGTTCGTGGCTCGCCGCCCAGGGACTGAAAGCTACCTGGTCGACCTGCGCGACGGGAAGCTGTTGCAGACGGTGGTATCGCCGCCTGACCGGCATTTCTATGGTCATGCCGTGCTGCACAAGGACGGTCAGTGGCTGTACACCACCGAAAACGATACCCGAGACCCCGGCCGTGGCGTGCTGGGGGTTTACCGTTTCGACGACGAGCGCCTGGTGCGCACCGGCGAGCTCAGCACCCACGGCATTGGCCCGCATGAAGTCGCCTGGCTGCCGGACGGCGAAACGCTGGTGGTCGCCAACGGGGGTATCCGCACCGAGGCCGAAAGCCGAGTGGAGATGAACCTTGATGCCATGGAGCCGAGCCTGGTGCTGATGCAGCGCGACGGCACCTTATTGAGCAAGGAAACCCTGGCCCAGCAGATGAACAGTGTTCGTCACTTGGCGGTAGCCCGCGATGGCACCATTGCCGCGTGTCAGCAGTTCATGGGGGATGCCTCGGAAACTGCCGAGCTGCTGGCAATCAAACGACCAGGCCAGGCTTTCCAGGCCTTCCCAGTTCCGCACCACCAGTTACAGGCCATGGCCCAGTATACGGCCAGCGTGGCCATACACGACGAACTGCGCCTGGTGGCACTGACAGCACCACGGGCCAACCGCCTGTTCGTCTGGGACCTGGACAGCGGCGCCGTGCGTCTGGATGCGCCCATGCCCGACTGTGCCGGCGTTGGCGCGGTGAAGGACGGGTTCGTGGTGACATCGGGCCAAGGCCGCTGCCGGTTCTATGATTGCCGCAAGCACCAGCTCGTCGGCCAGCCCCTGAACCTGCCTTCAGGCTTCTGGGACAATCACCTGCATGTGATCTGAAACGGGCGTCAGGCTGTGCCCTGCGGCTCAACCAAACGGCCGCAGTCCCTGGCGCATGCCGAACAGGAACAACAGCAGGTCGTGATCAGGCTGCACCTTGGCATGCTGCTGTGGCTTTACCTCGCGCGGCAAAGCACATTGCTCAGCCAGTTCCGATTGGCTGAACACCACGGTTTTCGGTTGTTCCCAGGCTGCCACTGCAACCGTGGTGAGCGCCAAGCCCCCAACCAGAAACAAAGTTCGAGCTATTTCTAGTTTCATTGCCCTAACCCTTTGACAGCGCTGCCAAACGCCATTGGATAAACGTAGTGCAACCTAGGCGCCTTTGCACCGCTCAACGACGAATGGCAGCACCGGTATCGAGGGTGCCTGCGCAAGGGGTACAGGCCTTGTGAACCGTCATGCACCTTAACCCTTGCGCAGCACATACACGCGCCACATGGCATAAAACGGCAGGAAGTCGAGGCGTTCCTGGATCCTGAAACCAGCGGCTGCGAACTCCGCCTCAACCGTTTCGGCAGGTAACACAAAACGGTTCTGGTAACTGTCCGGCCCGTGCTCGGTATCGCGACGGTGCTCGAGCTTCCTGCGCCGCCAGGCTTTGAAATTGCCATCGACCCACAGCGACGCAATCACGCTGTCTCGGCTAACTCGTTGAAACTCCTTAAGGATCGCTTTCCTGTGAGCCGCTTCGCCAATATGGTGAAACAGACGCATGCAAAAAATGCTGTCCACCGCGTTATCCGGTAACTCGATGGCAAAGGCCGAGGTCTGCAAAGGTCGTACCCGGGCCACGACTTCCGGTGGTTGGGACGCGCATGCCGTCTCGATCATGTCGGCGGAATTGTCTGCTCCAATGATCACGCGGTTGGCTTTTTCCGCCAGCAGTGGCCAGAAGCGACCCGCTCCGCAGGGCAGGTCCAAGACCAAGCCCGGTTCGCCCGCCAGCGTCAGGGCCCGGCGAGCCAACTGCTCATCGCGTTTATGGGACAGGCGCCTGGCCAAGCCGGCCTGGTGCTTCAAAAAATACTGTTGGGCATGGGCCTTGTCGTATTTACGGGAAAACTCGAGGTTGATGGGGCTGCGCATCGGGCATCTCCTGATTCCAATGGCGGCCAGACTAAGCAGCCAAGCGTTGGAATCAGGTTATGACGTTGTGAAAAAAGCGTTCTTCACCAGGATATTTCTTACAGGCTATTACGAAAGTGTATTCAGCTCACCCTTGACCACTGTACTGCTGAGGTCCACTTGGAATCGGCAGCCATGGGGATGGGTCGAGGTCAGCGTGACCTGCCAGCCTTGGTCATCGCAAATGCGCTGGACCAACGACAAGCCAAGGCCAAGGCCTTCCCCTCGGCGTTCTTCCCCGCGTACGAAGGGCTTGAACATGGCCTCGCGCTGCTCCTCGGGGATGCCTACCCCGCTGTCTTCCACGGTGAAACTTGTGGCCTGCAGAGTCAGACGAATGTAACCGCTGTCGGTGTAATGGGCGGCGTTACGCAGCAGGTTGCCCATAACCGATTGCAGGAAGGTGGCGTTGTACAAGACCGGACCTGCGTTGCCACGGCCTTCGTAATGCAGCGTCAGCCCCTTTTGTTCGATGGTGTCGCGCCAAACCCCGATCAATTCGTCCCCTACTTCGCGCAGGGTTGCCCGCGATGCCACAGCACCTTCGTCCCTTTGGGCCCGGGCCAGCATGAGGAAGGTTTTCACCAGCTCGCGCATTTCCTCGGTGGCGCGTGCCACCCGTTCGACCTGACTGCGCGAACGCGCATCCAAGGCCGGGTTTTCCATGAGCAACTCGCATGAGGTCGCCAGCACCATCAGTGGTGTACGCAACTCGTGGCTGACGTCACTTGTGAACAGGCGCTCGCGCGTCAAGGCATCGCGCAGACGGCCCAGGGTGTCATCGAAGGCCACTGCCAACTGCCCGACCTCGTCAGCGGCGTAGTCAGGTGCCAAGGGTGGCGCCAACCCAAGCAGCTGGTCGCGATGGCGCACCTGGCGCGCCAGGCGGATGACCGGTGCCATCACCCGACGCGCCACCAACCAGCCCAGGATCACGGCGAGCACCAGGCTCAATACGAACCCTACGACCACTACGGCGAACAGCAGCCGCTCTCGCTCCTCGAAGTCGCTTTGATCCTGCAACAGCACGTAACGACGACCGTCCACGATCTCCACCATGGCGTGATACGAAAGCTGGTCGCGAAAGACCTCGTGGAAACCTCGGTCCAGATGGCGCAGGTCCTTGGGCAGCTCGAAGTCGTCCCGCCCCCCGCTGAAGTAGAACAGTTGGTCCGGTCGCGGGCGGTGACTCCAGTCGCTGACGCTGTCCATGCGCAACAGCCGCTGCAGGTCACCGCCGAGCACCGAGGAAATCAGGCGCTCTTCCACCAGGTGCACGGTGGAAACGATACCCACCGCGAAAGCCCCGGCCACCAGCGCGCTCATCAGCGCAAAGGCAATGATGATGCGCTGGGCAAGGCTCTGTTTAAACTCCATCGCGACCCTCGGCGAGGCGATAGCCGACGCCATGGACGGTATGCAGCAGGGGTTTTTCGAAAGGTTTGTCGATCACCTGACGCAACTGGTGTACATGGCTGCGCAGGCTGTCGCTGTCAGGGCAGTCATCGCCCCACAGGGCCTCTTCCAGTACTTCGCGCCGCAACACGTGCGGGCTCTTCTGCATGAGTACCGCCAGCAGTTTCAGGCCGACCGGGTTGAGCTTGAGCAGGCGGCCTTGCCGGCTGACCTCCAGTGTGTCGAGGTCGTAGCTCAGGTCGGCGACCTGCAGCGTGCGACGGCCACCCCCCTGCGCCCTGCGCAGCACAGCCTCGATACGCGCGGACAGCTCGGACAGGGCGAAGGGCTTGAGCAGGTAGTCATCGGCGCCGGAGCGGAAGCCTTGCAGCCGATCGTCCAGTTGATCGCGGGCGGTAAGCATGATCACCGGCGTGTCGCGGCGGGCGTCTTCGCGCAGGCGCTTGCACAGCGTATAGCCATCGATACCCGGCAACATGATGTCGAGCACGATCAGGTCATAGTGCTCGGTCGCTGCCAGGTGCAGGCCCGACAACCCATCCTGGGCACAGTCGACGGTATAGCCCTTCATGCCAAGGTAGTCGGCAAGGTTGGCCAGAATATCGCGGTTGTCTTCAACCAAGAGGATGCGCATGAATTTCTCCTGTGCGACGCTGCTCGCGGTGATGCGCGGCAGGCGCAGCTTAAGGCCTAAGCCTGCGGGGTGCCAGCCTTTGGATGAATTCAGGCGGCTTGACGTTTTTTTCACTGAACCTTCACGGACACAGCATAGGAGCGGCTCGACAATGCGCGACCTTTCCGTGCCCTGGAGCCGCCATGCAGCAACCAATTTGCCCTCGCCCCTTGAACCTGTGGCTGTACCTGGGTATTCCACTGGCCACCATGCTTGCGCTGGTGGCGCTCGAATGGACCTCGGTGGACATGGCCGTGGCCAATCTGTTCTTCGATACCGCCACCGGGCAGTTCATCGGTCGGCACAGCTACCTGCTGGAGAACATCCTGCATGACCGGGTCAAGCAGGGCGTTATCTTGCTGGGCGTCCTGGCACTGGCTGTTTTTGTGGCAAGTTTTTTGGTCAGGGGCTTGTACGGCTGGCGCCGCGAACTGGGCTGCTTGGTACTCGCTCTGGGGGTATCCACCGCCTTCGTCACGCCGCTGAAGAAACTGACGCAGGTGCAGTGCCCTTGGAGCCTCACGCAGTTCGGCGGCTCGGAAACCTACAGCAAGCTGCTTGAGCCAAGGCCTGCTACCGACAAGCCGGGGCTGTGCTGGCCGGGCGGTCATGCGACCACCGGGTTCTGCCTGTTCGCGCTGTTTTTCGCGTTGCGTGATCGTAAACCGCGTCTTGCGCGCGTCGCGTTTGCGGTGGCCCTGATCGCCGGTACAGTGCTGTCGGTGGGCAGGATGATGCAAGGGGCGCACTTTTTGTCCCACAACGTCTGGACGGCTGTGTTCTGCTGGCTGATCGGCCTGGGTGCCTACTACCTGGTGCTGTACCGCAGACGCGCGCAGAACAGGCCAGCCACAGAGCCCCGCCCTGCCTGAGCCAGCACCCACCGATAGAATGCCGAGCCCTGAACAAAAAAGCCCCGGCTCTAGCGAGCCGGGGCTTTGGGGTACAGCGGGGGTAAGGCTGGCTTACATCATGCCGCCCATGCCACCCATGCCGCCCATGTCAGGCATGCCGCCGCCTGCTGGCTTGTCTTCCGGCAGGTCGGCAACCATGGCTTCGGTGGTGATCATCAGACCGCCGATCGAAGCAGCAGCTTGCAGTGCCGAACGGGTGACCTTGGCTGGGTCCAGGATGCCCATTTCGATCATGTCGCCGTACTCGCCGGTCGCAGCGTTGTAGCCGTAGTTGCCCGAACCCTGCTTGACCTTGTCGGCCACAACGCTTGGCTCGTCGCCGGCGTTGGCAGTGATCTGACGCAGTGGTGCTTCGATAGCACGGCGCAGCAGCGAGATACCGACGTTCTGGTCTTCGTTGTCACCTTTGAGGTCAACGATTGCAGACAGGGCGCGCACCAGGGCAACACCACCGCCAGGCACCACGCCTTCCTCGACCGCTGCACGGGTAGCGTGCAGGGCGTCTTCGACGCGGGCTTTCTTCTCTTTCATTTCGACTTCGGTGCCAGCACCGACCTTGATGACGGCAACACCGCCAGCCAGCTTGGCCAGACGCTCTTGCAGCTTCTCACGATCGTAGTCCGAAGAGGTTTCTTCGATCTGGGCACGGATCTGCTTGACGCGACCCTGAATATCATCTTCAGCGCCAGCGCCGTCGATGATGATGGTGTTTTCCTTGGACAGGGTCACGCGCTTGGCGTTGCCCAGGTGTTCCAGGGTAGCGGTTTCCAGGGACAGGCCGATTTCTTCGGAGATGACCTGGCCGCCGGTCAGGACGGCGATGTCCTGCAGCATGGCCTTGCGACGGTCGCCGAAGCCTGGCGCCTTGACCGCTGCAACCTTGACGATGCCGCGCATGTTGTTGACGACCAGGGTAGCCAGGGCTTCGCCTTCGACGTCTTCAGCAACGATCAGCAGTGGGCGGCCGGCCTTGGCAACGGCTTCCAGCACTGGCAGCAGCTCACGGATGTTGGAGATCTTCTTGTCGACCAGCAGCAGCAGCGGGCTGTCCAGCTCGGCAACCATGGTGTCTGGCTTGTTGACGAAGTACGGGGACAGGTAGCCGCGGTCGAACTGCATGCCTTCTACAACGGACAGCTCGTTTTCCAGGCCCGAACCTTCTTCGACGGTGATGACGCCTTCCTTGCCGACCTTCTCCATGGCTTCGGCGATGATTTCACCGATGGAGCTGTCGGAGTTGGCGGAAATGGTACCGACCTGGGCGATGGCCTTGGAATCGGCGCATGGCTTGGACAGGTTCTTCAGCTCGGCGACGATGGCGGAGGTGGCCTTGTCGATGCCGCGCTTGAGGTCCATCGGGTTCATGCCGGCAGCGACGGCCTTCAGGCCTTCGTTGACGATCGACTGAGCCAGCACGGTCGCGGTGGTGGTGCCGTCACCGGCTGCATCGTTGGCCTTGGAAGCGACTTCCTTGACCAGCTGGGCGCCCATGTTCTCGAAGGCGTCCTTGAGCTCGATTTCCTTGGCGACGGAAACGCCGTCCTTGGTGATGGTCGGCGCGCCGAAGCTCTTGGCCAGTACCACGTTACGGCCTTTCGGGCCCAGGGTCGCTTTTACCGCGTCAGCCAGAACATTGACACCAACCAGCATTTTCTTGCGAGCGGAATCGCCGAATTTTACGTCTTTAGCAGCCATGATCGTTTAATCCTTGATAAATCTTTGGAGTAACGGGAAGTCGGTGGAAATCAGCCTTCAACAACGGCCAGGATTTCGTTTTCGGCCATGACCAGCAGGTCTTCGCCGTCGACTTTCACGGTGTTGCTACCCGAGTACGGGCCGAAAACCACTTTGTCACCCACTTTCACGGCCAGCGCACGTACTTCGCCGTTGTCCAGGACGCGGCCGGTGCCGACGGCGACGACTTCGCCGCGGTTTGGTTTTTCAGCGGCCGAACCTGGCAGGACGATACCGCCAGCGGTTTTCGATTCTTCTTCGCTGCGACGGATGACGACGCGGTCATGCAGAGGACGAAGCTTCATTGTCGATCTCTCCCAAATTGTGGTTTTCATCGGCCGGTGTCGACACCGGCGGGTTGATGCTGTCCGGCGTTGCCGGAAGGCCGCTCGCCACGAGCAAACGGCCTAAGTCATGTCTGGTGTCGCCACCAGAAACCTTGCGGTGACCACTACATGAGGCCGACCGAATCGATTACAAGGCTTGGTAGGGAAATTTTTTTGCACAGGCATAAAAAAGGGCCGCTTGGCGGCCCTGTTCTCACTGATCGCGGCGTTCGTACTCGCCTTCGATCACATTGGGTCGATGGCCCCCGCCATGCGGGGGCTGGCCCTGCAACGGGTCATCCTGGAACGCGCGCTGGCGGGTCGCTTGGGCCTGGGCGCGCTCGCGCATCTTGCGAGCCGCCAACTGGCGGGTAAAGGGCAACAGGCACAGCAGGCCAAGCACGTCGCTGATAAAACCGGGGATCATCAATAGCCCGCCGCCGACCGCCAGCATCATGCCATGGAACATGTCCTCGGCAGGCAGCTCACCGCGCTGCAGGCTTTCACGTGCACGCAGGGCCGTGGCCAACCCGGCCACTCGCATGACCAGGACCCCGAGGGCGGAGCCGGCGATGATGAGCAGCAACGCGGGGAAAAAACCGATGGCGGCGCTGACTTTCACGAAGACGAACAGCTCCAGCACGGGAAACAGCAGAAGCAGCAGTAGAAAAACACGCATCAAAGCATTCCTCGTCGCAAGACACCCTTGCAGTAAGACCTACAAATGGATGCGTGTGCTCCGCTTTTCAAGCAAGTATTTCGCTCAAGGCCGGCCAGCGATCGGCGCGGGCCAGCAAAACCAAGGCTTCGCGCACTTGTGTCGGCGTATTGCAACGGCTCGGGAATGCCAACCAGTGGATCGCCTGGCCGATGCGCAGGTGCATCCCCTCGCTGTCGATACCGACCAACTGCGCAGGGATATGGCTGGGAAGCTCGGCAAGCTGCACATAGTGCGCGATGGCGGCGGCGTGGTCGCTGTTCATGTGCTCGATCATGCCGCCCTCGACCTTGCCGGCGAAGGGATTGGCCAAGGTCACCTGATCGAGCCAGTGGATGGCACCGAAACCACCAATGTACCGGTGGCGCACCGGCTCAAGCACCCAGAAATCGAAGTCGTGAGCCTGGTGGTAGTCGGCCGCGTCCGGAAAGTAGCGGTAATAGCGCATGGCCGCTGCCTCGATGCTGGCCGGGTCCTGCAGCTTGCGCGCTTCGGCCATGACGGTCAGTCGCCCGACCGCCTGCACGTCCTGCGCCTCGCGTTCGCCCACCAGCAACGAACACTTGGCGTCTTTACTCAGGTTATGCGTGTGCTGGGCGATACGGCTGATCAGGATGAGGGGCCTGCCCTCTGCATCGAGGCAATAGGGCACGACCGAACCGAACGGGAAACCCGCCATGGACTTGGAATGGGTCGACAAGACTCCCCGGTATTCCTTGAGCAGCAATTCCCGTGCAGGACGGACGGCGTTCTCACTCACTTCAAAACCCCTCGCTGAAACCCTGTAGGCAGCAGGCAGTGATGGCTGGCACAAGCGCGACCAAGGCAGGCCTGGCGCCAATCGCCCGGCTTGACCTCGACGGCTTACCAGGTAACGCCAAAGCCTGCAGTGTAGCGGGTCTTGTCCAGGTCGCTTTCGCGGGTGCCACTGATGATGTCCTTCTCGGCCTTGAGGTTCAGCGACGCCCAGTCGGTGACCTTGTAGCGCAAGCCGACTTCGGCGTCCAGGGAATAGTCGGCAACATTACCCAGGGGCTTTGCCAGCTCGCCGTTGGTGAACAGCTGCACCTTCTTGCCGATCAGGTACCGGGTGTAGTCCCACTTCACAGCGGCGGAATAGAAGTTGTCCTTCTCACCGTCTTGGTACTCGAAGTCGGTGCGGTTGATCAACGAGCCCAGCGAGAAGGCACCCAGCTCATCGTCCCAGAACTGGTAGCCAGGGCCGGTACCCACCGTGCGCTGGCGGGCGAGGTCTTCGATACGGTCACGCTTGTACTCGGCGCGCCCCTGCCAGAACCATTTCTCTGTCAGGAAGCGGTCCAGCGCGTACTCGGCGCTCCAGTTGTCGGTGGTGGTGACATCGTCCTTGGTCTCGCGGTTGTATTCGCCTTCGGCGTTATGACGCCAGCGCCCATGACGCGCAGTAGTCTTGAAACTGACGTCGTAGTCGTCGGTGTCGTTCTCGGCCCGCTTGTAGTCCAGCGCCACATCGACATTGCCTTTCCAGACCAGGTCCTCGACCACCGGCTTGGGCTTCATGATCTGCTCGATGCTCGCCAGGTCCACCGTCTTGGGTGCCTCGCCGTTGGCCAGGGTCACCTTGCCGGCCTCGGCTGCCTTGAGCGACTTGGCCTTCTCGCCAGAGTAGGCATCCTGCTTGACCAGCAGCTCCTGGTCGCTTTCCAGGGTCTTGACCTGTTTCCAGTCCAAGGCGATCGAACCGCCGTAGGGCGTCTCGAGCAACAGCTTGCCGCCGTCGAAAACCTTGATCTTGCCGCTCAGACGGTCCCCGTTCTTCATCCAGACGGTATCGGCAAACGCCGAGGAGGCGCAGCAAGACGCGGCAAGCAATGACATCAGTAATTTAAGTGACATAAGCAGGCTACAGGTTCGATTTGGCGAGAAAACCGGGCATTATCCGGATGCAACCGGCAAGAGCAAGCAATGACCTGCAATGCGCCGATGAGTTCCACTCTCATTTGCCCGCCGCTGGTCAGGTTTCATCTATACCCCAGGGAGGGTCTGGTGTCCGACGCGATGGGTCATACCTTGGAAACTGCAGAGGGCCGACGGATGGCACTTTATTCAGTGCTCGGCCAGGTGCCTGCCGGGCATGTGGTGAGCTACGGCCAATTGGCTGAGCTTGCCGGGCTTGGCAAAGCCGCACGGTGGGTGGGCCGCACGCTGTCGCAACTGCCCCAGGGCACGCGCTTGCCCTGGCATCGGGTGCTGGGCGCAGGTGGTCGCCTGAGCCTGCCTTCGGGTACGCCATCGGGCGATGAGCAACGGGCCCGTTTGCGTGCCGAAGGTGTGCAGGTGGCCAACAATCGCGTGGATATGACGCGCCATGGCTGGCGCCCGATGGAGCACAGCGGTTAGAGTGCGCGCTTTGTCCTGGAAACTTGAGGCAGATGTTGGTCCATGCCCCGTAAAACCTGGCGCGCTGCGCTCGCTGCTTATGCCAGCCCGTCAACCCTGGTGCTTCTGCTGCTCGGCTTCGCGGCCGGCCTGCCTTACATGCTGGTGTTCTCGACCCTCTCCGTATGGTTGCGCGAAGCCGGCGTAGCCAGGGAAACCATCGGCTATGCCAGCCTTATCGGCCTGGCCTATGCCTTCAAATGGGTGTGGTCGCCGCTGCTGGACCAATGGCGTTTACCGCTTCTGGGCGGGATGGGGCGTCGCCGTTCCTGGCTGCTGCTGTCCCAGGCACTGGTCGTGGTGGGCCTGGTCGGCATGAGCCTGTGCGACCCGCAACAGCACCTCTCCTGGCTGATCGCCCTGGCCGTCCTGGTGGCCTTTGCCTCGGCTACCCAGGATATCGCCGTGGATGCCTACCGCCTGGAAATCGCCGATGACCAACGCCAGGCGGCCCTGGCCGCCAGCTACATGGCCGGTTATCGCGTCGCCGCCCTGCTCGCCACGGCCGGCGCACTGTTCTTTGCAGAATGGTTTGGCTCCACCGGGTTCAGCTACCTGCACAAGGCGTGGGCCGGCACCTATGTCATGTTCGCAGTCATGATGCTCCCGGCCCTGTTCACGACCCTGGTCATGCGTGAACCGCCCGTGCCCCTGCGCACCCAACTGTCGGCAGCCCGCTACGGGTTGGCCCACCAGTTGGCCTCGGTGTTCGTGCTCATCATCCTGCTGGTGTCGGTGCCGGCCAGCTTCACGCAGATGTTCAATACAGGCTGGTCGAGCGTGATCTCGGGCGACGCCACGCCCCTGGACCTGCTGCTCGAAGACCGCGCCTTCCTGCGCTTGATCCTGTACGTGCTGCTGTCCTGGGCTTGCCTGTCGAGCCTCGGCCGCCGCGGCCTCGCGCCGGTGCTCACGCCCATCAATGACTTCATCGTGCGCTACCGCTGGCAAGCCCTGCTGCTACTCGGCCTGATCGCCACCTACCGCATGTCCGACACAGTGATGGGCGTCATGGCCAACGTGTTCTACATCGACATGGGCTTTACCAAGGATCAGATCGCCAGTGTCAGCAAGATTTTCGGCCTGATCATGACCTTGGTGGGCGCCGGTGTGGGCGGCTTGCTCATCGTGCGCTTCGGCATCATGCCCATTCTGTTCATCGGTGGCGTGGCGTCTGCCGGCACCAACATTCTGTTCCTGATGCTGGCGGACATGGGCCCGAACCTGGAAATGCTGGTGGTGACCATTTCCCTGGACAACTTCAGCTCAGGCATGGCGACTTCAGCCTTTGTCGCCTACCTGTCGAGCCTGACCAACCTCAAGTTCTCGGCCACCCAGTATGCGCTGCTGAGCTCGATCATGTTGCTGCTGCCACGCCTGATCGGCGGCTATTCCGGTGTCATGGTGGAGAAGTTCGGGTACCACGATTTCTTCCTGATCACCGCGCTGCTTGGGGTGCCGACCTTGATCCTGATCGCCTTGCAGTGGCGCCAGGACGGCACGCCCGGCCAGCCGGCAAGCCAGCCTGCCCCGGCCCGCGAGCAGCCCTGAACAGCATGCCTTGCAAGGGCAAGGCCTGTGTATCGACCTAAGGCATCATAGTCGCTTGGGCACTGCGCCCCCTCAACAGCGACCACAGCGGGCAAAGGGCCAACCCCCCTGCCACACCGGCCGCCACGGCAAAGTGCAAAAGGCTGGCACCGGCACCAATCATGGCCAGCAAAGCCCCGCCCAATCCCAGCAGCGCGATGGTGATCATGCCGAGCATGGCCGAGACCAGGCCTTTGCTTTGCGTGCTGGCGAACAATGTCATGCGATAGAGCACGGCATTGGCGACGCCCAGGCCCAGTGCGTAGAGCGACAGGCCCGCCACCAGGCTGATGACGCTCGGCCATACCCAGGTTGCCACCACCATCAGGCAAAGCCCGGCCACATACGGCCACAGCGCACCGCGCACCAACGTCGGCAGCGGATAACGGTCGGCAATGTGGTTGATGATCAGGTTGCCCAGAATCAGCCCACCGAACACCGGCAACTGCCACAGGGCATAGGCGAGCGTGCTTAGCCCCTCATCGTGGATGAGCAGCACCGGGGACAGGCCAATCCAGCCGATCAATGGCAGGCCAACCAGGCCCAGGGCGGCGCTCCCGGCGACGAAGCGTCGGTTCGACAGCAGCTGCCCGTATCCGGCCAGCAAGGGCAGCAGGTGGATCGGGGTAAAGGCCAGGCGCGAGCCGTCGCGCCGCTCCACCCCCAGGGTTTCGGGCATCAACCGATACAGAAGCAACCAGGCGACCACGGCGCCAATGGCGAACGCCACGAACAACCAGCGCCAGTCCAGCCATTGCAGCAGCAACGTCCCCACCAAAGGCCCCAGCAGTGGCGAAAGCAAGGCGATATTGGCCAGCAGGGCCATCATGCGCACGGCATCCGCCTCGCTGAATGCCTCGTTGAGTGCGGGATAACTGACCGTGACCACGAACCCTAGCCCGATGCCTTGCAGCAGACGCAGCAGGTTGAACAAGCCGATGTCATGGACCCAGAAGGTGCCCAGGCACGCCAGGCCGAAGAATGCGCAACCTATGAGCAGCAGCGGTCGGCGGCCGTAGCGGTCGGCCAACGGCCCGATCAGCCATTGCAGCAAGACACCACCGAGCAGGTAGAGATTGAGCGCATGTGGAATGTATTCGGGGCCGGCCTTGAGCTCGCCGACCACAACGGGCATCGCCGGCATGACGGCGTCGCTGGCCAGGTAGGTCAGCAGTTCGAACAGTGCGAGTGTTAGGCCGAACAACAAGGCCCGCAACGGGGTGATGTACAGCAGTGGTTTCATGATGGTTTACGAAGATGACGGGGAACGAGGCTATATGCCAGAAATCGCAATGACTGACTGTGAGCAAGTGTAAGCGCGCGTCCATTGAGCGCCTTGAGCAACGAAGCCCGCCCTGCGCGCCCAGCAGGCCCTCTGAAGGACGCTGCTGAACCCGCAGGGCGGGCTCGATCGATGCCAGCTTGTACTGAGGCCTTACTGCGCGGCCGTTTCCTGCACCACGCGAATGACCCGCTGCGGGAATGGAATGTCGATCCCCTCTGCCTTCAAACGGTCACGCGCCTGCTCGTTGAGCATGAAGATCACGTCCCAGTAGTCCGAGGTCTTTGTCCATAGACGCAGCGAGACGGTGATCGAGCTGTCACCCAGGGTGGACACCACCGCCACAGGGGCGGGGTCGGCCAGCACACGTGGGTCTTGGGCCAGTTCCAGTAGGACGTTGCGCGCCTTCTGCAGGTCAGCCTCGTAGTCTACCCCCACGTCGAACACCACCTTGCGGGTAGGTTGGCGGTTGGTGTTGGTGATGATCCCGTTGGACAGGGAGCCGTTGGGCAGGATCACGGTCTTGTTGTCGCCGGTACGCAGCACCGTGTGAAAGATCTGGATGCTGTCCACGGTACCACTTACGCCCTGGGCCTCGATCCAGTCGCCGATACGGAACGGGCGGAACAGCAGGATCAGGACGCCGCCTGCGAAGTTCGCCAGGCTACCTTGCAGCGCCAGGCCGATGGCCAGGGTGGCACCACCGATGGCCGCCACGAAGGAGGTCGTCTCGATACCGATCATCGAGGCCACGCTGATGGCCAGCAGGATCTTCAATACGATGTTGGCCAGCGTGCGGATGAAGTTCTGCAGCGCCGGGTCGTGGACTTTAAGGCCCACGAGCCTTGCCAGCCGGTCGCTGACGATGTTGGTCACCCACCAGCCGATGGCAAGGGTGACCAGCGCCAGCAGCAGGCGGCTGCCGTACGCCATGATCATGGGAATCCAGGTTTCGGATTGGCGGACCAGCTGATCGACTTCAGCACTCAAATCCATATTCATCTCCTGATGCCGAACGGCGATTGCACAATACGTCGGCCGCCTGCATTTCAGCGGCCAGGCCCCCATGGACAGCCGCAACTGCATGGGGGTTCCGGCGGCCCGGTTCAGTCGCGGAAGTTGTTGAACTGCAGGGGCATGTCGAATTCCTTGGTACGCAGCAAGGCGATGGCTTCCTGCAGATCATCGCGCTTCTTGCCGGTAACCCGTACCTGCTCGCCCTGAATGGCGGCCTGGACCTTGAGCTTGCCATCCTTGATGGTGGCGACGATCTTTTTCGCCAGGTCTTTGTCGATGCCCTCGCGGAACTTGGCCTCCTGCTTTTTCTCCTTGCCGGACGCATAGGGGTCCTTGGTCTCCAGGCACTTGACGTCGATCTTGCGCTTGACCAGGGCCAGGCGCAGGATTTCGAGCATCGCCTCGAGCTGGAACTCTTCCTCGGCGGTGAGCATGACGGTCTGCTCTTTGTCCTTGAACTCGAAGCTGCCCTTGCCCTTGAGGTCGTAGCGGCGGTCGAGTTCCTTGATGGCATTGTCGACCGCGTTCTGCACTTCGTGCTTGTCCAGTTCCGATACCACGTCGAACGAAGGCATGGTTACTCTCCCAAAATAAAAGCGCGCTCGGACTGAAGATGGAGCGCGCTGGGTTTGACGGTTAAAATGCGGGCTCATTATAACGGTTGCGAAACGCATATGAGCAGCACCTGGCACATTCTCGGCGCAGGTAGCCTGGGCAGCCTGTGGGCTTGTCGTCTGGCGCGGGCCAGCAAGGCCGTGCGCCTGATCTTGCGTGACAGCACGCGGTTGCAGGCCTACCAGCAAGTGGGCAGCCTTGGCTTGCTGGAACAAGACCTGACCGCCCACTACGCCATCCCCGCCGAGACCGTCCAGGGTAATGGGCCGATCCACCGCCTGCTGGTGGCCTGCAAGGCCTATGACGCGGCGCCGGCCGTGGCCAGCGTTGCCGGCCGTCTGGTGCCGGGGGCCGAGGTGCTGTTGTTGCAGAACGGCCTGGGTAGCCAGGAAGAGGTGGCCAGGCAGGTGCCGCAGGCCCGCTGTATCTTCGTCTCCAGCACCGAAGGCGCCTACCTGGAACATGACTGGCAGGTGCGCTTCGCCGGGCAGGGGTACAACTGGCTGGGGGACCCTGGCAATCCTGCACCACCGCCGTGGCTCGAGGACTTGCAAGCGGCGGGTATCCCTGCCCAATGGACGCCCGACATCCTCACCCGGCTCTGGCGCAAGCTGGCCATCAACTGCGCGATCAACCCGCTGACCGTGCTGCACCAGTGTCGCAACGGGGGCCTGCTCGGCCACCTCGATCAGGTGCAGGCACTGTGCCTTGAACTCGAGAGCCTGTTGCTTCAGTGCGGCCAGCCGCAGGCCGCCCAGAACCTTGAGCAGGACGTACAACGGGTGCTCCTGGCCACCGCCAGCAACTACGCTTCGATGTACCAGGATGTACAGGCTGGGCGGCGCACCGAAGTGCACTACCTGCTGGGGTATGCCTGTCAGGCAGCCCGGCGACATGGGCTGCACTTGCCGCATCTGGAACACCTGCTCCAATGCCTGGTCGATAACTTGCGCGCGCGGGGCTTGCCCTGCGACTGACGCGGCCCTTGAACCCATACGGACATCGCCTTGCCCATGACGCTGCGTCAACGCCTGAAGAACCTCCCCGTCGGGCAGAAGCTGCTGGCAGCTTTGCTGGTCTTGCTGGTGACCATTTTGCTGGTGGCGAACCTGACCTTCATCAGCGCCGCCTACTGGATCACCCAGGAAAGCATGGCACCGCAAGCGCTCCAGACCATTGGGCGGCTGGTCTCCAACCCCGAGCTGTCGACCCGCGCGGCAGACGACCCCGCCTCGGCCCAGGCGCTGCTCGATGAACTGGACAGCTATGCGCCGCTGCGCGCCGCTGCCTTGTATGGCAGCGACGGGCGCATGCTCGCCCAGTTGCAGCATGGCGACCCCCTGACACTGCCCAAGCGCTTTCGCAACATAGAAGGCTGGCGATTCATGGAGTTTCGCAGCACGCAGTTGATTCGCCTGCCGCGGGCCGGTAGCCCGCCGGCGCACTTGCTGCTGGTGGCCAGCAGCGAACTGCCCACGGCCTTCTATACCGGGACGCTCAGTGCAAGCCTGGCCATTCTGGTGTTCAGTGTGCTGTTGTGGCTCTTCATTGCCCGGCAGATCAAACGCCTGATCACCCAACCGATCAACCAGCTCGAAGAACTCAGCCGCCAGGTCACCCGTGAGGAGAGCTATGCGCTGCGGGCCCAACGCGGCAACGACGACGAGATCGGTAGCCTGGCCAATGCCTTCAATACCATGCTCTCGCGCATCGAAGCCCGCGAGCACCAGCTCAAGCGTGCCCGGGACGAGTTCCAGAGCGCCTACGACCAGGCCCAGGGGTTGGCCGAGGAAACGCGGCATACTAATCGCAAACTCGAGCTCGAAGTGCAGGTGCGCAGCAAAATCGAGAAGAAGCTCACAGGCTTTCAGAACTACCTGAACAGCATCATCGACTCCATGCCCTCGGCCCTGATCGCCCTGGATGAGGAGCTGTACGTGACCCAGTGGAATCAAGAGGCAACGGCGTTATCCGGCACGACCCTAAACGAGGCGCTCAACCAGCCGGTGTTCATGGCCTTCGCGCCACTCAAACCCTTCTTGCCACAGTTGAAGGACACGGTGGAGCGGCACCGGGTGGCAAAAATCGACCGTGTCACCTGGCACAAGGATGACGAGCCGCGACATTACGCATTGACCTTCTACCCGCTCACCGGCGGTGGAGGCCGGGGCGTGGTGATCCGGATCGATGACATCACCCAGCGCCTGTCGCTCGAAGATATGATGGTGCAGTCGGAAAAGATGCTCTCGGTCGGAGGCCTGGCGGCCGGCATGGCCCACGAAATCAACAACCCGCTCGGGGCCATCCTGCACAACGTGCAGAATATCCGCCGCCGCCTGTCACCCGACCTACCGCGCAATCTTGAGCAGGCCCAGGCGTTGGGGATCGACCTGGCCACGGTCAACGGCTACCTGCAAAGCCGCGAAGTGCCTCAGTTGCTCGATGGCATCCAGCAAGCGGGGGCCAGGGCCGCCAAGATCGTCACCCACATGCTTAGTTTCAGCCGCCGCAGCACGCGCGAACTGACGCCCTGCGACCTGCCTGCCCTGATCGACCAGGCGGTGGACATAGCAGGCAACGACTTCGACCTGGCCATCGGTTTCGACTTCAAGGGCCAGGCTATCGTGCGCCAGTTCGACCCGGCGCTGGGGCCTGTGCCCTGTACTGCCAACGAACTGGAGCAGGTATTGCTCAACCTGCTCAAGAACGCCGCCCAGGCTATTCACCAGCGCCCGGCACCTTGCGAGCCAGGCCGCATCATCCTGCGCACACGGCTTGCGCCACCCTGGGCAGAAATCCAGGTGGAGGACAATGGCGTGGGCATGCCCGAAGCCGTGCGCAAGCGCACCTTCGAGCCTTTCTTCACGACCAAGGAAATCGGCCAGGGCACCGGCCTTGGGCTTTCGGTGTCGTACTTCATCATCACCAATAACCACAAGGGGCAGATGGAGGTGCATTCCACGCCTGGGCAGGGGACCTGTTTCACCCTGCGCCTGCCCCTCGGCCAGCCGCATCCGCCGCTGCCGGTCAACACGGAGCAATGACATGGGCTACCGCTTGTCCAAGATCTATACCCGCACTGGCGACACTGGGGAAACCGGCCTGGGCGATGGCCGGCGAGTGCCCAAGGATCATCCACGCATCGAAGCCATCGGTGAGGTGGACAGCCTCAACAGCCAGCTTGGCTTGTTGCTGGCTGGCCTGGATGAACAAGGTCTGGACGAAGTCAGCCGCGTGCTGGCGCCCTGTCAGCACCGCCTGTTCGACCTGGGTGGGGAGCTGGCCATGCCCAGTTATCAGGCCCTGACCACCGCAGAGGTGGAGCGGCTGGAGGCGGCCATCGATGTGTGGAACGACGAACTGGGCCCATTGAAGAATTTCATCCTGCCCAGCGGGTCGGCGCTGGTCGCCCAGGCGCACGTGTGCCGCAGTCTGGCACGCAGCGCCGAGCGACGCTGCCAGCACCTCAACACCGTAGAGCCACTGGAAGGTGTCGGCCTGGCGTACATCAATCGCCTATCGGACCTGCTGTTCGTTGCCGCCCGCATCATTGGTAGGCGGCAAGGGATCGCTGAAGTGCTGTGGCAGCCCGCCGAAAAACCTCAGGGCTGACGCCTTGGCGCTTGCCGTACTGGCCCGCCGTCAAAGAGCCGGCCAGAACGCCCTGATACCCGCAACGCCCTGCGCCCCGGCTAGCCAGGCTTGCCCGCGCGCCTCTGGCCCCACGCCACCGAGCAGGTACACCGGCTGGTCGAACCCGGCAATCAGGCGCTGGGCCTGTTCCCAGCCAAGCGGCGCGGCCTGTGGATGGCTTTCGGTAGGCTGGACCGGCGACAGGGTGACGAAGTCCACCCCCATTTGTTTGGCCAGGGCTAGCTCCTCGGCGTTGTGGCAGGAGGCGGCAAGCCAGCGCTGGACCGGGAACGGCCTGCCCTTGTCGGCATACTTGCGCAACTGCGCCGCGGTCAGGTGCCAGCCTGCCGACGGGAAGTCGCCCAGCCATTCCAGTGGCCCCTTGAGCATCAGCTGAGCCTTGCCCGCGCATAACCCCACCGCATCCACCGCCACATCCCGATACTTGGGGTCGTACATGTCCGGTGCACGCAACTGGATCAGCCGGATGCCATTGGCCACGGCCTTCTGGATCCCCTTGAGCATGTCAGGCACGTCCAGGCCGTCCGGTGTGATCAGGTACTGATCCGGCAGCCGGGCAGCGGTGACGATGGGCTTGTTGGCCTCGGGAAACGCATGGTCCGGCAGCTCGCGCGGCGCGACCCAGGCCAGCGGTTGTCCCTCGGCGCCATGGGGCTCACCGGTGAAGGTCTCGACCTCGCGTACCTCAAGCAGTACGTGTTTGTCGGGGTAATCGTGACTGACCTTGATCAAGGGCCGCGAGCGGGTTACCTGGATGCCCAGCTCCTCGTCGAGCTCACGCGCCAGCGCGGCCTCGACGCTTTCCCCTGGCTCCACCTTGCCTCCCGGAAACTCCCAGAGGCCGCCCTGGTGTTGGGTGTCGGCGCGACGGGCGATGAGTATCCGCCCGTCCATACCCCGAATCACGGCTGCAACGACGTGAACCCGTTTCATCGGTCACGCTCCGTCACGCCGACCATGGACGATGGGGTTGGCATAAAGCTCATGGTTCTGCTCCCTTGGCATTGAAACATCGGGACCGCGAACGGCCCCGGCGGCATCAGGTGCGGTACTCGGCGTTGATCTTCACGTATTCGTGAGAAAGGTCGGTGGTCCAGATGGTTTCACTGCACTGACCACGGCCAAGGTCGATACGGATGGTGATTTCTTCCTGGGCCATCACCCGGGCGCCCTGGTCTTCGGTGTAGCTTGGGCTACGGCCGCCCTGGCTGGCAATGCACACCTCATCCAGGTACACATCGATCAGGCTCACATCCAGCGCGGGCACGCCGGCACGCCCAACCGCTGCAAGGATGCGGCCCCAGTTCGGATCGGAGGCGAACAGTGCGGTCTTGATCAGCGGCGAGTGCGCCACCGCGTAGCCGACGTCCAGGCATTCCTGATGATTGCCACCGCCGTTGACCTGCACGGTCACGAACTTGGTCGCCCCTTCACCGTCACGGACAATGGCCTGGGCCACCTCCATGCAAACCTCGAAAACTGCCTTTTTCAAGGCATCGAACAGGGCTCCGCTGGCCTGGGTGACTTCCGGCAGGTCGGCCTGACCGGTGGCGATGAGCATGCAGCAGTCGTTGGTTGAGGTATCGCCGTCGATGGTGATGCGGTTGAACGATTTGTTGGCCCCGTCCAGCATCAAGTCCTTGAGTACCCCTGGCGCGACCTTGGCGTCGGTGGCGATGTAGCCCAGCATGGTTGCCATGTTCGGGCGGATCATGCCCGCACCCTTGCTGATACCGGTTACGGTCACGGTCACGCCGTCGTGCTGAAACTGACGGCTCGCGCCCTTGGGCAAGGTATCGGTGGTCATGATGCCTGTGGCCGCTTCAGCCCAGTTGTTTTCCGACAGGTTGTCCAGGGCAGCTTGCAAGGCGCCTTCGATCTTCTCGACCGGCAGGGGCTCACCAATCACGCCGGTGGAGAACGGCAAAACCGATTCGGCGGGCACACCGGCAAGCTCGGCGAGTTTAGCGCAGGTCCGCTGCGCAGCTTCCAGGCCGGGGGCACCCGTACCGGCATTGGCATTGCCAGTGTTGGTCAACAGGTAGCGCACGGTGCCCTGTACCCGCTGCTTGGCCAGGATCACGGGGGCGGCGCAGAAGGCGTTGAGGGTGAACACACCGGCCACACTCGAACCCTCGGCGCAGCGCATGACCACCACATCCTTGCGCCCCGGGCGCTTGATGCCGGCAGAGGCGATGCCGAGTTCGAAACCCGGGACAGGGTGCAGCGTAGGCAAAGGACCAAGACCAACAGCCATTGGAGCGCTCCTAGAAAATACGTTTGGTGAAAAAAAAGGGCCGCTGTGCGGCCCATCTCTGGCAAGCCCGGCCGAACCAGGCACACCGTATGGCTTGAATCGGCGCAACCCAGTCCGGCAGTGGCGTGCCGGCGATGAGCTGCGCAGTAGCCCCTTGGCATTGAGCGGCCCACAAGACGCCGTGCGCCTTGTGACGGCCCGGCGGTCAGATCACTCGATCTGGCCGTGGCAGTGCTTGAACTTCTTGCCCGAACCACACCAGCACGGCTCGTTGCGACCCAGTTTCTGCTCATTGCGCACAGGCTCGGCGGCTACGGCTACCTCAGCACCCTCCTCGGCCAACTGCTCGCTTTCAAGACCAGGTGCTGGCGCGTGCTCGAACTGCATGCGGCTGGCCAGCTCTTCGGCGTCGCGGCGCAGACGTGCTTCTTCCTCGGCAGGATCCTCACGGCGAACCTGAACGTGCGAGAGCACACGGATGGCGTCGCGCTTGATCGACTCGAGCAGCTCCTGGAACAGGGTGAACGACTCGCGCTTGTACTCCTGCTTCGGGTTCTTCTGGGCGTAGCCGCGCAGGTGGATACCATGACGCAGGTGGTCCATGGTCGACAGGTGGTCCTTCCACAGGTCGTCCAGCACGCGCAGCAGGATCTGCTTCTCGAAGGTGCGCAGTGCTTCTATCCCGGCCTGGTCCTCTTTCTCGGTGTAGGCCGTGGTGATTTCGTGCAGCAGTTTCTCGCGCAGGGTTTCTTCGTAGAGGTGGTCGTCTTCGTCGAGCCACTGCTGGATCGGCAACTTCATGGCAAAGTCACTGGACAGCGAGGCTTCCAGGCCGGCCACGTCCCACTGCTCAGGCAGCGACTGCGGCGGGATGTGCTGGCTGATGGTGGCATCGAGCACTTCCTTGCGGAATTCGGCAATGGTGTCGCCGACGTTCTCTGCGGCCAGCAGGCTGTTGCGCATGTGGTAGATGACCTTGCGCTGCTCGTTGGCCACGTCGTCGTATTCGAGCAACTGCTTGCGGATATCGAAGTTGCGGCCTTCGACCTTGCGCTGGGCCTTCTCGATGGCGTTGGTGACCATGCGGTGTTCGATGGCTTCGCCCGACTGCATGCCCAGCGCCTTCATGAAGTTCTTCACCCGATCAGAGGCGAAGATGCGCATCAGGCTGTCTTCGAGCGAGAGGTAGAAGCGGCTGGAACCCGGGTCACCCTGGCGACCGGAACGACCGCGCAGCTGGTTGTCGATACGACGCGATTCGTGACGCTCGGAGGCGATGACGTGCAGGCCACCGGACTCGATCACCTGCTGGTGACGCTTCTGCCAGTCGGCCTTGATGTGCGCGATCTGCTCGTCCGTAGGGTTTTCCAGTGCGGCCACTTCAGCTTCCCAGTTACCGCCCAACAGGATGTCGGTACCACGACCGGCCATGTTGGTGGCAATGGTCAGCGCGCCTGGCGCGCCGGCCTGGGCGATGATCTCGGCTTCCTTCTCGTGGTACTTGGCGTTCAGTACCTTGTGTTCGATGCCTTCCTTGTGCAGCAGGTTGGACATGTGCTCGGAGGTTTCGATGGTCGCCGTACCCACCAGCACCGGCCGACCCTGCTTCAGGGTTTCCTTGATGTCGGCGATGATCGCGGCGTACTTCTCTTCGGCTGTCAGGTACACCAGGTCGTTGTGGTCCTTGCGCGCCAGGGGCTTGTTCGGCGGAATGACCATCACGTTCAGGGCGTAGATCTGGGCGAACTCGAAGGCCTCGGTATCGGCGGTGCCGGTCATGCCCGACAGTTTCGAGTACAGACGGAAGTAGTTCTGGAACGTGGTGGAAGCCAGGGTCTGGCTCTCGGCCTGGATGTTGAGATTTTCCTTGGCCTCGATGGCCTGGTGCAGGCCTTCGGACAGACGGCGACCCGGCATGGTACGCCCAGTGTGCTCGTCGATCAGCAGCACCTGGCCATCCTGCACGATGTATTCGACGTTGCGGTGGAACAGCTTGTGTGCGCGCAGACCGGCATAGACGTGCGTCAGCAGGCCCAGGTTGTGCGCCGAGTACAGGCTCTCGCCCTCGGCCAGCAGACCGACCTGGGTGAGCATTTCCTCGATGAACTGGTGACCGGCTTCGTTGAGTTCGACCTGGCGGGTCTTCTCGTCGATGGTGAAGTGGCCTTCCTGGGTGACCTGGCCTTCGACTTCCTCGATGTGCTGGGTCAGGCGTGGGATCAGGCGGTTGATCTCGATGTACAGCTTGGAGCTGTCCTCGGCCTGGCCGGAAATGATCAGCGGCGTACGGGCTTCGTCGATGAGGATCGAGTCCACTTCGTCGATCACGGCGAAGTTCAGTTCACGCTGGAACTTCTCGTCCTGGCTGAACGCCATGTTGTCGCGCAGGTAGTCGAAGCCGAATTCGTTGTTGGTACCGTACGTGATGTCGGCAGCGTAGGCTGCGCGCTTTTCTTCGGGCGGCTGGAACGCTGAGACGATACCGACCGACAGGCCGAGGAACTCGTACAGCGGGCGCATCCAGTTGGCGTCACGACGAGCAAGGTAGTCGTTGACGGTGACCACGTGCACGCCCTTGCCGGACAATGCATTGAGGTAGACGGCCAAGGTACCGACCAGGGTCTTGCCCTCACCGGTGCGCATCTCCGCGATCATGCCCTCGTGCAGGGTCATGCCGCCAATGAGCTGAACGTCGAAATGACGCATGCCCATCACGCGCTTGCCGGCCTCACGGGCGACGGCGAAGGCTTCGGGCAGGAGTTGGTCCAGTGTTTCGCCTTTGGCCAAACGCTCCTTGAACTCGGCAGTCTTGCCACGCAGCTGCTCGTCGGAGAGGGCCACCATCTTCTCTTCGAAGGCATTGACGATACTCACCGTCTTGAGCATGCGTTTGACTTCACGCTCGTTCTTGCTTCCAAAAAGTTTCTTTAACAAAGGCGCAAACATATTGGCAGGATCTTCCACACGTAGGGATGGAGGGCGGCCCCATGAGTCGCCCGTGCAGCCCTAAGGCCGCATGCGAACGAGCATTCTACCCGGAAACGATGGTGATGAAAGTGGTGGATTCCACGATGCTGGCACAGCGCTTTTACAGGGGCGTGTCTTAGATAGGGGCATTTCCCCTGAGTTCAAGACCTGGAAAGATGAAAGCGTTCAACACTCGCCTGTGCCGGGTACCTTGCAGGGCCTGGCGCCTGTACGTCGAGCCCTGCGCTTGGCCAGTGGGCTCAACCGCCAGGTAATCGGGACTGACGCTGAAGTGTTAGACTGCCCAACTTGTAACCTCATGCGTACACCCATGGCCTACAAACCCTCCCCCGCCCAGCCGCCATCGGCGCTACTGCGCCAGGTTCGCCCGCTGCGCCTGCTGCTCAACCAGGCCGAGCGCCTGGAGCACCTGCAACGCCTGGTCGAAGGCCAGCTGCAACCGGCTGCACGCGAGCACTGCCACGTGGCGTCATGGCGCGACGGTACCCTGCTGCTTGTGGTCACCGACGGGCACTGGGCCACGCGCCTGCGTTACCAGCAAAAGCGCCTGATGGCGGCATTGCAGGCAACCGATGCGTTTGGCAACCTCAGGCGTATTCTTTTCAAGGTGCAGCCACCCCTGGTGCCTGCCAAGCGCGGCGGGCATGCGGCCGAGTTGTCCAACAGCGCAGCCCAGAGCCTGCTGCAGACGGCCGAAGGCATCACTGACGCGAAACTGCGGGCTGCACTGGAGCGCCTGGCGGCGCATGCGCAGGCCAAGGACTGAGCGCCAGTTCTGGCGTGCGGAGCAGGCCAGACGATGCCCAAGACAGCAGGCAGAAGGACTGCGAAGCTTGGTCAGGCGCACTGCCAACTAACGTCCTGGCAATTGCTGCACGAAGCCGCCCATAAAAAAGGCCACCTGAAGGTGGCCTCAATGAACTAGAGAGTGTTCGAGCTTACACAGCCGCGACAGGACGCATATACGAGATCGGCGCCGTGCTGGCATCTTCGAAAGTGACCACTTCCCAGGCATCGGTTTCGGCAATCAGCTTGCGCAACAGCTGGTTGTTCAGCGCGTGGCCGGACTTGAAGCCCTTGAACTCGCCAATCAGGCTGTTGCCCAGCAGGTACAGGTCGCCAATGGCATCGAGAATCTTGTGTTTGACGAACTCGTCTTCGTAGCGAAGACCGTCTTCGTTCAACACGCCTTCCTCGTCGACCACGATGGCGTTTTCCACACTGCCGCCCAGCGCAAGGTTGTGCTTGCGCAGGTATTCGATGTCACGCATGAAGCCAAAGGTGCGGGCGCGGCTGACTTCCTTCACGAACGAGGTGCTGGAGAAGTCGACGCTTGCGCTCTGGGTCCGGTTGCGAAGCACCGGGTGATCGAAGTCGATCTCGAAGCTCACCTTGAACCCTTCGAAAGGCAGGAAGGTGGCGCGCTTGTCACCCTCTTGCACTGTCACCTCACGCAGGATGCGGATGAACTTCTTGGCTGCGTCCTGTTCTTCCAGGCCGGCAGACTGAATCAGGAATACGAAAGGTCCGGCGCTGCCATCCATGATCGGTACTTCCGAGGCGGAGAGCTCGACGTAGGCGTTATCGATGCCCAGGCCCGCCATGGCGGAGAGCAGATGCTCGACCGTATCGACCTTGACGTCACCGTTGACCAGCGTCGTGGACATGGTTGTCTCGCCGACATTGGCCGCACGCGCCGGGATCTCGACCACAGGGTCAAGGTCGGCGCGGCGGAAGACGATGCCGGTGTCAACAGGCGCAGGCTTGAGGGTCAGGTAGACCTTCTCCCCAGAGTGCAGGCCGACACCTGTGGCACGGATGGTATTCTTCAGGGTGCGTTGTTTAATCATGGCATTGGCCGCTTCAGCGCAAATTGCGAACAGTTATCAACAAAGGCTGGCGATAATACCAGACCCAACCTTTGATGAATACCAATCACCTTCATAGCCCTGATAAATTTCATTAATCAGCCTGACGACGCAGGAAGGCCGGAATATCGAGATAATCCAGGTCATCCTGAGGGTTCAGCTTGGCCGCAGCTGCCGCACCCGCGTGCGCTTGATTGCGCATGACGGTTGGGCGCTCCAGATCACGGTAGTTGACCGCTGGCTGCTCCTGACGCGCAGGGGCAGGGTTGGATGCCTCGTAGACCTGCTGGGCAGTCTGCAGGGTGTTATCCACCACCTTGACCGGCTTCTCGATGCGCGCACCCAGACCGGTGGCCACGACGGTGACATGCAGCTCGTCGCGCATGTCCGGGTCGATCACGGTACCGACCTTGACCATGGCATGGTCGGAGGCGAACGCCTCGATGATGCTACCCACGTCGGAGTACTCACCCAGGGACAGGTCCGGACCTGCGGTGATGTTGACCAGGATGCCACGGGCGCCCTGCAGGTTGACGTCTTCGAGCAGCGGGTTGCGGATCGCCGCCTCGGTCGCCTCGCGAGCGCGGTTCGGGCCGCTGGCGCAGCCAGTACCCATCATGGCCATGCCCATTTCACCCATCACGGTACGCACGTCGGCAAAGTCGACGTTGATCATGCCCGGGCGCTTGATGATGTCGGAGATACCGCGAACGGCTCCGGCCAATACGTCATCGGCCTTGGCGAACGCGGACAGCAGGCTTGCGTCCTTGCCCAGGATGGTCAGCAGCTTCTCGTTGGGGATGGTGATCAGCGAGTCGACGCTTTCGGCCAGCATGCGGATGCCTTCATCGGCGATCTGCATGCGCTTGCGACCTTCGAACGGGAAGGGACGGGTCACCACTGCAACGGTGAGGATGCCCATTTCCTTGGCCACTTCGGCGATGATCGGCGCTGCACCGGTACCGGTACCGCCGCCCATGCCTGTGGTGATGAACACCATGTTGGTGCCTTGCAGCACTTCGGCGATGCGCTCACGGTCTTCCAGCGCGGCCTGACGACCGACTTCCGGATTGGCGCCAGCACCCAGGCCCTTGGTCACGCCAGTGCCCAGTTGCAGGATGGTGCGCGCACCAATGTTCTTGAGCGCCTGGGCATCGGTGTTGGCGCAGATGAACTCCACGCCCTCGATGCTGCTCTTGACCATGTGATTGACGGCGTTACCACCACCACCACCGACGCCGATCACCTTGATGACCGGGCTTTGCGGGACGTTGTCTACGAGCTCGAACATTTTCCCTCTCCTTACAGTTCTCTAGTTGTCGCGCCTACCACTACTGCTTTGAAACTTAGAAGTTGCCTTGTACCCACCGCTTGAAGCGCTCAAGCACTGGGGCCTTCGGTTCATCGCCATAGCTGTTGTTGCTGCTGCTGTTGCCGGTCAAGGGCAGGTCTTCGGTCTGCTTGTGCAGCCCGTAGGTAAGCAAGCCCACACCGGTGGAATAAATCGGGTTGCGTACCACGTCGCTCAGGCCGCGCACGCTGTGCGGCACGCCCAGGCGTACCGGCATGTGGAAAATTTCCTCGGCCAGCTCGACCGCGCCTTCCATCTTGGCGGTGCCGCCGGTCAGGACGATGCCAGCAGGCACCAGGTCCTCGTAACCGCTGCGACGAAGTTCAGCCTGGATCAGGGTGAAGAGTTCGTCGTAACGCGGCTCGACCACTTCGGCCAACGCCTGACGCGACAGTTCGCGCGGAGGACGGTCGCCAACGCTTGGCACCTTGATGGTTTCACCCGCACCTGCCAGCTTGGCCAGGGCGCAGGCGTACCGAATCTTGATTTCCTCGGCATACTGTGTGGGCGTACGCAGGGCCATGGCAATGTCATTGGTCACCTGGTCCCCGGCGATCGGGATGACCGCGGTGTGGCGAATCGCGCCTTCGGTGAAGATCGCGATGTCGGTGGTGCCGCCGCCGATGTCGACCAGGCACACGCCCAGCTCTTTTTCGTCGTCGGTCAGTACCGAATAGGCCGATGCCAGTTGCTCGAGAATGATGTCGTCGATTTCAAGGCCGCAGCGGCGTACGCACTTCTCGATGTTCTGCGCGGCATTGACGGCGCAGGTCACCACGTGAACCTTGGCTTCAAGGCGCACGCCCGACATGCCGAGCGGTTCGCGCACCCCTTCCTGGTTATCGATCACATAGTCCTGGGGCAGCGTGTGCAGCACCCGCTGGTCCGCCGGAATGGCCACCGCCTGGGCCGCATCGAGCACACGCTCAAGGTCGGCCAGGCTGACTTCGCGATCGCGAATGGCGACGATGCCATGGGAGTTCAGGCTGCGAATGTGATTACCAGCGACACCCACGAAGGCCGAGTGGATGCGGCAACCCGCCATCAGCTGTGCTTCTTCGACGGCGCGCTGGATCGATTGCACGGTGGACTCGATGTTCACCACCACGCCTTTTTTCAGGCCGCGGGACGGGTGAGTGCCGATCCCGACGATTTCCAGCATGCCGTCTTCGCCCACCTCACCTACCAAGGCCACTACCTTGGAGGTACCGATGTCCAGCCCGACGATCATTTTGCCGCTATGCGCGTTTGCCATGGTCCTGCCTCTCTCTAATTCTTCGCAACGGCGGGTTGGGCCGTCGTCGGTGCAATCGGTTCCCGCCAGCCAACGGCAAGCCCGTTGGCATATCGCAGATCGATGCGGGCGATATTGGCGATCTGCTCTTTAAGCGTCTTGTCGTAAATGGCAATGAAACGGCGCATCTTCTCGACCAGATGGTCGCGCCCCAGCAGCAGCTCGATACCGGGCGCTGCGCTGCTCGCGCCGGTGGTGAGGAACCAGCTGCCTCGTTCGCGCAGCTCCAGGCGCGCGATGGAGAAGCCTAAGGGGCGCAGCATCTGGCTCAATATCTGATACTGCTGCATGACCTGCTGCTGAGCTCGCTGGGGGCCAGCCAATTGTGGCAGGTGCTCGTAGTTGGCCAGTTCGCGCGGCGTGAAGGCCTGGCCCTGGTTGTTGAGCAAGGCGGCATCACCCCAGCGCGCCACCGGCAGTTGCTCCTCGAGGCGAATCACCACTTCATCCGGCCATACCCGGCGCACTTCTGCATGGGCGATCCAGGGCATCTGCTCGAGCTCCTTGCGCATCGCCGGCAGGTCGACGGTGAAGAAGCTTGCGGCCACATAGGGTGCGATGCGCTGCTGCACCGACTGCTGGCTGATGTAGGTCAGGTCGCCCTGCACGTCGATCTTGGTGATCGGCCGGTCGGCATACGGCATGAGCCGTATGGCACCCTCGTAGGCGCCGAAGCCTGCGGCTACCAGCAGCACCGGCCACAGCAGGCGCTTGAGGCCGCCCAGGCTTGGACGCGGCAGGCGCGCCGATACGGGCTCGTCGGCCACCAGCCGGCTGGCACCACGCGGCACCGGCTTGCTGCGGCCGGTAACGGGTTGCTGCTGACGTACCATTGCGCCCTGCATGATGATTAACCTCGCGTCGCCACGCTGTCGGCCAGGATGGCCAGCACCAATTGCTGGAAGTCCAAGCCGGCCGCGCGGGCCGCCATGGGCACCAGGCTATGATCAGTCATGCCTGGGGCGGTGTTTACTTCGAGCAGCCAGAACCGGCCCTGCTCGTCCTGCATCACGTCCAGCCGCCCCCAGCCTTCGATGCCAATGGCATCGCAAGCGCGGGCAGTCAGATCGATCAGTTCCTGCTCCTTGGCGCTATCGAGCCCACAGGGAATGCGGTACTGGGTATCGTTGGCGATGTATTTGGCGTCGTAGTCGTAGAACACGTGGGGCGTTCCCAGGGCAATCGGCGGCAGCACCTGCCCGCGCAACACCGCAATGGTGAACTCCGGGCCGTGAATCCACTGTTCCACGAGTACCTGAGAATCGTATTTGGCGGCCTCTTGCCAGGCGGCGACCAGTTCCTGCTCGCTGTTCACCTTGGCCATGCCGATGCTGGAGCCTTCATGGGCAGGTTTGACGATAAGCGGGAAGCCCAGTTCCGTACTGGCACGCAAACAATCGCTTTCGCTGGCCAACACGGCATGCCGCGGGGTAGGAATACCCAGGCTCTGCCACACCTGCTTGGTGCGCAGCTTGTCCATCGCCAAGGCAGAAGCCAGGATGCCGCTGCCGGTGTAAGGAATGCCCAGGCACTCGAGCAGCCCTTGCATGCTGCCGTCTTCACCGCCGCGGCCGTGCAGGATGATGAAGGCACGGTCGATTTTTTCGCTTTGCAGACGCGCAAGCAGGTCATCGCCCACGTCGATGGCGACGACGTCCACGCCGGCTTCGGTGAGCGCGCCAATCACGGCGGCGCCGGACTTGAGCGAGACTTCCCGCTCGGCGCTCTTGCCCCCATAGAGCACGGCGACGCGACCGAACGCCTTGACGTCCAGGGTGCTGGGCAATGTGTCGTAGGCGCTGGTCATTTCGACGTCTCCTGCACGGCGCCGGCAAACAGCGGGCTTTTCATCAATTGCGGAGCCAGGCCGCCGACATCGCCGGCACCTTGGCAGATCAGGATGTCGCCGGCACGCAGCAACGGCTGAACCAGCGGCGCCAGCTCGGCGCCGCGCTCGATGTAGATCGGGTCCAGCTTGCCGCGCTGGCGGATGCTGTGGCACAGCTGGCGGCTATCGGCCCCCGGGATCGGCTCTTCGCCGGCCGGGTAGACTTCCATCAGCAGCAGCACGTTGGCATCACCGAGCACCTGGACGAAGTCGTCGTACAGGTCGCGGGTGCGGCTGTAGCGGTGCGGCTGGTAGACGATCACCAGCCGGCGGCTTGGCCAGCCGCCACGCACGGCCTTGATCACCGCGGCCACTTCAGTGGGGTGATGACCGTAATCGTCCACCAGCATCACGCTGCCGCCCTCCACGGGCAGCTCACCGTACACCTGGAACCGACGGCCCACGCCCTGAAACCCGGAGAGCCCCTGGAGAATGGCCTGGTCGGGAATGCCTTCGTCGGTGGCGATGGCGATGGTCGCCAGTGCATTGAGCACATTGTGGTTGCCCGGCATGTTCACCGAAACCTCCAGCGGCTCACAGTCGCGGCGCAAGACGGTGAAATGCGTCTGCATGCCTTGCTGACGAACATTGATGGCGCGGATATCGGCTTCTTCGCTGAAGCCGTAGGTGACCGTCGGGCGCTTGACCTGAGGCAGAATCTCGCGCACCACCGGGTCATCCAGGCACATCACGGCCAGGCCATAGAACGGCAGGTTGTGCAGGAACTCGACGAAGGTCTTCTTCAGTTTGTTGAAGTCCCCTTCGTAGGTGGCCATGTGGTCGGCGTCGATGTTGGTGACCACGGCGACCATCGGCTGCAGGTGCAGGAAGCTGGCGTCGCTTTCATCGGCTTCGGCAATCAGGTAACGGCTGGTGCCTAGCTGGGCGTTGGTGCCCGCTGCAGTCAAGCGACCACCGATGACGAACGTGGGGTCCAGCCCACCGGCGGCGAATACCGAGGCCAGCAGGCTGGTGGTGGTGGTCTTGCCGTGGGTACCGGCCACGGCCACGCCATGGCGGTAGCGCATGAGTTCGGCCAGCATCTCTGCCCGTGGCACCACCGGAATGCGACGTTCCAGGGCAGTGGCCACTTCAGGGTTGGCCGGGTTGATGGCGCTGGACACCACCAGCACGTCAGCGGTCGCAGCGTTCTCTGCACGATGGCCAACGAAGATCTGCGCGCCGAACGACTCCAGGCGCTCGGTCACAGGCGAGACCTTGAGGTCCGAACCGGATACCTCGTAGCCCAGGTTCAGCAATACCTCGGCGATACCGCACATGCCGACACCGCCGATACCCACGAAATGGATACGACGAATACGGCCCATCTTGGGCTGGGGCATGGCTTTCTGGCTCTCAACCACGGGCCACCTCCAGGCAGATATCGACGACGGTGCTGGTTGCAGCAGGTTTGGCCAGGCGCCTTGCGGTACCGGCCATGACAGTCAGTTTCTCGGGTTGCATCAGCACCTCGTTCAGGCGTTCAGCGAGCTGCGCTGCGCCAGTTGTCGCTTGTGGCATCAGGAAGGCAGCGCCTTCGCGGGCCAGATAATGGGCGTTATGGGTCTGGTGGTCGTCGATCGCATGGGGCAAGGGCACCAGCATCGAGGGCAGGCCCGCTGCCGCCAGCTCGCTGACGGTCAGGGCCCCGGCACGGCACACCACCAGGTCGGCCCAGCCATAGGCTTGGGCCATGTCCTTGATGAAGGGCTCGACCTGCGCCTGGACACCGGCTTGGCGGTATCGCTCGGCGGTGATCGACGCATGTTGCTTGCCAGCCTGGTGGAACACCTGGGGCCGTACGGCTTCGGGCACTTCGGCCAGCGCTTTAGGCAACAATGTGTTCAAGGGTTCCGCGCCCAGGCTACCGCCGAGCACCAGCAGGTGCGGTTGGCGCTGGCCAAGCGCAGGACGCCCGGCATCCATGAACAGTTCTGCACGCACCGGATTGCCTGTGGTGCGGCGCTTTTCACTGGCCGGGAAGGTGTCGGGGAAGGCTTCACATACCCGTGCGGCCAGGGGTACCAGCAAGCGGTTGGCGGTGCCGGCGCGGGCATTTTGCTCATGAATGATCAGCGGTACCCCGCAAAGGCGCGCCGCCACGCCGCCCGGGCCTGTGACATACCCACCGAAGCCCAGCACGCAGGCAGGCTTGAGCGTGCGGATGATGCGCCGGGCCTGCAGCACGGCCTTGACCAGGGTCAAAGGGGCCTTGAGCAGCGAGAGCTTGCCCTTGCCACGCAGGCCGCTGACTTGAATCCGATGCAGGGTAAGGCCGGCCTGGGGCACCAGTTCATTTTCGATCCCTCGCGGGGTGCCCAGCCAGTGCACGGTGTAGCCACGCGCCTGGAACTCGCGCGCGCAAGCCAGCGCTGGGAACACGTGACCGCCGGTTCCGCCGGCCATGATCAATACGTTCTTGTGTTCAGCGGCCATGGGCAGGCTCCTCGGCAAAGTCGCTCTCGCTGAATTCATGTTCTTCGCTGCCCAGATGGGTACGGCTTTCCCATTCGATACGCAGCAGCAGCCCCACGCACGCGCAGCAGATGACCAGCGAGCTGCCGCCATAGCTGAGGAACGGCAGGGTCAGGCCCTTGGTCGGCAGCAGGCCGACGTTCACGCCAATGTTGATCAAGAACTGACCAATCCACAGGAAGGCCAGGCCAAAGGCCATGTACGCGGCGAAGAACTGTTTGGCTTTCTCGGCCCACAGCCCGATGTAAAGCGCGCGAATGGTGACGAAGACGAATAGTGCGATGGTGACCAGCGAGCCAACCACACCCAGCTCTTCGGCCAGCACCGAGAACACGAAGTCGGTGTGCGCTTCAGGCAGGTAGAACTGCTTCTGCACGCTGTTGCCCAGGCCCACGCCCAGCCACTCGCCCCGCCCGAATGCGATCAGGGCCTGGGTCAACTGGTAGCCGGAGCCAAACTGATCGGACCAGGGGTCGGTGAAGGTGATCAGTCGCGCCATTCGATAGGGCTGCGCCTGC
The DNA here is from genome assembly GCF_043106155.1 of Pseudomonas sp. FYR_7. Classification (NCBI taxonomy): domain Bacteria; kingdom Pseudomonadati; phylum Pseudomonadota; class Gammaproteobacteria; order Pseudomonadales; family Pseudomonadaceae; genus Pseudomonas; species Pseudomonas sp. FYR_7. Next base: position 93,607 of record NZ_JBICMI010000080.1, read on the forward strand.
ACCAGCACAAACACCGCCACGACCGCCAGCACCACCATCAGGCTGAAGCGGAACAGCCCCACCCCACCCAGGAACAGCATGGCAGCCGCGGCCCCCATCATCACCACGGTGGCGCCAAAGTCAGGCTCCATCAGCAGCAAACCGGCCATGGGCAGCAACACGATGAACGGCTTGAAAAAGCCCATCCAGCTCTCACGTACCTCGGTCTGCCGGCGTACCAGGTAGCCGGCAAGGTAGATGACCACGAATACCTTGGCGATTTCCGAAGGCTGGACGTTGAAGAAGCTGAAGCCGATCCAGCGCATCGAACCGTTGACCTCGCGCCCGATGCCGGGCACCAGCACCATGACCAGCAGGCCAAAGGCACCGAGCAGCATCATGAACCCCATGCGCTGCCAGGTGGCGATCGGCACCATCATGGTCGCGCCACAGGCAACTAGCCCGAGGAAGACGTAAACCAGGTGCCGGTACATGTGGTAAAGCGGGTTGCCGGACTGGACGGCGGCCACCTCCGAGGAGGCAGAGGTGATCATTACCAGGCCCAGGCCCAGCAGCGCCAGGCAACCGGCCAGCAGAGGGAAGTCCAAGTCGATGCCACGGCCGCTGATCAGCGGCGACGGGTAAGGCTTGAGGATGCCGAAGATCATGCCAGTGCTCCCGCTGCCTGGGCAAACAGGCGCCCGCGTTCTTCGAAGTTCTTGAACATGTCGAGGCTGGCGCAGGCTGGCGACAGCAGCACGGCATCACCGGGCTGTGCCAATTCGGCGCAGCGCTGCACAGCGTCGTCCAGGGAGGCTACCCGCACCAGCGGCGCGGCATCGCCGAGGGCCTGGCCCAGGCGTTCAGCATCACGGCCGAGCAACACCACGGCGCGGCAATAGCGCCGGATCGGTTCGCGCAGCGCCGCAAAATCGGCGCCCTTGCCGTCGCCTCCGGCAATCAGCACCAGCTTGCCTTGCGTATCGGCACCCAGGCCTTCGATAGCTGCCAGTGCGGCGCCCACGTTGGTGGCCTTGGAGTCGTCGTACCAGTTCACCCCGTTGCGCTCACGTACCCACTGGCAGCGGTGAGCGAGCCCCTTGAATTCACGCAGCGCCTGCAGCATCGGCTCGAAGGGCAGCCCTGCAGCATGGCCCAGGGCCAGTGCGGCCAGCGCATTGCTTTGGTTATGAGCACCGCGCACCTTGAGTTCGCGCACCGGCATCAGAGCCTGGAACGCGAAGGCAAGGTATTTCTCGCCGTCCACCTCGCGCAGGCCGAAGGCTTTGAAGTCGGGCTCGCTCAGACCAAAGGTCCAGCAGGGGCGGCCTTCGACTGGCAGGGGACGGCTGAGCGCGTCCTGGCGATTGACCACCACCTGCCGGGCACCCCGGAAGATGCGGTGCTTGGCCAAGTGGTAGGCCGGCAGGCCACTGTAGCGGTCCATGTGGTCTTCGCTGATATTCAGCACCGTGGCAACTTCGGCATTGAGCTGGTCGGTGGTTTCCAGCTGGAAGCTGGACAGCTCCATCACGTACAGCTCGACGTCATCGGCCAACAGGTCGAGGGCCGGGGTGCCGAGGTTGCCGCCAACCGCTACGCGCTTGCCCGCCCTGGCGGCCATTTCGCCGACCAGGGTGGTGACGGTGCTTTTGGCATTCGATCCACTGATGGCGATGATCGGTGCCTTGGCGTTGCGCGCAAACAGCTCGATGTCGCCGGACAGCTTGACCCCGCGGGCAGCGGCTTGTTGCAGCGCCGGCGTAGCCAAGGCCAGGCCTGGGCTGACGTACAGCTCGCTGGCGCGGCACAGGAAGTCCACGTCAAGCTCGCCACAGCGTACTTCCACCTGCGGGTAATCTCGGCGCAGGGTTTCCAGTTCCGGCGGTTGCTCGCGGGTATCGGCGACCGCAAAGGCAATGCCCCGGCTCGCCAGGAAGCGAACCAGGGACATGCCGCTCTTGCCGAGGCCGACAACGATGCGGAATTGGTCGGAAGCGATCAGTGACACGCGCATCTACCTCAGTTTCAGGGTGGCAAGGCCAATCAGCACCAGGATCACGGTGATGATCCAGAAGCGGACGATCACGCGTGGCTCTGGCCAGCCCTTGAGTTCAAAGTGGTGGTGAATCGGCGCCATGCGGAACACGCGCTTGCCGGTCAGCTTGAAGGAAGCGACCTGGATGACCACGGACAGGGTTTCCATCACGAATACACCGCCCATGATGAACAGCACGATTTCCTGGCGCACGATCACGGCGATGGTGCCCAGCGCCGCGCCCAGCGCCAGTGCGCCCACGTCGCCCATGAACACTTGTGCCGGGTAGGTGTTGAACCACAGAAAGCCCAGGCCGGCACCGATCAGTGCGCCGCAGAACACGATCAGCTCACCAGAGCCGGGTACGTACGGGATCAACAGGTACTCGGCGAATTTCACGTTGCCCGACAAGTAGCAGAAGATGCCCAGCGCCCCGCCAACCATCACGGTCGGCATGATGGCAAGACCATCCAGGCCATCGGTCAGGTTCACGGCGTTGCTGGAGCCGACGATGACGAAATAGGTCAGCACCACGAAACCGATGCCCAGGGGGATGGTAACGTCCTTGATGAACGGCAGTATCAGGGTGGTCTCCACACTGGTCGGGGCCGTCTTGTAGAGGAACACGGCCGCAGCCAGGCCGAACACCGACTGCCAGAAATACTTCCAGCGACTTGGCAGGCCGCGGGAGTTCTTCTCGATGACCTTGCGGTAGTCGTCGACCCAGCCGATGGCACCGAAGGCCAGGGTAACGATCAGCACCACCCAGACATAACGGTTGGTCAGGTCAGCCCACAGCAAGGTACTGACGGCAATGGCAGACAGGATCAATGCCCCGCCCATGGTCGGCGTACCGGACTTGGACAGGTGCGACTGCGGCCCGTCATTGCGAACGGCCTGGCCGATCTGGCGAATTTGCAGGGTACGGATCATCCACGGCCCCAGCCACAGCGCCAGCGACAACGCGGTAAGCACCCCGAGAATCCCGCGCAGGGAGAGGTACTGGAAGACCGCGAAGCCTTTGTGGAACTGTTGCAGATACTCGGCCAACAGCAGCAGCATTAATGTTTCTCCCCGCTGGCACCGCACAGTGCAGCCACGACATTTTCCATCGCAGCGCTGCGCGAGCCCTTGATCAAGATAGTGGTATCGCCGGCATTTTCGGCACTGACTGCTTCGATCAGCGCGGCCTGCGTAGCGTAATGGTGGCCATGGGTACCAAACGCCTCGACGGCGTGCGCCATGTTGGCGCCCACCGCATACAAGGCGTCGACCTTGCCGCGGGCGTAGTCACCCACCTGACGGTGACCTTCCTGCGCCCACTGACCCAGCTCGCCAATTTCTCCAAGCACCAGGACGGTGCGTCCGGAAAAGCCGGCGAGTATATCAATGGCGGCACACATGGAGGTGGGATTTGCGTTGTAACTGTCGTCGATCACGCGAGCGCCGCTCGGGGTGACCTGCGCCACGGTGCGGCCCTTGACCGGCTGGACCGCAGCCAGGCCGGCAGCAATGCCCTGCAGGCTGATGCCCACGGCATGGGCGGCGGCGGCGGCGGCCAAGGCGTTGCTGACGTTGTGCACGCCCAGGACGTTGAGTTGCACCTGCGCCTGCTCGCCGGCCCCGTGCAGGGTGAAAGACGGGCAGCCGCGGGGGTCACGGCCAATGTCACTGGCATGGAAGTCGGCACGGGTATCGTCGAGCGCAAAGCTCACGATCCGGTGATCGCCGGCACGCGTTCGCCAAGTGTCGAAGGCCTTGTCGGCCAGGTTGAGAATGGCGGTACCGCCCTCACCCAGTCCTTCGAGGATTTCGCCCTTGGCCTCGACGATCTTCTCCGGGCCGCCGAATTCACCCACGTGCGCGGTGCCGGCATTGTTGATGATGACCACTTGGGGCTGAGTCAAACCCACGGTGTAGCGAATTTCGCCGATGCGCGAGGCGCCCAGCTCGATGACGGCGGCGCTGTGCTCGGGGGCGATTTCCAACAAGGTCAGCGGCGCGCCCAGGTCATTGTTCAGGTTGCCACGTGTGGCATGCACCAGGCCGCGCGTGCGCAGGATGCTGGCGAGCATTTCCTTGACCGTGGTCTTGCCGCTGGACCCGGTAATGGCCACCACGGGCTTGTCGAAGGCCGCCCGGTTGAGTGCACCGAGCTGGCCAAGGGCCAGGCGGCAATCGGCGACCACCAACTGCGGCAGGTCGACGCCCTGCACTTCGCGTTCGACCAGCGCCGCCACGGCGCCCTTGGCCTTGACGTCTGTCAGGTAGTCATGACCGTCAAAGCGCGGGCCGGCCAGGGCAACGAAGAGTTGCCCCGGCACAACGCTGCGGCTGTCGATGCTGACGCCATCGAAGCGGGCATCGGCGCCGGTCAGGCGACCCTTCAAGGTGGCGCTCACCTGGCTAAGCGTCATCGCCTCAAGCATTGGGGGCCTCCCAGGCTGCGAGTGCCTTTTCGGCCTCGGTCAAATCGGAAAACGCATGGCGCTGCGCGTTGATCTCCTGATAGTCCTCGTGTCCCTTGCCGGCCAGCACGATGACGTCGTCGGCAGCGGCACCGGCGATCAGCTGAGCGATGGCATCACCGCGACCGGCCACGAACGCCACCTCGACCGGCGCCTTAAAGCCGGGCCGAATATCGTCGAAGATGCGCATTGGGTCTTCGGTCCGCGGGTTGTCGTCGGTCACCAGCACCCGGTCGGCCAGACGTTCGGCCACTTCTGCCATCAGCGGGCGCTTGCCCCGGTCACGGTCGCCGCCACAGCCGAACAGGCACAGCAGTTGGCCGTGGGCATGGGGGCGTAGGGCCTGGAGCACTTTTTCCAGGGCATCGGGCGTGTGTGCGTAGTCGACCACCACAAGGGGCTTGTCGCCGCCGCCCAGGCGTTGCATGCGGCCAACAGGGCCGTGTAACTGCGGCATGACCTTGAGGATCTCGTCCAGGGCGTAGTCCAACGCCAGCAGGGTCGCCACGGCCGCCAATACGTTGCTCAGGTTGAAGCGACCCAGCAGCTGCGTGCGCAACGTGCGCTCGCCTTGGGCGGTGACGAGGGTGGCGCAGACGCCATCGTCGTCGAACTTGGCCTTGGGGCAGTACAGCGAGGCGTCCGAGTGCTCCAGGCTGTAGGTGATCAACCGGGTATCGATGCGCTCGGCCATCGGCTTGTGAGCGTAGGCGTCAGCCAGGCGGCGACCGAAGTCGTCGTCCAGATTGACCACTTGGCAACGCAGGCTTGGCCAGGCAAACAGCTTGGCCTTGGCCGCTTCGTAGGCCTGCATGCTGCCGTGGTAGTCGAGGTGGTCACGGGACAGGTTGGTCATCACCGCGATGTCGAACGCCAAGGCCGCTACACGCCCCTGTTCCAGTGCATGGGAGGACACTTCCATGGCAACGGCCTTGGCGCCTTGTTTTTTCAAGTCATACAGGGTCGACTGCACGGCGATCGGGTCAGGCGTGGTCAGTCGACCGCTTTTCAGCTCGCCGTAGAAACCCGTCCCCAGGGTACCCACTAGGCCGCAACGCTGGCCCAACAGGTCGAGCGCCTGTGCCACCAGTTGGGTGACGCTGGTCTTGCCGTTGGTGCCGGTCACGCCTACCAGGTTCAACTGGCGGCTGGGCTCGCCATAGAAACGCCCGGCGATGTCCGACAGCTGGGCGATCAGGCCCTTGACTGGAATCAGCGGTACATCGGTCAGCGGCAGCACCGTGGCGCCCTGTTCCTCGTAAGCCACGGCGGCAGCGCCACGGGCCAGCGCGTCGGCGATATGCTCGCGGCCATCGACCTTGGCCCCAGGCACTGCCAGGAACAGGTCGCCTGGGCGCACGTTGCGGCTATCGAGGGTCAGTTCACGAATCAGCGGGTCGCGGCTGGCATGGGCGAAGAGCTTGCTCAATGGCATTGTCATTATCCACGCCCTCCGTTGGCGGCTGCTGCATTGACTTGCGATTGGCTTGCCGGCGCTGCCGGCGCAGGTGGCGGCAGGTTGTCTGGCGGCACGTTCATCAACCGAAGGGTGCCGGACATGACCTTGCTGAACACAGGTGCCGATACCAGACCGCCGAAGTAGCCGCCTTTGCCGGGTTCGTCGATTACCACGACGATCGCATAGCGCGGGTCGCTCATCGGGCCGAAGCCTGCGAACAGCGAGCGATAGGCATTTTCGGTGTAGCCCTTGGAACCCACCGTGGCTTTACGCGCGGTACCGGACTTGCCGGCCACGTGGTAGAACGGCACCTGGGCACGGAACACGCCGCGCGGCGCCTCGATCACTTGCTGGAGCATGCCCTGCACGGTTTCTGCGGTTTCCTTGGGAATCGCCTGGACGGCTTCGGGCGCCTTGTCCACCTTGAGGATCGACAGCGGCACCATCTTGCCGTCGTTGGCCAAGGCTGCATAAGCGTGCACCAGCTGCAGAGCGGTGACCGAAACGCCGTAGCCGTACGACAGCGTGGCCGTTTCGGCCTTGCGCCACTCCCGGTGGTTGGGCAGGTTGCCGACACGCTCGCCCGGGAAACCCAGGCCGGTGTACTGGCCCAGCCCGACCTGGGACATGACACGGTAGATGGCTTCGCCGCCGATATCGAAGGCGATCTTGCTCATGCCCACGTTACTGGAGTTGATCAGAATGCCGGTCAGGTCGAGGATCGGACCCTCGCTTCGGGACACGTCCTTGATGGTATAGCGACCGATCTGCAGACTGCCCGGGTAAACCTCGACCTTGTCGGTAGGCTTCCAGCGGCCGCTTTCCAGTGCGGCACTCATCGAGATCGGCTTGACCGTGGAGCCAGGCTCGAACACGTCGATGATGGCCCGGTTGCGCATGGCCGCCGGGAACATGCTGCGGCGGTTGTTGGGGTTGTAGGTAGGCTGGTTGACCATCGCCAAAACCTCACCGGTCTTGACGTCCATGATCACCAGGCTGCCGGCCTTGGCGTCCTGCTCGGCGATGGCGTTGCGCAGTTCGCGGGTAGCCAGGTATTGAAGGCGCAGGTCAATCGACAACGCCAAGGTCTTCCCTGCCTTGGCGTTCTTGGTGACCTGGATGTCCTTGATCAGGCGGCCGCGCCGGTCCTTGATCACCTGCCGCTTGCCCGGTACACCGGCCAGCCACTCGTCATAGGCCAGCTCGACGCCTTCGCGACCGTGATCGTCCAGGTCGGTAAAGCCGACCATGTGGGCGGTCACGTCGCCGGCAGGGTAGAAGCGGCGGAACTCTTCCAGCCCATAGACGCCTGGTACCTTCAGGTCCAGCACATGCTGCCCCTGCTCCGGGGTCAGGCCGCGGACCAGGTAGATGAATTCCTTGTTGGCTTGCTGGGTCAGGCGCTCGGTGAGCTGCTGGGGATTTTGCCCCAGAGCGGTTGCCAACTGCGGCCAGCGGTCGCGCGAAGCCTGCATTTCCTTGGGGTTGGCCCACAGCGTGGTGACCGGCGTGCTGACCGCCAGCGGCTCACCGTTGCGGTCAGTGATCAAACCACGGTGCGCAGGGATGGGAATGTGGCGCAGGCTGCGTGCATCGCCCTGCCCCTTGAGGAAATCGCGGTCGACGACCTGCAGGTCGATGATGCGCCAGCAAATGGCACCGACCATCAGCGCCAACAGGCCGACGACCACACGGAACCGCCAGGGATAGAGTGCGCCTTCGAGCTTCATCATGGCGCCACCATCCGCACTTCGTCAGCGGCTGGCACGCGCATCTTGAGCTGCTCGGTAGCCAGGTTTTCGATGCGACTGGCCGCTGTCCAAGTGCTTTGCTCCAGGATCAACCGGCCCCATTCAGCCTGGGCCTTGTCCCGCTCGTTGAGCTCCCCGTACAGGGTATTGAGCAATTGCCGGTTCCAGTGCGCGCTGTACGACACGGCAATGGCCGAGCCCAACACGCCGACGAACAGCATGAGCATGAGGAAGCTGCCGCCAGGCAGAGGTTTGGCGAACAACTTGCTCACCGCAATTTCTCCGCAACACGCATCACCGCACTGCGTGAGCGGGGGTTGGCCTTGAGCTCTGCATCGGAGGCGAACTGGGCTTTACCGATCAGCTTGATCGTGGGTTCGAACACCTTGTGCTGCACGGGCAGGTTGCGCGGCAGGTTATCAGCTTCGCCCTTGGCCAGTTTGCGCATGAACAGCTTGACGATGCGGTCTTCGAGCGAATGGAAGCTGATCACGGCCAGGCGACCGCCAACCTCCAGTGCGTCGATGGCCGCTTGCAGGCCGGTTTCCAGGTCGCCGAGTTCGTTGTTGACGTGGATACGCAGGCCCTGGAACGCGCGGGTGGCTGGGTTCTTGCCCTTTTCCCATGCAGGGTTGGCCACCTTGAGAACCTCGGCAAGGTCGCCTGTGCGGGTGAACGGCTGCTTTTCACGGCGCTCGACGACTGCACGGGCCATACGGCCGGCAAAGCGCTCCTCGCCATACTCCTTGAATACGCGGGCGATTTCCTCGACCGGCGCGGTGGCAATGAATTCGGCGGCGCTGATGCCTTGGTCGGGGTTCATGCGCATGTCCAGCGGCCCGTCATTGAGGAAGCTGAAGCCACGCTCCGGGTCGTCAAGCTGTGGTGAAGACACGCCCAGGTCCATCAGTATCCCGCTCACCTTACCGTGCAGGCCGCGCTCGGTCACTTCTGCACCCAGCTCGGCAAAGCTGCGCTGCACAATGACAAAGCGGCCGTCTTCGGCCGCCAGCGCTTGCCCTGTGGCAATCGCTTGTGGGTCTTTGTCAAATCCCAACAGCCGCCCTTCTGGGCCGAGCTTGCTGAGGATCAGCCGACTGTGTCCGCCACGGCCAAAGGTGCCGTCCAGATAGCAACCGTCGGCGCGCAAGGCCAGTGCCTCGACAGCTTCGTCGAGCAGGACGGTAATGTGGTTGAAGCCGCTATCTATGGTCACAGGATCAGGTCACGCAATTCGTCGGGCATGGCGCCCGGTTGTTGGATAGCTGCGAGGTCGGCTGCCGAAACCGTGTTCCAGGCTTCCTCATCCCACAGCTGGAATTTGTTCAGTTGCCCCACCAGCATCGCCTTCTTGTCCAGCCGGGCGTACTCACGCAAGCGGGGCGGCACCAGGAAGCGACCACTGCCATCAAGCTCTAGGTCGACCGCATTACCAATCAGCAAGCGCTGCAGGCGGCGGTTTTCCTCACGAAGCGATGGCAAGGCTCGCAACTTGGCTTCAATTTGCTCCCACTCATCGAGCGGGTAGACGCACAAGCAGGGATCGACAGCGTCGATGGTCACGATCAGCTGGCCGTTGCAACGCGAATCGAGCTCGTCACGGTACCGGCTCGGCATGGCGAGACGGCCCTTGGCATCGAGACTGACGGCATTGGCTCCGCGAAACACGGCAGCGATTCCCCACAATATTAGCTTTTTTGTGTCAGAAAACCCACTTCATCCCACTTCCTGCCACCTGCGCACACTATAGGAATCCGCCCGCAGCACCGTCAAGGCACGTTCGGAAGGAAAAGCCTTACATGACCGAGATTTAGCGCGTTAAAGGAATGTGGAAAGACTATCTGGGGAATAAAAAGACTTGAGAAATCAAATGCGCACAACCCGATGCGGGCCGAACTTAAAGTGATTTATCAAGAGTAAGATTTTTTCGGCATTACCAGATGAGATCTGCTATCGATTCAAGCAGGAGGGAAAAGGTGGAGAGTCGATCTGTAAGCCGGGTTTTGTCGAGGACAGTCATTCCTCTACGACGGCCATCACTGGACGCCTCTAGCAACCTACCCGGTTCCGACGCGGGCCACGCCTGATGGAACCCTATTTGGTCTTGCTCCGAGTGGGGTTTACCTAGCCACGGGCTGTTGCCAGCCGTGCGGTGCGCTCTTACCGCACCTTTTCACCCTTACCGGCACCGAAGTGCTTAGGCGGTTGTTTTCTGTGGCACTTTCCGTAGACTCGCGCCTCCCAGGCGTTACCTGGCACTCTGCCCTGCGGAGCCCGGACTTTCCTCCCCCCGCCAGCGACACCGCAAAGCGGTGGAACTTAAACGGGCAGCGACTGTCCGATCGACTCTCCGGCGCAAAGAGTACCGGCAGATGCTGCCAAGAACAAGCGCTACCGCCTTTTATATCAATTAGCCACTACTGCACTTTCTGTTTTTCCAGTGCAACTTGATACAGCAGGTTCTTGCGTACGCCCGTTATTTCCGACGCCAGCGCCGCTGCCCGCTTGAGCGGAAGCTCGGCCAGCAGAAGGTCAAGTACGCGCTGCGCTTCGGTGCCGATACCCTGTTCGCCTTCCGGCGCGCTCCAGCCGCCTACCAGTACCACACATTCGCCGCGCTGCTGATTGCTGTCGCCGGCAACGAACGCATGGAGCTCGGACAAAGGCAGGCCCTTGAGGGTTTCAAACGTTTTGGTGATTTCGCGCGCCAGCACCGCTGGACGGTCTGCGCCAAACACCGCCTGCATGTCGTCCAGGCACTCCAGGATGCGATGCGGCGCCTCATAGAAGATCAAGGTACGCGGCTCCTCCTTGACCTGCTCCAGACGGGCGCGGCGCCCCGCTGTCTTGGCGGGCAGGAAACCTTCGAAGATGAAGCGATCCGAAGGCAAGCCTGCCGCTGACAGTGCGGCGATCAAGGCACAGGCGCCAGGCACCGGCACCACGGGCACACCTGCAGCGCGAGCCTGTCGGACCAGGTGATAACCGGGGTCCGAAATCAGCGGTGTGCCTGCGTCAGACACCAGCGCCACATCGTCGCCGGCCAATAGCCGGGTCAGAAAGCGCCCCCCCTCATCCCGCTCGTTATGTTCATGGCAGGCGGCCAGTGGTGTGTCGATGCCGAAGTGTTGCAGCAGGCGGATCGAATGGCGCGTGTCCTCGGCAGCGATCAGTGACACGCTTGCCAGCACCTTCAGCGCCCTGGCACTCATGTCATCAAGATTGCCGATAGGCGTTGCCACCACATAAAGCGTTCCCACTGGGGCGGTCGAAGCCCCGGCCACATCAGTCACTGCACGCACCTGCCATTGAAATCAAAGCAGGCATTGTAGCCCGAGCACCCGCAACAGCGCGCAAAGAAGTTGAACGCCGCTGCGCCACAGCAGGCCTATAGTGAAGCTTCCACACGGCGACATCGCGCCCGGGCCAGCGCTTGGGTACAATCGCCAGCCAACTTGATCGAGTAACAGGACAATTACATGATCGCCTGCCTGCGGCTGCTCACAGCCTTCTGTCTCGCTGCCCTGCTGGCAGCCTGCGCCAGTTCGCCCTCATCCAGCCTTGGCGAGCTGCCCCGTACGCCGGATGCCAGCATCGAGCAACTGCTCGAACGGGCGACCTCCAGCAAGTCTGCCGAAGATGCCGCACTGCTGCGCCTGAGCGCCGCAGACATGGCCTACCAGCAGAAGGACTTCCCGCGCGCCGCACGCATTCTCGAACAAGTCCAGGTAGACACGCTCAAGCCCGCCCAGCAGGTGTTCGCCGTCACGCTGACCGCCGAACTTGCCATGAGCCGCAACCAACCCAAGGCTGCCTTGAGCGCGCTGCAGCATCCCAGCCTGCAGCACGTGCCCGAATTGCCTGCGCAACAGCAGGTGCGCACCTATTCGGTACATGCCGCCGCTCTGGAGGCGGACGGGCAGGCCATGGCCGCTGCCCAGCAGCGTGTGCTGTTGGCACCGCTGCTCAGCGGGCAAGCCGCCAGCGCCAACCACGATGCCATCTGGTCACTTGTCGCCTCGCTGTCGACCGAGCAACTGCAACAGCCCGCCAACGATCCGGTCCTGGCGGGCTGGTCCAGCCTCGCCCTGGCCGTCAAGGGCGCCGGCACCCTGGAGCAGCAACAGGCAGCCATCGACGACTGGGTCAAACAGCACCCGGATCATCCTGCCGCGAAACAGTTGCCCACTGCCCTCACCAAGCTCAAGGAGCTGGCTAGCCAGCCTCTGACGCGTATCGCCCTGCTACTTCCCCAGGAAGGCCCATTGGCCGGTGTGGCGCGCGCGCTGCGTGACGGGTTCATGGCCGCCCACTTCCAGGCCCAGCAATCCGGGCAACCCGCCCCGTCCGTGCAGATGGTCGACAGCTCCCGCATCGGGTCGCTGGACGACTTCTACCGACAGGCGCAGGCCGACGGCGTGCAGCTTGTCATTGGCCCATTGGAGAAACCCCTGGTCAAGCAATTGGCTGCCAAGCCGCAGCTTCCGATCACCACCCTGGCACTGAACTATGCCGACGCGGGTCAAAAGGCGCCGCCTCAACTGTTCCAGTTCGGCCTTGCCGCCGAGGACGAGGCCCGCGAGGTGTCCCGCAGGGCCCGCGCAGACGGCATGGTCCGCGCCGTTGCCATGGTGCCGAGCGGTGAATGGGGCGATCGTGTCCTGGCCGCGTTCCGTCAGGATTGGGAGAGCAACGGCGGTACCCTGCTGGCTGCAGAGCGTATTGCCCAGCCCGTGGCACTGGCCCAGCAGATTGCCGACCTGTTCCAGCTGCGCCAAAGCGAAGGGCGCGCCAAGAGCGTGCAAAGCACCGTGGGCGGCAGCATCGCTGCCCAGCCGGCACGTCGCCAAGACATCGACTTCCTGTTCCTGGCAGCCACCCCACAGCAGGCGCAGCAGATCAAGCCGACGCTGAACTTCCAGTACGCAGGTGACGTGCCAGTCTATGCCACTTCCAACCTGTACAGCGCCAGCGGCGATGTGAACCAGTACAACGACATGAACGGCATCCGTTTCTGTGAAACCCCATGGTTGCTCGACAGCAGCAACAGCCTCCGCCAGCAGGTGGTACAGCAATGGCCGCAAGCGGCGGGCAGCCTGGGCCGCCTGTATGCCATGGGTGTAGACGCCTACACCCTGGCCCCGCGCCTCGGTCAGCTCAAGGCCCTGCCGGACAGCCGTATCCAGGGCCTGTCTGGCAACCTCGGCATCAATGCCAGCCAGCGCGTTGAGCGTCAGTTGCCGTGGGCAGAGTTCGCCGGCGGCCAGGTCAAGCGCCTCCCTGATACGCCCCGCTGATGACCGCTGCCTCGCCAAGCCATGCTGGGCAAGCGGCGGAAAACCATGCCCTTGAGTACCTTCAAGGGCATGGCCTGAAGCTGATTGACCGCAACTGGCGATGCAAAGGAGGCGAGCTTGATCTGGTCATGCTCGACGCCGATACAGTAGTATTCGTCGAAGTCCGCTATCGGTTGCACGCGCACTACGGTGGCGCCCTCGGCAGTATCGATCAGCGCAAGCAGAAGCGGCTGGTGCTTGCCGCCAGCCTGTTCCTGCATCAGAAACCTCAATGGGGCAACTGTCCTTGCCGCTTCGACGTGGTCGCCCTTCAAGGCAGCCATCATGCTGGCAAGCCGCTCGAATGGTTGAAAAACGCCTTCGAATGCTGAACCCACTTCGTTCTTTATGCTCTATGTTTCGCGGGCTGATTACCGTCGCGTGCCGCGACGGCCTCCGCCCCATTTAAGGTCACCAGATGGACATGCAATCCCGAATCCGCCGGCTGTTCCAGGCCAGCATCGATACCAAGCAACAGGCAATGGACATCCTGGCACCGCACATCGAGCAGGCCAGCCTGGTCATGGTCAACGCACTGCTCAACGAGGGCAAGATGCTCGCGTGCGGCAACGGCGGCTCGGCCGGCGATGCGCAACATTTCTCTTCGGAGCTGCTCAACCGCTTCGAACGCGAACGCCCCAGCCTGCCAGCAATCGCGCTGACCACTGACAGCTCGACCCTGACCTCGATTGCCAACGACTACAGTTACAACGAGGTGTTTTCCAAGCAGATCCGCGCCTTGGGCCAACCCGGGGATGTTCTGCTGGCCATCTCCACCAGCGGCAATTCCGCCAACGTCATCCAGGCCATCCAGGCCGCACATGACCGCGAAATGATTGTCGTAGCATTGACGGGCCGCGACGGCGGGGGCATGGCCTCGCTATTGCTGCCAGAGGACGTCGAGATTCGGGTACCCTCGACGGTGACCGCTCGCATCCAGGAAGTCCACCTGCTGGCGATCCATTGCCTGTGCGATCTGATCGACAGCCAACTGTTCGGGAGTGAAGAATGACCCCTATGCGCATTGGCCTCATGGCCTTGACCTTGTGCCTGAGCGTCACCGGCTGCAGTTCGGTACTCAACTCTGCTCGTAATTCGCCCATCGAGGACGACCGAGGCACTCGCACCATTGGCAGCAAGATCGACGATTCACTGATCGAGACCAAGGCATCGGTGAACATCGCCAAGGCAAGCCCGGACCTCGACAAGGGCTCGCACATCGTCGTCAGCAGCTACAACGGCATCGTTCTGTTGGCTGGCCAGACGCCACGCGCCGACCTCAAAAGCCTTGCCGAACAGACGGCCAGCCAAGTCCAGCGCGTCAAGAAGGTGCATAACGAACTGCAGGTCATGCAGCCCTCCTCCATCCTGGCGCGCAACAACGATGCGTGGTTGACCACCAAGATCAAGACTCAGATGCTGGCCGATACAGCAGTACCCAGCTCGCGGATCAAAGTGATCACCGAGAATGGCATCGTGTATTTGTTGGGGCTCGTCACCCAGCAGGAGGCCAATGCCGCCACTGCCGTCGTGCAAAGCGTGTCTGGTGTGCAAAAAATCGTGAAACTGTTCGAGTACATCGACTGAACACTTGAGCACGCCAGGCCGCGCAGGCCCTCGCGCACCTAGCCTATTGACAGTACTAAAAAGGCGATCCTTGCGGATCGCCTTTTCTTATTTCACCACTTTCAAACTTGGCCGACCGCTCGGGCGCGGTGGCTGCCCGCCGCCTTCTGGCGGCCCATCATCATCAGGCTGCTCCTGATCGTCCTCGATTTCCTCGTCCTCCATCATCGAAGACTCCAACTCGAAAACCATGCCCTGACCATTTTCGCGGGCATAAATACCCAGTACCGCGCCAATGGGCACGAACAACGAATGGGGCACGCCGCCAAAACGGCCTTCGAAGCTGACGGCGTCATTGTCCATGTGCAAACTGCGCACAGCGCTGGGCGACACATTCAGGACGATCTGGCCATCACTGGCAAAACCTTCCGGCACCTGTACTTTCGGGTACTCGGCATTGACCAACATATGGGGTGTGCAATCGTTGTCGACGATCCACTCGTACAGTGCTCGAACCAGATAGGGGCGACTGGAGTTCATCAACAGCTCCTCAAAGCGTGCGCATTTCGCGTTCAACGGACGACAGGCTTGCCTGGAATGACTCCCGGGCGAACTGTCGCTCCATGTAATCCAGCAGCGGCTTGGCTTGCCGCGGCAATTCGATACCCATCATCGGCAGACGCCAGAGTATGGGCAGTAGACAGCAATCGACCAGGCTTTGCTCATCGCTCATGAAACAGGCGAACTCGCCAAACAGCGGCGAGACACCGGTCAGGCTCTCGCGCAGCGCCTTGCGAGCCTCTGCACGGGCAGCCTCACCGGTGCGTGGGTCGAGAATCTGATCAGCCAGGCTGCACCAGTCACGCTGGATACGGTGCATCAGTAACCGGCTATTGCCACGCCCCACCGGATAGACCGGCATCAGCGGAGGATGCGGATAGCGCTCCTCCAGGTACTCCATGATCACCGACGACTCATACAGGACCAAATCCCGATCAACCAAGGTCGGCACGCTGCCATACGGGTTCAGTTCGGCGAGCCGCGGCGGAATCTTGTCGGTATCGACGTTGGTGATGTGCGCGTCAACGGCCTTTTCGGCCAACACAAGGCGAACCCGATGCGAGTATTGATCGGCAGGGTCGGAATAGCAGGCTAACCCATTGGTTACGCCCATGTAGCGCCTCCTCTCGAGGGATGCTTGTAAAACTGTAAATGAAAACGCGCCTGTGGCGCACTGGCATAACTACCAGTGCGCCACAGGCGCGTTCAACAACCAGAGGTTACTGCGTGATCAGTGCACGTCCTTCCAGTATTCACGCTTGAGCAAGTAGGCGAATACGAAGAAGAAAGCCAGGTACAGCAATACGTAGGTACCAATGCGCTGGCTTTCCAGTTTGACCGGGTTGGCCGAATAGGCCAGGAAGGTCACCAGGTTCTTGACCTTCTCGTCGAACTGCTCGGTGGTCAGAGTACCGGAATTCGGCGTGATGGTCAGCTGATCGCAGGCTTCATGGGTCAACGGCGTGCCGGTCAAGGGGTCAAATTGTTTCTTGCCATCCACCACCGTCTGCACCTGCTTGCAGCCGATCACCTGGTTTCCCTGCAGGCCAACCAGCACGTTCGGCATGCCGACGTTCGGGAAGACCTTGTTGTTCACACCGTAGGGCCGCGATGGGTCTTCATAGAAACTGCGCAGATAGCTGTACAGCCAGTCGGCGCCTCTGACCCGTGCCACCAGGGTAAGGTCGGGTGGCGCGGCACCGAACCAGGTCTTGGCATCGCTGGGTTTCATGCCAATCTGCATGTGGTCGCCAATCTTGGCCCCGGTGAACACCAGGTTTTCAAGCATCACGTCGTGGGGAATGCCCAGGTCATCAGCCACCCGCTCATAGCGCTGGAACTTGGCACTGTGGCACCCCATGCAGTAGTTGGCGAACGTGCGCGCACCGTCCTGCATCGCTGCCTTGTCGCTCAAGTCGATATCGACCTTGTCCAGTTCCACGCCATGCTCTGCAGCAAGGGCGAATGCAGGCATCACTGCCAGGAGAAATACAGCAATCAACTTTTTCATCAGCCAGTCACCCTTTCCGGAACCGGTTTGGTCTTCTCGAGCCTTGTGTAGAACGGCATCAGCAGGAAGTAGGCGAAGTACAGGAACGTGCACACCTGCGACAGCAAGGTACGCCCAGGCGTTGGCGCCAGTACCCCCAGCACGCCGAGGACGATGAAGGCGACGCAGAACACCAGCAGGGAGAGTTTGCTTATCCAGCCCTTGTAGCGCATGGAGCGAACCGGGCTGCGGTCCAGCCAGGGCAGCACGAACAGTACGGCAATGGCTGCGCCCATGGCGATCACGCCCATCAGCTTGTCCGGTACGGCGCGCAAGATGGCGTAGAACGGCGTGAAGTACCACACCGGCGCGATGTGCTCGGGGGTCTTGAAGGCGTTGGCCTGTTCGAAGTTGGGTTTTTCCAGGAAGTACCCGCCCATTTCCGGGAAGAAGAACACCACGGCGCAGAACACGAACAGGAACACGACCACCCCGACGATATCCTTGACGGTGTAGTACGGGTGGAACGGAATACCGTCCAGCGGGATACCGTTTTCGTCCTTGTGCTTCTTGATGTCGATGCCATCGGGGTTGTTAGAGCCGACTTCGTGCAGGGCCAGGATATGCAGCACCACCAGGCCCAGGATGACGATCGGCAATGCCACTACATGCAGGGCGAAGAAGCGGTTGAGCGTGATGCCCGAGATCAGGTAGTCGCCGCGAATCCACTGGGTGATGTCATCACCAATGACGGGAATGGCCCCGAACAACGAGATGATCACCTGGGCACCCCAATACGACATCTGCCCCCATGGCAGCAGGTAGCCCATGAACGCTTCAGCCATCAGCGCCAGGTAGATCAGCATGCCAAACAGCCATACCAGCTCCCTGGGCTTTTGGTAGGAGCCATACAACAGGCCGCGGAACATGTGCAGGTAGACCACGATGAAGAAGGCCGACGCACCCGTCGAATGCAAGTAGCGCAGGATCCAGCCGTATTCCACGTCACGCATGATGTATTCGACTGAGGCGAAGGCCTCTTCGGCCGAAGGCGTGAAACTCATCGTCAGCCAGACCCCGGTGACGATCTGGTTGACCAACACCAGCAAGGCCAGGGAGCCGAAGAAGTACAGGAAATTGAAGTTCTTGGGCGCGTAGTACTTGCTAAGGTGGTCTTCCCACATCTTGGTGGCAGGGAAACGCGCGTCGATCCAGTCCATGAACTTGCTCATCATGCGTTCTCCTGGTCGATACCGATGACGATGATCTCGTCGGACTCGTAGGCATGGGGCGGCACCGGCAGGTTCAGCGGTGCCGGCTGCGACTTGTACACTCGCCCTGCCATGTCGTAGTGGGAACCATGGCACGGGCAGAAATAGCCTCCGACCCATTTGGGACCGAGGTCGACGGGGGCCACTTCCGGGCGGAAGGTGGGCGAGCACCCCAGGTGCGTGCACAGACCAACCAGCACGAGGATCTCCGGCTTGATGGAGCGTACTTGCGGATCGACGTAGGTCGGCTGGTCCGATGCCTGGGAATCAGGGTCTGACAATTCGCCGGTGATTTTCTTGAGGTTGCCGAGGATCTCAGCCGTTCGCCGCACGATGAACACAGGCTGCCCTCGCCATTCTGCGACCATCTGCTGCCCTGGCTCGACCTTAGCGATGTTGACCTTTACCGGTGCGCCTGCAGCTTTCGCCTTGGCACTGGGGAACCATGACCCCACGAACGGTACCGCAGCCCCCACTGCTCCCGCTGCCCCGACCACGGATGTCGCGGCTACGAGGAAGCGGCGCCGGCCTGCGTTGACGCCGTCATTGCTCATTCAGTCCTCTCCCATCAGCTTGCTTGGCCTGTTGAACCAGGCTCGTACCTACGTTGTGTCTGTGGCGCTAAAAATTGGTCGCCATGGTAAGTAACAAAACCACACACTGACAAGGTGATTACCGGGCTGCACGGCCACTACCCACGCTTTGCTTGATCTACGTCTATGGGAAAGGCGCTCACCGACGAGCGGGTAAATTATTCAAGGCAAAAAAAAGCCCGGTTCCAAGGAACCGGGCTTTTTTCGACTGCCGAAGCGGTATTAACGCTTGGAGTACTGAGGACGCTTACGCGCTTTACGCAGACCCACTTTCTTACGCTCGACTTCACGAGCGTCGCGGGTGACGTAGCCAGCACGACGCAGAGCGCCACGCAGGGTTTCGTCGTATTCCATCAGGGCGCGGGTGATACCGTGACGGATCGCACCGGCCTGACCGCTGACACCACCACCGGAAACGGTGACGTAGATGTCGAATTTCTCAACGCTTTCGGTCAGCTCGAGTGGCTGGCGAACAACCATGCGAGCGGTTTCGCGACCGAAGAACACGTCCAGAGAACGGTTGTTGATGGAGATGTTACCAGTACCCGGACGCAGGAATACGCGAGCGGTTGCGGTCTTGCGACGGCCAGTGCCGTAATTTTGAGTCGCCGACATAATGAACTATCCCGTTAGATCTTCAGTTCTTGAGGCTGCTGAGCAGTGTGTGGGTGAGCAGCACCCGCGTACACTTTCAGCTTACGGTACATGTCGCGACCCAGCGGGTTCTTCGGCAGCATGCCTTTGACCGCAGTCTCGATAACACGCTCAGGGGCCTTGGCGATCAACTTCTCGAAGTTGATTTCCTTGATACCACCTGGGAAACCGGAGTGGGAGTAGTACATTTTGTCGGAAGACTTGGCACCTGTCACACGAACCTGCTCGGCGTTGATGACGACGATGTAGTCGCCGGTGTCAACGTGAGGGGTGTATTCTGGCTTGTGTTTGCCACGCAGACGGCTAGCGATTTCGGTAGCCAGACGACCCAGGGTCTGGCCAGCGGCGTCGACTACGAACCACTCGCGCTTTACTGTTTCCGGTTTAGCAGTAAAAGTTTTCATTCTCTAAAGCCTCAGAGGCCGCCCAGCGAAAAATAGACGGCGAATCTTACTGGATAGTGCACAGCTTGCCAAGGGCAAGCGCGCAGCCGAACGCTGACGCTTTTGGGGGCTCGGGTCAGGCACGCCAATGTTCGACGGGGTTCTTCCTGCGTGATGGTGCATCACTTCCGCCACGCGGAGAGGGGCTGAATTATCCAGATTGCGGGAAAAATATCAACCTGCTTTGATGAATGACCATAGCCAAGGAGCAAGCAACCGATGGACTACCGTCAGCTGGGTCGCACCGACCTCCAAGTCAGCGCGCTGTGTCTGGGCACCATGACCTGGGGCGAGCAGAACGATCAGACCCAGGCATTCGAACAGATTGCCCGGGCCAAGGCCGCGGGCATCAACTTCATCGATACCGCCGAGATGTATCCGGTACCCCCGCGGCCGGAAACCTATGCCGCTACCGAGCGCATCATCGGTAACTGGTTCGCCCGCCAGGGCGATCGGGACGACTGGGTACTGGCCAGCAAGGTGGCCGGCCCCGGCAATGGCATCAGCCATATCCGCGACGGTCAACTCAGGCACAACCGGCAACACATCGTCGCGGCACTGGAAGAGAGCCTGCGGCGCCTGCAGACCGATCGCATCGACCTCTACCAGCTGCACTGGCCTGAACGCAGCACCAACTTCTTCGGCAAGCTGGGCTACCAGCATCTGGCCCAGGACCATTTCACGCCACTGGAAGAAACCCTGGAGGTGCTCGACGAGCAGGTGCGCGCGGGCAAGATCCGCCACATCGGGCTGTCCAACGAAACCCCCTGGGGCACCATGAAATTCCTGCAGCTGGCCGAAAGCCGTGGCTGGCCTCGGGCCGTCTCTATCCAGAACCCCTACAACCTGCTCAATCGCACCTTCGAGGTGGGGCTTGCCGAAATCGCCATCCGGGAGCAGTGCGGCCTGCTGGCTTACTCGCCCTTGGCCTTTGGCATGCTCTCGGGCAAATACGAAGGCGGCGCCCGCCCGGAGAAGGCGCGACTGACCCTGTTCAGCCGCTTTGCCCGCTATTCCAACCCACAGACGGTGGCCGCTTGCGAACGTTATGTACAGCTGGCCCGGGACCACGGTGTCGATCCGGCGCAGATGGCCCTGGCCTTCGTTACCCGTCAGCCATTCGTGACCAGCAACATCATCGGCGCTACCAGCCTCGAGCAACTGGACAGCAACCTGGCCTGCCTCGAACTCACCCTCAATGACGAGCTGCTGGCAGCCATCGAGGCCGTTCATCAGGACCAGCCCAACCCCGCGCCCTGAGCACGCACCCAACGCCGCTTGCTTCACGGCTTACCCGTGCAGCGGGCGGCGCGATCTACCAGGCTAGACACGACCCGTAAAAAATAAGACGATCCAGCCAGTGATTGACCACTCCATCCTATAAGAACAATGACAATGATGT
The DNA here is from genome assembly GCF_043106155.1 of Pseudomonas sp. FYR_7. Taxonomy (NCBI): domain Bacteria; kingdom Pseudomonadati; phylum Pseudomonadota; class Gammaproteobacteria; order Pseudomonadales; family Pseudomonadaceae; genus Pseudomonas; species Pseudomonas sp. FYR_7. The sequence goes on from NZ_JBICMI010000080.1 coordinate 114,617, forward strand.
TTACCCAACCCTCCGCGTCGTTGCGGCGCGTCAGCATCCTGGCCATTGACAAGGTATTCGCTTCGACCTTGATGCAGGCCAAGGACTTCTTTCACCTGGCCAGCTTGCGCTACGGCAAACAGTTAGGCCTGGGCTTGCAGCCCATGTTCGAGATCCACCTGGTCAGCCCTGACGGGTTGCCGGTCGAGAGCTTCAGCAACGTGCAGCTGCCGGTGGACGGCGGCCTGGATGATGCCGACGTGATTATTCTTCCGGCGTTCTGGGACGATTTTGACAACCTGTTGCAACGTTATCCGCAGGTGCTGCCCTGGCTGCAAGCACAGCATGCCCGGGGCGCCGTGCTGTGTGCAGAGGCCAGTGGCGTGTTCTGGCTGGCCGAGTCAGGTCTGCTCGACGGCAAGGAAGCGACCACGTACTGGCGCTTCTTCGACAGTTTTGCCGAGCGCTTCCCGCAAGTACGCCTGACCCAGGACAAACACCTGACCGACGCCGACAACCTGTACTGCGCCGGCGGCACCACATCGGCCTGCGACCTGTACATCTACCTGATCGAGCGCTTTTGCGGGGCCAATGTTGCGCGGGCCGTCTCGCGCGACATTCTGTACGAAGTGCAGCGCAACTACACGCCGGGACGCATGGGCTTTGGCGGCCAGAAGCTGCACCAGGACCTGATCATCTTGCAGATCCAGCACTGGCTCGAAGAGCACTTCGCAGACAAGTTCCGCTTCGAGGACGTGGCCCGTAACCACGGCATGAGCATTCGCAACTTCATGCGCCGCTTCCAGGGCGCGACCGGGGACAAGCCGTTGCATTACCTGCAACGCTTGCGCATCGAGACGGCCAAGGGACTGTTGTCGAGCACGCGCAAGAGCATCAAGACCATCAGTTACGAGGTGGGCTATGACGATGCCAGCTTCTTTGCCCGGCTGTTTCGCCAGCACACCGACCTGTCGCCGAACCAGTATCGCCAGCAGTTTATGCAAGAAGCCTGAGCGCAATCGGGCTGCCTGACAGCCCACCGCCGGCAATCAGGCGGTGGACTGCCAGGCAGCCCCAGGGTCTCAAGGCTTGTGCGCGCGGGACAGGAATTCGTGAGACTGCATTTCCAGCAGTCGGCTCAGCGTGCGCTGAAACTCGAAGCTCAGGCGCCCACCGGTATACAGGTCCTTGAGTTCCACCTCGGCCGAGATGATCAGCTTGACGTTACGGTCATAGAACTCGTCGACCATGTTGATGAAGCGACGCGCGATGTCATCGCTTGCCACGCCCATCTGCTCGACGTTGCTCAGCAGGACCGCATGGAAGATCTTGCCCAGTTCGATGTAGTCGTTCTGGCTTCGCGGCCCATCACACAAGGCGCGGAAGTCGAACCAGGCCACATCGTCGCAAGTGCGCAGCGCCTGAATGGGACGGTTCTCGATCATCAGCACGTCGTTCTCGACCGCTGCGGTGCACTCGGGCGTCAGCGCCTTGAAGCTGGCACGCATGCTCTGCTGCGCCGCCTCGTCGAGCGGGTGATGGAACAGTTCGGCCTGCTCAAGGTGGCGCAGGCGATAATCGACACCGCTGTCGACGTTCACCACATCGGTGTACTGCTTGATCATGGCGATGGCCGGCAGGAAGCGTGCACGTTGCAGGCCATCCTTGTAGAGGCCGTCCGGCACGATGTTGGAAGTGGCCACCAGGGAAACACCGTTCTTGAACAGCTCCTCCATCAGGGTGCCCAGGATCATGGCGTCGGTGATGTCCGAGACGAAGAATTCGTCGAAGCAGATCACCTTGGCCTCATCGCTGAAGCGCTTGGCAATGATGGTCAGGGGGTTCTTCTCGCCCTTGAGGGTTTTCATCTCTTCGTGGACACGCTTCATGAAGCGGTGGAAGTGCGTGCGCATCTTCTGCTTGAACGGCAGCGCTTCGAAGAAGGTGTCGACCAGGTAAGTCTTGCCTCGCCCTACCCCGCCCCAGAAGTACAGGCCCTTGACCGGGGTCTGCTCCTTCTTGCCGAACAACTTGCCGAATACACCCGGCTTGTTGTTCTGGGCCTGCACCAGGTCGTCGTACAGGCGCTGCAGGTGACGCACCGCAGTTTCCTGCGCCGCGTCATGAAAGAAATCGGGACGTTTCAGATCTGCTTGATAGCGTTCTAGGGGAGTCATGATTCGTTAGCGAGGCAACAAAAAACGGGCCGTCACTGTAGCGAGCGGCCCGCCTAATGGCAATGCGACTTGCGTCAATATGCCCCATACCGGTAACCAGAGCCCGATGATAGTGCCCTGATCATCAGGCCAGAGGGCGGGCACATTCCGTCCGTCGATCAGTCCTGTTGCGGCTCAAGCGCTGCACGAAGACGCTCGATGGCTGCATCACGGGCTTGTTCGCTGTCGAACGAGGCACCGTCGGCAACCGGCTCACCCTTGAGCCACACACCAAAGCCCAGCCCCTCGGCGCGGATATCGACCCCATCGCCTTGCTGCAACTGCTTGCTTGCGGCACCGGCGCTCTTGCCATCGGCAAAGCTGCGGGACAACAGCAGTTGCTCGCCATCGGCAGCCAACAAGCGGAAGCGGAAGCTGCCGTCTTCGTCCCGGAAGCTGACGAAGCGCGCGCTCTTGGCGACCTTCTTCTTGACGTTCGCCGTGGTCTGCACGCTGCTGCGGAACGAACGCAGGCCAACGGCCTCGCGCAACTGTTCCAGGAACGGCGTGGCGATGGTGCGCGCCTTGGCCGCGCCTGCCAGGAGGATGTCCTCCAGGTCCGCAGGCCGCGCGATCAGCTGATGGTAATAGTCGCGCTTTTCCGCCAACTGGCCATCGAGCAGCTGGAACAGGCGCTGCTTGGCTTCGCCCCAACCCAGGCCCTGCTCTAGCTCGGCTCGGAACTCGGCGCACTGTGCAGGCGTGGAGAAGGCCTGGAACAGCGTGAACAGGTGCGCGTCGTCCGGGTTCTTGGCTTCACCCGGCGCGCGCGAGTCCGTCACGATGCGCGAAATGGCATCCTTCATGTCCTTGGCGCTGGTGAACAACGGGATGGTGTTGTCATAGCTCTTGGACATCTTGCGCCCATCCAGGCCGGGCAAGGTAGCCACGCTTTCCTCGATGACCGCTTCCGGCAGTGCGAAGAACTCATTGCCCTGGCCGAACAGGTGGTTGAAGCGCTGGCCGATATCGCGGGCCATTTCCACGTGCTGGATCTGGTCACGGCCAACCGGCACCTTGTTGGCGTTGAACATCAGGATGTCCGCCGCCATCAGCACCGGGTAGCTGAACAGGCCCATGGTGACGCCGGCGTCCGGGTCTTCGCCGTTTTCGACGTTCTTGTCCACCGATGCCTTGTAGGCATGGGCCCGGTTGAGCAAGCCCTTGGCCGCAACGCAGGTCAGCAGCCAGGTCAGCTCGGGGATTTCCGGAATGTCGGACTGGCGGTAGAAGGTCACCTTGTCCGGATCCAGGCCACCGGCTAGCCAGGTGGCGGCGATTTCCAGGCGCGAGCGCTGGATGCGCAGCGGGTCGTCGCACTTGATCAGGGCGTGGTAGTCGGCCAGGAAGTAGAACGAGTCCACGCCAGGCTGCTGGCTGGCTCGGATGGCCGGGCGGATGGCACCGGCGTAGTTGCCCAGGTGCGGAGTGCCGGTGGTCGTGATACCGGTAAGGATACGCGTGGTCATGGGTGTTCGCTTATTCAGGCTTGGCTCAGTTCGAAAGGCGTGGCAGCAGCAGATCCTTGAGGTCGGTCAGCTTGCCATGGAAGAAGTGTCCGCATTCTGCCACTTTCAGCAGCTCATGGGGGCGCGACAGGCTGTCGGACCACTCGTAAACCAGCGTCGGTGCAACGACTTCGTCGGCATCGGGTTGCACCAGGGTCACCGGGCACCGTTGCGGCACGGGGAATTGCTCGGTCAGGCGCATGACGGCCGGGGCGATCATGAACAGATGCTGCAAGGCAACGCCTTCGACTTCCAGGCGGCCAGCCAGGGCGGTCGCCACGAAGCCGCCGAAGGAAAAGCCCATCAGCACCAAGGGCAGCCCGGGATGCGCCGCCCGCAGCCAGGCGGCAGCGGCTTGAGCATCAGCCACCTCGCCTTGTCCCATGTCATGGCTGCCGGCACTCTGCCCGACGCCGCGGTAGTTGAAACGCAGGGTCACATACCCGGTATCCCGGGCCGTGCGTTGCAATGTCGAAACCACCTTGTTGAGCATGGTGCCGCCCTGGACCGGGTTGGGGTGACAGATCAGCACGGCGCCACGGGCGTCTGCCACGTCCAGGTAGAGGGCTTCGAGCGGGCCACTGGGGCCGTCGATGAACAGAGGGGTTTCGCGGACAAGCAAGGCACTACTCCGTGACCTTGGGGGAGGTCGATTCGTCTAGGTGAGGAATTCTGTTCTGATTTGCGATCGCTCGCGGTATACAGCGCAGGTCTGAGCCGTTAACGTAAAGCAAAGCCGTTTATAGAGGAAGGACTCGTGGAACTCTCGCTCCTTGTTTGGTTGTTGCCTACCCTGGCCCTGGTCATCGGTGTGGTCGTCGGTTTCGTCGTGGCGCGCCTGTTGCCCAACGCTGCGCCCAGCAGCAGCCAGCGCCAGCTCGATGACATCCAACAGCGTTTCGACAGCTACCAGAACCAGGTGGTGACGCACTTCAACAGCACCGCCGTACTGATCAAAAAGCTCAACCAGAGCTATCAGGATGTCCAGGATCATCTGGCCGACGGCGCCAACAACCTGGCCCTGGACGAAGTGACGCGTCAACGCCTGCTGGCAGCGCTGCACTCGGAAAGCTCCCACGGTCCGCACAGTCGCCTGACGCCGCCCAGAGACACCGCCGAAGTGCCGCGCGACTATGCACCGAAAACGCCCAACTCACCGGGCATGCTCGACGAGAGCTATGGTCTGAAGCACTGACATTGAAAAGGCCTCGAAAGAGGCCTTTTCAATGCACGATCACCGTCAATCCAGGCTTCCCCCGCAGTCGCGCTTGCTCGACCCCACCTCATGCGCCAGCGCGCAACGCCTGGCGTACGTCTGCCAGCAGGTCCTCGACATCCTCAAGCCCTACCGATAGACGCACAAGCCCCTCGGAGATACCGTGCTGCGCCCGCTCGTCGGGCGTATAGCTTGAGTGGGTCATGCTTGCCGGGTGCTGGGCCAACGACTCAGCATCACCCAGGCTCACAGCGCGCGCGAACAGGCCCAGCGCATTCATGAAGCGGCGTCCGGCGCCAAGGCCGCCCTTGAGTTCGAAGGCGATCATGCCGCCGGGCAGGCGCATTTGCCGCTTGGCCAAGTCGTGCTGCGCAAACGACGGCAAGCCTGGGTAGTGAATCAACTCCACCTGCGGCTGACGCGACAGGTAGTCGGCGACCTGTTGGGCGTTCGCGCAATGCCGGTCCATGCGCAGGGCAAGGGTCTTGATGCCGCGCATCAGCAGCATGGCGTCCTGGGGTGACAACACCGCCCCGGTCATGTCCTTGAGCCCTTGCAGACGAATGCGATCGACCAGTGCCTGGCGGCCCACCACCAGGCCAGCGGTGATATCGCCATGGCCGCTGAGGTACTTGGTGGCCGAATGCACGACCAGATCAGCGCCCAGTTCCAGCGGCCGTTGCAGGTAAGGCGTGCAGTAGGTGTTGTCGACTACCACCAGCACATCGCGGCTGCGTACCGCTTCGGCCACAGCGGCAATGTCGATCAGCCGCATGGTCGGGTTGGCGGGGGTCTCGAAGTAGATCATGCGCGTCTTGTCACTGAGCGCAGCGCGCAGCGCATCGGCATCGTTGAGGTCGACGTGGCGGATGGTCACGCCAAACGCCCCGATGCCATGGTGCATGAAGGCAAAGGTGCACCCATACACGGTCTGCCCGACGATCAACTCATCGCCCGGGCGCAGCAAGGTCCAGAGCGTGGACGTGATGGCGCCCATCCCCGATGCCAGCGCAAGGCCCGCCTCCCCGCCTTCAAGCGAAGCCATGCGCGCTTCGAGCAAATTCAGCGTGGGGTTGGAGATACGGCTGTAGAAATGTCCGGCCTGTTCACCGGCAAAGCACGCCGCGCCGTATTCGACGGTGGGAAAGGCATAGGTAGCGGTTTGGTAGATCGGTGGTACCAGTGCGCCGCCGTGCGCGAGCGGGTCGTAGCCGTGATGGATGGCACGCGTTGAAAAACCGTTGTCGTGACGGGAGTCGCGCATGGCAACAGCCTCTTGTTGGTTTGATCTAAGCTTATGCCACTGCAACCCGAGAATTTTTCCAAAATGACCAGCCCATCAGCGCTGCTTTGGAACAAAAACAAGAACCGTGAATACTTGAGGGCAAAGCATGCCTGCACCCTTGGACCGCATCGACCGCGCACTGCTCGCGGCCTTGCAGAATAATGCCCGCCTCACCGTCGCCGAGCTTGCGGACCTGGTATCGCTGACCACTTCGCCCTGCTGGCGCAGGGTCAAGCTGCTGGAAGAGAACGGTTATATCACTGGCTACCGGGCCACACTTTCACCCAAGTCGCTAGGGTTCGGAGTAACTGCCTTCGTCAGCATCATGATGGACTCCCACACCAAGCCCATGGCGCTGGCGTTCGAGCAGCGGCTGATGGAGATACCCGAGATTGTGGCCTGCCATAACATTTCCGGGCGGTACGATTTTCTGCTGGAAATCGTGGCCAAGGACTTAGAGGCCTTCGGAGAATTTGCCCGTGAGGTGCTTCAGCGTCTGCCGGGAGTGAAGGAAATTTATTCGAGCTTTTCCTACAAGGCGGTGAAGGAAAAACGAGTGATACCTGTGTCGGAGAAGCATATCTAGGCTCTGTGTAAAAGCCTTGATACTCGGTGATGCTGGGTTGGAAATAGCCTGGAT
>NZ_JBICMI010000081.1:0-76985 GCF_043106155.1 Pseudomonas sp. FYR_7
TGCGCGCTTAGAAGCAAAAGCAGAAAGCACGTGGCGGTAAGGACGCGGACAAGGACGACGGTAATCGCTTGGCCATCGCCGAGTTACAGGCGGGCTGGACATGGGTTGCAAGCAACCCAATCCCGCTCGCCCTCCCCCAGATCAGTCCGCCAACCGCCAGGTCGTCCCACCCTTGCTGTCTTCAAGCACCACACCCATGGCCGTCAACTGGTCACGAATGCGATCGGACTCTCCCCAGTTCTTGTCCGCCCGCGCCTGCAAGCGCGCCTGGATCAAACCCTCGACCTGGGCCGCGTCCACCTTCCCCTCAGCGCCTGCACGCAGGAAGTCATCGGCCTCCAGCTGCAACACACCCAGCACGTCACCCAGCTCACGCAAACGCCCCGCCAAGCCAGCCGCGGCCGACACGTCGCTCTCGCGCAGGCGGTTGATTTCGCGAACCAGATCGAACAACACGGCGCAGGCTTCAGGCGTGCCGAAGTCGTCGTTCATCGCAGCAGTGAAACGCTCGACAAAGGCCTCCCCGCCGCTGGCCGGTATACGAGGCAAGCCACGCAAAGCATGGTAGAACCGCTCCAGTGCACCCTTGGCGTCGCGAAGGCTATCCTCTGAATAGTTGATCGCGCTGCGGTAGTGGCTGGCCACCAGCAGATAGCGCACCACTTCGGGGTGATACTTTTCCAGCACGTCGCGAATGGTGAAGAAGTTATTCAGCGACTTGGACATCTTCTCGCCGTTGATGCGGATCATGCCGCAGTGCATCCAGGCGTTGGCGTACGGTTTGCCGGTGGCAGCTTCGCTCTGGGCAATTTCGTTCTCGTGATGCGGGAACTCAAGGTCGCTGCCGCCGCCATGGATATCGAAACTCTCACCCAGGCAGCACGTGGACATCACCGAGCATTCGATGTGCCAGCCAGGGCGGCCAGGCCCCCAAGGCGACTCCCAGCTGGGCTCGCCCGGTTTGACGCCTTTCCACAGGACGAAGTCCAGCGGATCCTGCTTGGCCTCGCCGACTTCGATTCGCGCACCAATACGCAAGTCTTCGATCTTCTTGCGCGAGAGCTTGCCGTAACCCACAAACTTGCCGACGCGGTAGTACACGTCGCCGTTGCCAGGCGCATACGCATAACCTTTGTCGATCAAGGTCTGGATCATGGCATGCATGCCGGCAATGTGATCGGTGGCGCGCGGTTCCTGGTCCGGAGGCAGGATGTTGAGGCGGCGTTCGTCCTCGTGCATCGCATCGATCATACGGGCGGTGAGTGCGTCGAAGGTTTCGCCGTTCTCGTTGGCCCGGTTGATGATCTTGTCGTCGATGTCAGTGATGTTGCGCACGTACGTCAGGTTGTAGCCGCTCTTTCGCAACCAGCGGGTGGCTAGGTCGAAAGCCACCATGCTGCGACCATGGCCCAGGTGGCAGTAGTCGTAGACGGTCATGCCGCAGACATACATGCGCACGTTGTTGCCGTCCAACGGCTTGAACGGCTCCTTGGTCTTGGTCAGGGTGTTGTAGATCGTGAGCACGGTGGTTCCTCAGCTGCCCCAGGAGTCACGCAGGGTGACGGTGCGGTTGAATACCGGGCGGCCCGGCTGGCTGTCCTTGAGGTCAGCACAGAAGTAGCCTTCGCGTTCGAACTGGAAGCGATCTTCCGGCTGCGCCTGGGCCAGGGAGGGCTCGGCACGGCAGCCGCTGAGCACTTGCAGCGAATCAGGGTTGATGTTGTCGAGGAAAGTGCCACCCTCCTCGGTCTTCTCAGGGTTTGCCGAGCGGAACAGACGGTCGTACAACCGGACTTCGCATTCCACACTGCCCTCGGCCGGCACCCAGTGGATCACCCCCTTGACCTTGCGGCCTTCGGGGTTCTTGCCCAGGGTGTCCGGATCGTAGGAGCAGCGCAGCTCGACGATGGTGCCCTCGGCGTCCCTGATCGCCTCATCGGCGCGGATGACGTAGCTACCGCGCAGGCGCACTTCGCCGTTAGGCTCCAGACGTTTGTAGCCCTTGGGCGGCGCTTCCATGAAGTCGTCGCGGTCGATGTACAGCTCACGTGCGAATGGCAGCACGCGCACGCCCATGTCTTCCTTGGGATGGCGCGGGAGTTCGAGCTGCTCGGTCTGGCCTTCGGGATAGTTGGTGATCACCACCTTCAATGGGCGCAGCACGCACATCGCGCGGGGTGCAGTGCGGTCCAGATCGTCGCGGATGCAGAACTCCAGCATGGACATATCGACAACACCGTCCGAGCGGTTGGTACCGATCATTTCGCAGAAGTTGCGGATCGACGCCGGGGTGTAGCCACGGCGGCGGAAGCCCGACAAGGTGGACATGCGCGGGTCGTCCCAGCCCTCGACGTGTTGCTCGTCCACCAGTTGCTTGAGCTTGCGCTTGGAGGTGATGGTGTAGTTGAGGTTAAGACGGCTGAACTCGTACTGGCGCGGATGCGCAGGCACCGGCAGGTTGTCCAGGAACCACTCGTACAGCGGCCGGTGTCCTTCGAACTCCAGCGTGCAGATGGAATGGGTGATGCCTTCGATGGCATCCGACTGGCCGTGAGTGAAGTCGTAGTTCGGGTAGATGCACCAGGTATCGCCCGTCTGGTGGTGGTGGGCATGGCGAATCCGGTAGAGGATCGGGTCACGCAGGTTCATGTTGGGCGAAGCCATGTCGATCTTGGCGCGCAGCACGCGCTCACCGTCCTTGAACTCACCGGCCTTCATGCGGGCGAACAGGTCGAGGTTCTCCTCCAAGCTGCGCTCGCGGTACGGGCTGTTCTTGCCTGGTTCCTTGAGGTTGCCGCGGTACTCCTTGGCCTGCTCCGGCGTGAGATCGCACACGTAGGCCTTGCCCTGCTTGATCAGCTCGACGGCCCAGGCGTGCAGTTGGTCGAAGTAGCTCGAGGCGTAGCGAACGTCGCCGGCCCAGTCGAAGCCCAGCCACTTTACATCGCGCTGGATGGCATCGATGTACTCCTGGTCTTCCTTGGCAGGGTTGGTGTCGTCAAAGCGCAGGTGACAGACACCTCCAAACTCCTTGGCCAGGCCGAAATTGACGCAGATCGACTTTGCATGGCCGATGTGCAGGTAGCCATTGGGCTCGGGCGGGAAGCGGGTAACGATGCTGGCGTGCTTGCCCGAGTCCAGGTCGGCCTGGATGATCGGCCGCAGGAAGTTCGCAGGGACAGCGGGGGCGCCTTTGGCAGCGGCGTTGGGCGCGTTGTCGGCAGTGGGCTTGCTCATAGGATCCTTGAATGCACGTAGCCGGCCTGGGTAGGCCGAATGAATCAAAGGGCCTATCATAGCCGAAGCAGTCAAGCTGCCGACAGTCGGGCTCCGCCAAACTCGCGTGATTTCTCACGCCTTTTTGCCGCAGCCTTGGCAAAATGGCGCAAGCGCGCCATGTGTCCCCAACGCCTGACGCCGCGTCTGGTAGTAATCAGCGCCCAGCGCATCCTATTTTCGATTGCCTTGAAAAAGCGAGTTTCAGCATGTCCAAAGTCAAACTGAGCACCAACCACGGCGACATCGTCCTGCAGCTGGACGCCGAGAAAGCGCCGCAGACGACCGAAAACTTCGTTCAGTACGTCAAGGACGGCCACTACGACGGCACCGTTTTTCACCGCGTCATTAAAGGCTTCATGATTCAGGGCGGCGGCTTTGAAGCTGGCATGTCCCAGAAGAAAACCCGCGCCAGCATCCAGAACGAAGCCGACAACGGCCTGAAGAACACGAAGTACAGCATCGCCATGGCCCGCACCATGGACCCGCACTCTGCCTCGGCACAATTCTTCATCAACGCGTCTGACAACGATTTCCTCAATCACAGCGGCAAAAACACCCAGGGCTGGGGCTACGCCGTGTTCGGTGAAGTGATCGAAGGCCGTGAAGTCGTCGACGCCATCGAAAAAGTTGCCACCGGCTCGAAGGCTGGCCACCAGGACGTACCAAAGGACGACGTAATCATCGAGAAAGCCGAGATCATTGAGTGATACTGCTGATCTCCGATCTGCACTTGCAAGAAGAACGCCCGAACATTACCCGGGCGTTTCTTGATCTGCTCGAAGGTCGGGCTCGCCAGGCCAAGGCGCTGTACATACTGGGCGATTTTTTCGAAGCGTGGATCGGCGACGATGCCATGACCGCCTTTGAGCAGTCGATCTGCCAAGCCATGCGACGGCTCAGCGACAGCGGCACTGCGCTCTACCTGATGCACGGCAACCGCGACTTCCTGATCGGCCAGGCCTTTTGCGAGGCCGCAGGTTGCACCCTGTTGAGCGATCCTTGTGTGGTGGAGCTGGAAGCAGAACGGGTGCTGCTGATGCACGGCGACACCTTGTGCACCCGAGACGTGGGCTACATGAAAATGCGGCGATTGCTGCGCAATCCCCTGAGCCTTTGGTTGCTTAGGCACCTTCCCTTGTCAGTTCGGCTGAAATTGGCACGCAAGCTGCGCAGCGAAAGCCGCGCCCAGACGCGAATGAAATCCACGGAGATCGTTGACGTCACGCCCGAAGAAGTGCCCAAGGTCATGGCGGCGCACGACGTGCGCACACTGGTGCACGGCCATACCCATCGCCCGGCGATTCACAAGCTGATGGTGGACGGGGAGCCTGCCCGGCGCATTGTGCTGGGCGACTGGGACAAGCGTGCCTGGGCCTTGCAAGTGGACGCGCAAGGGTTTCAGCTGGCGCCGTTCGAATTTCCCTGAGCGCTTGAGCGCTATTTGCTCGATAGTGGCTAGCCAGCCTGAGCGCAACATTCAGGCGTCGGGCTGATACTTATGCGGGAGACGAGCAAGGCTTGTCTCCCATTCCGATACTCACCGAGCGCCTAGCCGCTCATCTCGCTCACGGATAATCACCTCCCGGTACGCCGGATCGGCCTTTATCTGCTTCTCTGTGAACGGCATATCATGCAACTGACCGGCAGCGAACGCCTTGGTCTGATCACTGGCATGGGGCGAGGCCGCCTCGCTCGATTGGGAGAACGCCAGCAGACCGCGTGCCTTGGGGCCTTCATCGGTGAAGCTGACCAGCTGTAGGTAGCTGGTGCCGCTGACAACCAAGCGCTTGCCCTGCCCCATCGGCACACTGTACATGGCGTTGTACACGCCAAGCGCCTGGGGCCCGCCCGGCACTGGCGTGCCATCATGGGCCTGTTGTACCTGCCCCCAGTGCGCCTTCGGGTCGATGCCCTCCTCGGCCACTTGCCGGAGTGAGGCAAGGGCCGCCTGATGAACCACCTTGCTCACCGATGCCTGCTCAACCGCCAGACCACGCGGGGTATGCACAGGATCGTTGCGATCGAACGCCACTCGCCATACCTGCGGTTGTTGCTCGATTGCGTTGTAGATGTTTTCAAAGTGCACCAGCCCCATGTTGCTCTGCTGGTTGGCCTTGCCGTTCCAGCTGGCCAGGCTGCGGCACACGGGCTCGACATCAGTGGGGGCACGCTTGCACCAGCTCAGCAGATCCGGCAGCAGCAAACGCGCAAGGTAGACTTTGTCATCGGTCACCAAGCGCTGCAGATCTTCCACACCAAGCAGCGCCCTGCCTTGCAGACGTTCCAACGCGAAGCGCCCACGCATGCCCAGAGGCTGATCGCTGCGGCTGACCAAGGGCGAGTAGCCTGTCATCGGCTGCGCAGGGTTGGTCATCCAGGCTGGATCGTTGGAGTTCTGCACGAAATCATCGCGCTCCAGACGGGGCATCAGCTGCGCCGGAACCGTACCGGGTTGGGCAGCGCGGCTGTCGACTTTCCAGTTGCACAGGCTGCGGGAACCATCGAGCACTACCAGCGGGCCTGTCTGTTCGCCACCGCAGGCATCGAGCAATGCCTGGTCGACGTAAGGCACCACTGACTGGTTCAGGTAGGTCGTCTTGCCACGTTCATCCACGGCGACGGTGTTGACCCAAGGAATACCATGCAGCTGCTCAATGGAACGCGTCAGCGCCGCCACGCTGTCGGCACGATTGATCTGGTACCACTGTTGCAGCACGCGGGCGTTATCGCTGTTGGCATCACGCAGGCTGTAGGCCGTATGCCTGTCCCAGTCCAACCGCCCAGGCCACTGAACGACCGGACCAAATGACGAGCTATACAGAACACGCTCGACTTTTTGCAGTCGGCCATCGGCGGCCTTGACCATGATGCTGACGCTTTGGCGGGTCAGCGGCAGGGACTTGCCGTCGAGCACGTAGCGGGTTGGGTCCTTGGGGTCGAGTTGCAGGCGAAACAAGGTGAAATGCCTGGAGGTGTCGACGGTATGGGTCCACGCCAGGTGGCGATTAAAGCCGATGTTGATCATCGGCAAGCCAGGTAATGCTGCACCCATCACATCGAGTTCACCGGGGATGGTCAATTGCATCTGGTAGAACCGCATGCCTCCCACCCATGGGAAATGCGGGTTGGCCAACAGCAAACCACGCCCATTGACCGAACGCTGGGCACCCACTGCAATGGCGTTGCTGCCACGCTGGGTGGCAAACCGTTGCTGCTGTTCCAGCGCTTTCCCGTAAGCGACGGCGGGCCGCCGGACATCGTTCTCGGGCGGCTGCGCGCCGGCCAGGGCTTCGACGAACTGCCCGACCCCACCTTCTGCAAGTAACCGCCGTGTAAGCTTGACCAGGTCCTGGCTGGTGATGGCGCGCACCCACTCACCCCCTCCACATTCCGGTGGCAGGCCCTGCTGACGACGCTCAGCCAGTGCTCGATTGAACCCACTGGCATAACCCGCCAAGAGAGCCTGGATGGCAGCGGGCTGTGCGTCCAGAAAAGCCTGCACCTGTGCCGGCCCGTTGAGCCAGGTGAAGAACACATCACTGGCCAGGTTCTCGCGCTGGTCCACGGTCTGGCCTTGACCACCAAAATAGCGCGAGCGCTCACCGCTGACCGTCAGGACCTGGTCAGCCAGCAAACAAAGATTGTCCTGGGCATAGGCATAGCCAATGCCATAACCGAGTCCTCTTTCATCCTTGGCCACGATATGTGGCACGCCATAGGTAGTGCGACGGATCTGGGCGCTGGCATCTGGCGCTACGGGACGAGCGTGTGCGGTTAAGGCCGCAACCATGAGCGCTGCGGCCAGACCGGCACAACGGCTTGAGCGGATAAATGGGGACACGGACACTCCTCGAATACGGTTCATGCCGGTGAAACGAACGAACGCAAGAAGAGTTTAGGCGGCCTTTACGCTCAGGCCTGACGCTCGTGTACAGGGACCAGGCGTGACGGTAAAAGAAGCCGCTTGATCTGAGCCCACAACAACTGATGAAGGTTTTTTCGCTTTGCATTGCAGATTACAGGCGCTCATTCGTCTTATTCAAAGAGGCACCCATCGTTCGGTTCGTCCAAGAAAAGGAGCATTCACATGTACAACCCGCCAACTCCAGTGCAAGCCAACACGGCGCAGGCCAACACCCCGACTGGGCAGGACGCGCAGGTCGACGAACGAACCGGCAACGAGCAGATACGGGAGTTGCTGCGCAGCTTCGGGCTGCGTACGAGCCTGATACGGCTGAAAGTGATAGACGCCCTGCACGCGGCAGAGCGAAATGGAAGAAGCATTGGCGTGCGGGGTGTGCATGCGCAACTGGAGCAGTTGGACATACCGTTGTCATTTCTCAGCGTACGAGAAGTGCTCAAACGGTTATGTGCCGAAGGCGTGATTCAGCTAGGTGCTGACAAATGCTACAGCCTTGATCCGCAGGCACGTGCCCTGCTGGAGCGACCCACCTCAGCCTGAGTAGCTGGGTTGGCCACTGGACCGACAAACGTCATCGCCTGACTTTACGTCGCAGTATGCCGTTGATCACGACCACAACCACGGCAATGGCGATAGCCAGCATCTGAAAGGTCTGCTCGCTGATCGTACCCGCTTTTTGCAAATGGGAAAGGCCGATCATTAGCCCAAGGACCACCAGAATGATCAGGAGGGAATATTTGAGGCGCTGCACGTGTGTCATCGACGGTTCCTTGCTACATCCGGGACAGATGGCTTAGCTCAAGCCGCGCAGATGATACAACGTTCGCACGCCCCGGCGCTGCATTTCCTGCTGCCTGGTAGCACCCCAACCTGAAAACATTCGGCTTCATCACACGTGTGGGGAGCCCCATGAACAAACGCCTGTTAACACTCATGCTGTGCCTGACCGCCACGCCACTGCATGCTTTCAATACAACTGAGGTGCCTTGCGCAAGACTGCTCGATCTTGGTTACACGCTGAGCCAGCAAGCAGGGAGCAGCCAGTGGCAACAGTTGTGGCAACGGGTTCGAAAGGCTGGCTATCTGAATCCTGGCAACACTTCGTTGCGATTCGAGGTGCCCTCCGCTGTATTGCCAACACTTGCGCAGCAGACCCTGGCGCGCGCCGACCAAGTCCGGCCGGTGTCCGAGACCCACGCGATCTACCGCAGGACCTTCGATGACCGGATTATCGGATCCCGTAACGGGCAGCCTCTGCACGCGCTCTGCGTGCAGGTGGACTGGAGGTCCGTGCCATCCGGGCCGAGAAGTCTTCAAGACGCACACGTGGGCAGTGCCAGTCTACTCAGTGCCTACCCCTGCGACTGAGGTGCTAATACCCAAAGTGCCATACGTTGCGCACATCCCTTCGGGAACATTCGTTTTTCAAGCGCTTGCATGTTTTTTTCCTACACCGTGAGACTGCGCTGCCTGCATAAGCTAGTAACCGAAACTACAGCCCTCACCCCTAATGGCGCCTAGCGGGTCCCGCCGGCTATCACAGAGAATTTAGCCACACCTCGACGTTATGCCGCTGGTGACCCCTACCATTTTCGAAGGAGCGTCATATGGAAACGCCAGACTTGAGCCACATCGACGTTAGCCAATTGCCGCAATCGCTACAGGCACTGATTGAGTGCATAGGCATAGAAAACGCGTACCAGCTGACCTGCGCATTTGGCGGTAGGCCTAAGTACATTCCAAAACACCGCGATCGAACCAAACTTGCTGACGTGTTACCGGCTGAGGCACTCGACGCCCTGATCAAGCGCTTTGCAGGTGTCGCGCTTGAGATTCCCAAGGCTGATCATTTTATCCGCCAATTGCGCAACCACCAGATTCAAAAAGAAAGCGCCAGCGGATTCTCGCGCAGCTTGTTGGCCGACAAGTACGGCCTGAGCCTGCGCCAGATCGGCAACATCCGCCGTCAGGATTTGCCGTTGCGATGAGCGAAGCCTCCTCAACCCATACACACCCTTAACCTGAAATTTAAAAGAGAACCCAGCATGTCCATAGACAACAGCCTCATAGGGTCCGTCATCAGTGCCTTGCCCATGGACCGCATGATTGCGGGCCCGTTGCAGGCCATGGTCCAGGCCCAGGTCACCGCCAGCAAATCCTACGCAGACTTCCTCATGCAAGTCTGCGTACAGGACGGCAAGGCGGTCGCTATCCAGTTCGACTATGACGAGACCATCGCCGACGAGCAGGGCCAATCACAGGGCGTGGTCAAAAAGACGCTGCAAGTGCCGCTAATGGCGGCGATCACCCACCCCAACATCGCCATCGAAAACGGCACCGTCGAATTCGAGCTGGTCATCAATCAGATGTCCGAAGCCACTTCGGCCAGGGACATGAACGCAGAAGGCGCCGCCTCCTTGGGCTGGGGCCCCTTCAAGCTCAACGTCAAGGGCAGCGTGAGCCATAAGTCCTCGCAAACGCGCAAGACCGACACCCGGGCACGCTACGCCTTCAACACGACCCTCAAGCGACAGGACCCACCAGAGGCAATGATGAGGGTGATCGACTTCCTCACGGAGGCGGCTACCAAGCCCATTATTGCAAAGGATGTCACGCAGCAATCGCCAGCCTTGAGTGCGCCACCTCAGGCTCAGGAAGAGCTCGATAGCCCAACGGCATGACTACTGCCAGCGCAGTCACGGCGCGGCGCGAACTGTCCCCCTGAAGGCTCTTCAGGGGACCCACTTGGCCCAATGAGTCGAACCCATGGACAAGAGCCCTGTCCCTATGACCTCCATTGACCTGCGCGAAATCACTCGCGGCCTGCAGGAAGCTGCGAGCGCCGCCAACAGCATGATCGCGCAACAGTACATTGAACTGTTCGATCGTTTTTTCGACTGCAATCACCAGGAGCTGGGCGCGCCGATGACCGCGAAGATGGTCGAGGTGGCCATGGATGGGCAGCACCTGATGCGCGTGCCCCTTTTCGCGCTAGTGTCGCCTAAAGGGTTGGCACTGGAACGGATGCAGGTCGACCTGTCGGTTCGCGTCCAGAATACCGAAGCACGACGAGCATTCACCCCAGCCGACGCAAGCCGCTCGGCCAGTTTCAAGGTAACCATCGGTGGCCAGGGGCGCCAAGGAGATAGCCGCGACCCCGACGAGGTGCAGATCCGGATGCAGTTCCAGGCAAGCGAACCGCCCGAGGCCTTGAACCGGCTGATCGAGGAATACACCAACTTGATCATCCCAGTTCGCGCCCCGGCTCCGGCTCCGGCTCCGGCTCCAGCTCCAGCGCCACCACCCTCGCCCACCAACGAATTCATCGAGGCGGCGACGGTACGTTGATTCCCAAACCACCTGCTTAACCCGACTCTCGGTCGGACCAAGCCGGCAACCTTCGGTGGCGACTAGAAGTCGCGTTTGTAGAAGACGTCCAGGGAGCTTGCCACGCCACTGGCAGCCTCGACATACACCTTCTTGCTGAGCTTGTAGCGCAGGGCGATGGTGTTGGCCGGCTCGAACACGCCCACTCCATAGCGCAGGCTGAGTTTCTCGGTCAGGTTGCCACTGGCCACCACACTGGTGGTGTTGCCTGAGCCCTCGGTATCGAGCTGGAAGTCATCGATACCCAGGCGGGATGCCACATTACCCGTGATCCCTGCGCTGCCGGCCAACCCCAGTCCCAAGGCAGCCTCGGCCAGCATGTTGTTGTCTTCACCCGATGCCCCCAACGGACGGCCAAGCACCAGGTAGGACAACGCTTGTTCCTGGCTCATGGCAGGCTCGGAAAACACCGTACTGGTCGGCTGCTCGGCGTTGCCGCTCAAGCGGATGCCGGCGATCACGTCATCGACTTGGCGGATCGCTTCGATGTCCAGGTAGGGCTGGTCGATCGGCCCGGCAAACAGCAGCCGGGCGCGGCGGATGGTCAGCCGCTGGCCGTAGGCGCGGTAGCGACCATCGGCCAGGCTCAACTCGCCACGCGTATCGAGGTTGTCACCGATATGCACGTGCCCCAACAGGTTGGCAGTCAGGCCGAAACCACTGAACGACAGTTTGCCTCGGCCTACCTCGACATCGATATCCATGGCCATGGCCATCGGCGGCTTGCCCTCCTCGGTCTGGTTGCCGACGATGACCGTGTCGTCGGAAACCTTAACCGTGGAAGGGGGCAGCTCGCGCACCGTGATCTTGCCGTTGGGCACCTGCACCTTGCCTGTGACTGCCAACTTGTCGTCGATCAGTTCCAGGGTAAGGTCCGGCGCTACCTCCAGCGTGGCATAGGGTTCGACCGTGACAGGCAACTGCTGCCCTTGCACGCGGATGTTCATCCCCAGCGCCTGGCCCCAGGTCAGGTTGCCATCGACCTGGCCGCGACCTGCAGTGCCGCTGCGCCAGGTGCCGGCAAGCTGCACCTGTTCACCCGCGATCCGGGCCTGAAGGCCCAGGTCCTGGAACTGAATCGGCAGTTCGGCACCGGTGATCTGGCCGCCGCTCAAATTCATGCTGCCGTTGACTTGCGGCGCCAGCAGCGTGCCAGACAGCTGCCCGCTCCCCTTGAGCTCCCCAGCCAGGTGCTCAACCATCGGCACGAAGGGACGGGCCACTGAGAGGTCGAGACCGGCCAGGTTGAAGTCGCCGGACAACGGCTTGTCCTTGCCCAGTGGATCGATACGCGCCGTGAGATTCAGCTGCCCCAGGCGCTCCCCCAGGAATGCAAGACGCGTATCGATACGCCGCGGCGCCAAGGTGCTATCCAGCCGCAGGGTCTGGTAGGGGAAATCGACCCAGCGGTTACCGTCATTGACACGCAATGTGCCGCCACTGGCGTCAACCACCACGGTGCCCTTTGGGCCGCTGGCGGGCAGGTCCAGGTTGATGTCGGCATTGAGCAGGCCCTGCCATGCGAAATCCTTGGGCATCCACTGCGCCAGGCTGTCCAGCGGGAAGCGCTTGAGGTGGTACCGCAGGCGCGGCTCAGGCGCCAACCGTTGATCATCACCACACAGACTGGCCTGCCCGGAACGCCAGCAGTGGGCGCCGAAATCCAGCTGACCGCTGGCCAGGCGCTGCAGTTTGGCAGGCGCCTGCAATTGCCAGTCTTGCCCGCCAGCCTGTACCCGCCCAGTGGCTAGGCGGCCGCGCCAGTCACCGTTATCCAGTTGCCCGTCCAGACCCACGTCCAGCTTCAGTTGCGGGCCGTTCAACGCCAGCGTCAATGCCTGTCGTCGCATGTCGCCATTGCCGACCGCCTGCAGCGTACCGAGGGCGGTGTCACCCGCCTGGATACCCGTGACTTTCAAGTCGATATTGGCCCGTTGCCGGTCGTCCAGACGGGCCGAGAGATTCAGTTGCTGCAAGCGATTCTCGGCCTGTGCCAACCCGGTACCGCGCAATGCCAGCGTGCCTTGCGGCGCCTGCAGGGTACCGGCCACGTCCAGTTGCCCCTTGACCTGGCCCTGCAGCTCGGGCCACAGCTGCCCCAGCCGTGGCAGATCGATGTCCACCTTGCCGGCCAGGCGCTGTTGCAGGCTGCCACTTCCGTTTATACGGTTGTCACCCAGTTGCACGCGCAAGGCTGCCAGTGTCCAGCGCTGCCCTGCCCCGTCCGCCTGAACGTTGAGCACAGCGGGTTGGCCGCGCAGGCGCCCCTTGAGGTCGAGCTGAGCGTCGAGCGACAGGTCATCGCCCTGCAGCTGGCCTTTGCTACGCAACGGCCCGGCCAATGTTCCAGGTAGCTCCGCCACCCAATAGGCCGGGTTCAGCGCCGACAACTGCAGGTCCACGTCCCAGGCGAGCGCTTGCGCGAAGCGTACGGCCACACGGCCTGTCGCCTTGCCTTGTCCCGCAGTAAGCGCCAGCGTTGGCAAAGTGACCTGCTCAAGATCCCCTTCGAAGGGGCTTGCCACCTTGAAGGCGCCCGCCGGCCCGTCCAGATCGCCATCAAAGCTGCCCTCGTAGCGACCGTCGCGATAGCGAACCTGAGCGTTCAGGCGTTTGAGCGTCACCTCAGGCGGTGTATCCAGCGGGTACAGGCGCAGCCAGGGAAAGTCCTGCCAGGCCAATTGGGCGTCCGCTGCCAGGCCGTCCTGCCAGTCTACCTTGGCTTGCAGCTTCACCTGCTGGCTATCGCCTGCGTTGAGATCGAGGCCCTTGACCACGGCACCCTTGCTGTCGACCAACCCGGACAAAGCCAGGGCGATGGGCGACTGCTGGGCTGACAAGTTGGCAGACCCGGTCAATGCATAGCCCGTCTCAAGATTCCCATCGGCTAACAGCACCAGGTCATCGAGCTGCAGGGTGTCGGGCAGTGCCTCGGATGGCTTGAACGCCTTGGTCTGAATGCTCAGGCTGGCCGGCAGGTGTTCAGCCAATGCCTGGACCTTGCCCGCAAGGGTGGCATCCAGATACCCATTGCTCGTCCCGGTCAGGTCAAGCGAGCGTTGCAGTTCACCCGTGGCTTGCAATGCCAGTTGCCATGGCTTGTCCCCCACGGCGGGGAGCTGCACCTGGGCCTGTAACTGCACAGGCCAATCGCCTTGAGGCTTCACGTCACCTTGCAGGTCCAACTGCAGATCGTCGCGGGTCAGGTGCAGGCTGTCGATGCGCATGCCTTCACCGGTCCAGTGCGCAGCCAGTTGCAGATCACCGAGCAGGTCGCTGCCATCCAGGCGCAGTTGCCCTATCTTCACCTCGCCCAGTTCGATGGCAAGCGGCAAGTCCAATGTGGGCAGTTGCAGCGGGCCGTCGTCGCTGACGTCAGTCGAGGGGGCGAACGCCATGTCGATGCGTTCTGCGTGCAACTGCTCGATGCACAAAGCCCCACGCAGCAGGCATGCCGGGGACCAGTTCAGCAACGGCGCCTGCGCCTGGACTTGGGTCTGCCCATCGACGTAGGAAAGACGAGTGGCTTGCCAGGTGCCCGCCAGGCGTCCTGCGAAACCCTCCACGGTCAGCCCGGGAACCTTGCCCAGCGCCCAACGGCTGCCGCCCTCGGTGCCGATCACCAACGCGATGGTCAGCGTCAGGACGGCCACGAGCCCAAACAGGCCCAGCAGCATGTATTTGATGACAGATTTCAAAGCTCAGGCCCCATGGAAAAGTGCAGGCGAATGCCGCCGTCGTCGTCCAAGGCCTTGGCCAAGTCCAAGCGTAGCGGCCCTACCGGTGAAACCCAGCGTACGCCGAAGCCGACCCCCGTCTTCAGGTTGGGCAACTCGAAGTTGTTGAACGCGTTGCCCTGGTCGACGAAGGTCGCCAGGCGCCATTTGTCCGTCAGGGAATACTGGTATTCGACGCTGCCCGCCACCAGGTAACGGCCACCGATGCGATCCCCGTCGCTGTTTTTCGGCGACAGGGTCTGGTAGTCGTAGCCGCGCACGCTCTGGTCGCCACCAGCGAAGAACCGCAGCGAAGGCGGAACGCTGTTCTGGAAACCGTTGGTGGCGCTGCCGCCGAACTGAACGCGGCCCAGCAGCCGGTGGTTCTGACCTACCGTGGTGAGCCCTTTGAGCAGCACGTTACCGCGCAGCAGGTTCGTATCGGAACCCAGGCCTTCCTTTGCCACTTGCGCTTCGAACTGCACGCGATAGCCATTATGGGGGTCAATGCGGTTGTCGCTGCGCAGGAATGAATAGCTGATACCGGGCATGAGCAGGTTGCTAAGGCCCGCATCGTCCCCCAGCCGGTACTCTTCGCGCTGGTACTTGAGCGATATGACCCGCTGCCAGCCGCTGGGCAGCTTGCTGTGCCATTCAGGGCCTACCTTCAAGAGCTTGCTGAGGGTGTCGGTGCCCGCCAGTTCTTCGTTCTGGTACCCCCCGGCAAATCGCAGTTTGTCGGTCAATGGCGGGTCCAACGGGATGTCGTACCACAGCCCCACGTTTTGACGCGGCGCCGACAGCTCCGCCTCCCAACCATAACTGTGCCCCTGGGGGTTGACCCAATGGCGGGTCCAGTTGGCCTTGCCCCGCGGACCAACGTCGGTGGAATACCCAAGGCCCAAGCCCAGCGTGCGAGGCTTGCGGGTTTCCAGGCGTACATCGACCGGAATATTCTGAGCGACTGCGGCCGTGGGCGCGGCGTCTACGCGCACACCCTCGAAGTAGCCGCTGGACTGCAAGTCGCTGTTGAGTTCGGCAATCAGCTCCGAATCGTAGGGCGTACCGGGTTTGAACGAGACCATCCGCTGCAGCAAATCGTCGTCCAACGGCGTATCGCCACTGAAGGTGACCGCGCCCAGTCGGTACCGCGGCCCACTTTGGTAGACCAGGTCGATATCGGCCACCCCGGCGCGGGGATCGACGGCCAGGCGCTGCTGGCTGAAGCGACCTGCGAAGAAGCCATAGCGTGAGGCCTGGTTCTGAATGACACGCTTGGCATCCTCATAGACACCATGGTTCAGTTGCTCGCCAGCGCGAAGCGCGCCGCCGGAAGGCACTCTGAACGCGGTCATGTCACTGGCCGGCCCCTCGACGCGCACGGTCACGTTGCGCAGGCGTATCGGCTCGCCGGGCACGATATTCACCACCAGTCGTGGTGAACCATCATCGTCGCGGGGCGGCTTGACGTCGGTACTTATCTGGGCCTGGTAGTAGCCCAGCGCCTGGGCCGCTTTGCGCGCCTGCTCCTCGGCCCCGCGACTGAAACGCAGCAGCGCTTGCTCGTCGCGGTCGCCCAAGCTACCGATATAGCCCTCGACATTGGCCTTGAGCACCTTGTTGGCCGGCTTGACCGTCACCACCAATTCGCTCTGGCCCCATGCAGCAAAGCTGACGGCCCAGATCACCAGGCCCCAGCGAACTCTTCCTGAATATGTCATCCCGCGCATGCTACCAGACCAAGGGTGTAAAAGAAGCCAACCGAAACGCCATTCACGCCAAGGGTTCAATGACCTGAGCGCTGTCATACATGAGGATGCGTTGGCGCACTGTCCCAATGGCGACCTCGCCAACCTCGACAAAGCCTTGCGTGTGATAAAACGCCACGTGTTCATCATTGCCCGTGTCGACGACGATCCCTTCGACCGGCCCATCCTTCATGCACCATTGTTGTACCGCATGTAACAACTGGGTCGGATATACCTGGCCTTGCAGCGCCGGCAACACCCCCAGTAGCGGCAGCACGTGCACTTGATCGGTAGGCCGACATGTCGAGACAGCCGCCTGGTACGCCATGAAGCGCCGGGTGGCGCGCACCCCCGCGCCAACCATCATGCGCAGGCGCCAGGCCCAACTGTCAGCCACACCCAGACGCCGCAGTGGCGGCACAATCAGCGCGACGCCTACCAGGCGATCGTCCAGCAGCAGGCCAACGGCGGGCAGTTGCAGGTAGAAATGCTGGCGTACCCACTCGCGTAGCAGCGTACGCAGGCGGCGCTCATAACCAGGGCGATGCGCTTCGAGCAGATAAGCGAAGGTAGGGTCGTTCCGGTAGACGGTGTACAGCAGTGCCCGGGTTTCGCGGCGATAACCGGAGTCGAGCAGGCAAACGCGGGCCTCGGCGGCAGGGGCTTGAGACATGGAGGGGAACCTTCTGGGCTGGCTGATAGGCCTTGGAGGCACAATGCCGCCCATCGTTCACCTTCGCGCCATGTCAGCCGCGCCTAAGCGCCCTCATGCTGGTGATCAACGCCGATGTCGGCTAGCATCGCGACTTTTTACCGGGATCGGCTCTGCATGAAGATCGTCTGCTTCAACATCAATGGCCTGCGGGCGCGCCCACACCAGTTGGCCGCCTTGGTCGAAAAGCACCAGCCGGACATCATCGGCCTGCAGGAAACCAAGGTCAGCGACGATCAGTTTCCACTGGCCGAGGTCCAGGCTCTGGGCTACCACGTGCATTACCACGGGCAAAAGGGCCACTACGGTGTCGCCTTGCTGTCACGCCAGGCACCCTTGAGCTTGCACAAAGGGTTTGCAACGGACGAAGAAGACGCCCAGCGGCGCTTCATCTGGGGCACCTTCGCCGACCACCACGGCAACCCCGTCACCGTCATGAACGGCTATTTCCCCCAGGGCGAAAGCCGCGACCACCCCACCAAATTTCCCGCCAAGCAGCGTTTCTACGCGGACCTGCAAGCGCTGCTCGAAAGCCAGTTTCGCAGTGACCAGCCCGTGTTGGTCATGGGCGACATGAACATATCCCCAGAGGATTGCGACATCGGTATCGGTCCAGACAATGCCAAGCGCTGGCTCAGGACCGGCAAATGCAGCTTCCTGCCAGAGGAGCGGGAGTGGATGGAGCGCTTGAAAGGCTGGGGGCTGGTGGACAGCTTTCGGCATCTGCACCCCGGTGTCGACGACCGTTTCAGCTGGTTCGACTACCGCAGCCGCGGCTTCGAGGACGAGCCCAAGCGTGGCCTGCGCATCGACCTGATCATGGCCTCGGCAAGCCTGGTTCCGAGGATCAAGGCTGCAGGCGTGGATTACGAACTGCGCGCGATGGAAAAACCGTCGGATCATGCGCCCATCTGGCTAGAGCTCAGCTAAGCCAGCCTAGGGCGCAGGAGGCCTTGTACGGCTCACAACGTCGTGCGCAAGGCCTCGCCGATACCCACACCGCGACCATCATCGGCAGCACTGACCAGGGCGAAATTGTAGGCGCCATGGGACCAGTATCGGGCCTGGAGCTGCCCATCGATTCGCTGCCCTTGCGGCATGCGCCGGAAGTGCTCGCCGGGTGAGCGCAGGAACAGGCTGATACGGCGCCCCGCCCCGTCCTGGAACACCACCAGCGCCGCCGGCCCTTGCTCGTTACTGAGCAGCCGGGCGCCCACCGGGGCGAACCCGTAGCCTGCCAAATCAGGCAGTTGGCCCACCTGGTGAAAGTGCGCTTGCAGCCAGGTGCGCAATTGATCGGGGTCACGCGCCTGAATATCCAGCGCTTGGCTGTCGGCGAACAATCGGTGGGCCTGCACGGCATCAGCCATGGGCTTTGCGTCGGCAAAGCTGGCATCGCGCGCCTGCCACCCGCCAAGTCCCCCAACGCCTAAGGCTAGGACGATCGCTGCAGCACTTGCCCAGCGACGCTTCAGGCGGTGTCGCGCCTGTTGGCGCAGCTGATCGCGGTCAACCCGCGGGCCCGCCAGCGGCTGCGCAAGGCCCGCCAGGCTCGTGCGCAACTGGCGCGCATCGGCGCGCCAGCCTTCCACACGTTGCGCAGCCTTTGGATGATTGGCCAGCCAGGCCTGGACCTCGGCACGGCGCACCGGGTCCAGGCGGTCATCGACGTAGGCGTGAAGCTCTTCTTCGCTAGGAATAAGACGGGTCATTTCAATCTCCGCAAGGCCGGTGGTCGAGGGCTGTCCTCGGTCAATGCACGCAGGGCATCGCGCGCCCGCGACAGCCGTGACATGACAGTACCGATTGGAATACCCAACGTCTGGGCAGCCTCCTTGTAACTCAGGCCCTCAACGCTCACTAGCAACAGCAACGCGCGCTGCTCGGTCTTGAGCCGGCCAAATGCCTGCAAATCCGCCTGCGCCAGCACGATGTCCTCAAGGTTATCGCCGGCCGTTTCTTCGGCAGCGCTACTGCTGGCGAACCAGGACAGCCAGCGGGCATGCAACCGTTCTCGCCGTTTGCCATCCAGAAACAATCGATAAAGGATGGTGAACAGCCAGGTGCGCAGGGCATCGGGATCCTGATGCTGCTGACGCCGGCTCAAGGCACGTTCGACCGTGGCCTGCACGAGGTCATCCGCACTTCCCGCCTCGCGGGTCAGCCAGAGGGCGAAGCGACGTAGTCGGGCCAGTAGCGCTCGCCATTGTTGGTCGTCCAAGTCCTGCATGGAAAATATCCGGTCGATGATGGGGCAGTCTAGAGAACAGACGCGTTGGAGAAAAAGTTATTCCCGCTCGGGGAATAACTTTTCCAGGGCAGCGTCGTACTGGCACTTTTCGTGAAATCAACGGGACTGACCATGAACCAACCTTTGCACGGCCGGGCCAAGGCCTGGCGGCTTGCCGCAATCGGCGCGGTGATGCTGGCTGCCGGTGCGGGCTTCGCCTACAGCGCCGGCTGGCTTGGCCAATCCGCGCTCACACCACAGCGCATCATCGACACGTTCGAGGCCCAGGCTGGGCACTACCCGGGTTATCGCAAGAACCACGCTAAAGGCCTGTGCGTGAGCGGCTATTTCCAGGCCAGCGGGCAAGCGGCAAGCTTGTCGACGGCACGGGCATTCACCCAGGCGCATGTGCCGGTCACAGGCCGCCTGGCCATTGGTGGTGCCAACCCGTTTGCGCCTGACACCGGCATCCCCGTACGCAGCCTGGCAATCGAACTCGCCACCGACGATGGGCAAGTCTGGAGGACCGGCATGAACAACCCGCCCGTTCTGGCGGTAAGTACGGCCGAGGCGTTCTACGAGCAGGTGCTGGCCAACACCCCGGACCCGGCCACGCGCAAGCCCGACCCTGCCAAGGTACAAGCCTTCTTTGCAGCCCACCCCGAGAGCGCCGCGTTCAGGCAATGGGCAGCCAGCTACAAGCCCAGCGACAGCTTCGCCAACACCCAGTACCACAGCATCAATGCATTCAAGTTGATCGATCACGACGGCCATGCCCATCCGGTGCGCTGGCAGCTTGAACCGCTCACGCCGTATACGGCCTTACCGGCGAAGGTGGACGACCCTCTGTTCCTGCAACATGACCTGCGACGACGGCTGGCGCTGGGGCCGTTGCGCTGGACCCTGCGCCTGGTACTGGCCGAACCGGACGACGCTATCGACGACCCTGCCAAGCCTTGGCCAGCGAGCCGGCGCAGCGTCAACGCAGGCACCCTGGTGCTTGAGCAGGTCGACGCACCGGAACAGGGTGCCTGCCGCGACCTCAACTTTGACCCCTTGATACTGCCCCACGGCATCGAACCCTCCGCCGACCCTATACTCGCGGCCCGGTCAGCGGCCTATTCGGAATCATTCAACCGTCGTAGCCGCGAGTCCTTGAGCACGGGAGCCCGACCATGAAACCCACCGCCTTTCATCCCGTCGCCCGCCTGCTGCACTGGTCGATGGCGATCCTGATCCTGGCCATGCTCTTGATCGGCGTGAGCATGGTCACGGACCTGTCGGTCCGTCACCCCGTACTGGTCAGCTTGCACAAGGCCACCGGGCTTGCGCTGCTGGTGCTGGTCGTAGCGCGCATCATCGTGCGCCTGAGCATTCCCCATCCAACCCTGCCCCAGGACCTGCCAGCCTTCCAGCGCCTGGCTGCCGGCGCTTCGCACCTGCTGCTGTACGGCCTCATGCTAGCCATGCCCTTGCTGGGGTGGGCCATGCTCTCGGCCGGCGGGTACCCTCGCCCGTTTGGCCTGCCGACGATCGCGCCCCATGACTTGCAGCTGTATGCCGTGCTGCGCCAGGCGCACGGCTGGGCAGGCTACCTGTTGTTCGCCACGATACTGGTACACGTGGGCGCTGCGCTGATGCACGCCTGGGTTCGCCGTGATGGGGTGCTGCGCAGCATGTGGCCAGGGCCAAGGGCGCAGTGAGGGCGCCGTATCTTGCCGAGCGATGGCCCATCCGGCATCGCTGGCAGCCGGCACCGGCAAACCGCAGCGCGCAAGCCTTGAGAGTGTGTTTTAATGCGCCTCGCTCATTATTCTTGACACCTCTTATTACAAGGCGGCTATGGACACGGGGACGCGACTCAAACTAGTGCGTGAACGCAACAACCTCTCCCAGCGAGAGTTGGCGCGCCGCAGCGGGCTCACCAACTCGACCATTTCGCAGATCGAGCAGAACCGCGTCAGCCCATCGGTCAGTTCCTTGAAAAAGCTGCTGGAGGGCATTCCGATGAGCCTGGCAGAGTTTTTCAGCTTCGATGAACCCGTGCGTGAGGAGCGTTTCGTGTTCCGGGCGGGCGAGCAGCCCGACTTGGGTCGCAACGGATTGCGCATGCTGCTGGTAGGTGCCAGCGTCGAGGGCCGGCAAATGCGCATGCTGCGCGAGCTTTACGCCCCAGGTGCCGACTCGGGCGAGCCCATCGTGCATGCCGAGGGCGAAGAGTGCGGGCTCGTCACGCGAGGCACCGTCGAGCTGTGGGTCGATGGCCAGGTCAGCGTGCTCAATGCGGGAGATGGCTACTACATCCCTACCACCCTGCCCCACAGTTTCAAGAATATTGGCCAGGACGAAGCAGAGATCATCAGCGCCAATACCCCCGCGAACTTCTGACCCAGGCGACGTGATGGTTGCAGACCACGTGAGCTGCAACCATCACCGGATCATCGCACCGTCGGCACCTCGATATCATCCTGCTCGCGGCTCGCATAGTGTTGGGCCAGCACAGCGCAGACCATCAGCTGGATCTGGTGGAACAGCATCAATGGCAGGATCATTGCGCCGATGCCGCTTCCGACGAACAGCACCTGCGCCATCGGCACACCGGTTGCCAGGCTCTTCTTCGAGCCTGCGAACAGGATGGTGATCCGGTCTTCGAGGTTGAAACCAAGCACTTTGCCCAACAGGCTGGTCCCCACCAACACCACGGTCAGCAGGATGCCGCAAACGGCGAACAGGCCTGCCAGGTGCTGCGGCGAAACAGTGTGCCACAAGCCCGTGACCACCGCCTCGCTGAAGGCGGTGTAGACCACCAGCAGAATCGAGCCCTGGTCGACGATCTTCAGCCAGCGCGCATTGCGTTTAACCCAGGCACCGATCCAGCGGCGGGCCAGTTGCCCGGCCACGAATGGCACCAGCAACTGCAGGATGATCTTGAGCACTGCGTCCAGACCCGAGCCGGTGTCGCCGCTGGCGCCCAGCAACAGCATCACCAGAACCGGGGTCAGGAATATGCCCAGCAGGCTGGATGCGGCTGCGCTGCAGATGGCCGCTGGCACATTACCCCGCGCCAGCGAGGTGAACGCGATGGCCGACTGGACGGTGGCAGGCAGGGCGCAAAGGTACAGCACCCCCAAGTAGAGCTCGTCTCCTACCAGTGGCAGGAACAGCGGCTTGAACGCCATGCCCAGCAGCGGAAACAGCACGAACGTGCAGGAAAACACCAGCAGGTGCAGGCGCCAATGCCCCGCTCCAGCGATGATTGCCTCCCGCGAGAGCTTGGCCCCGTGCAGGAAGAACAACAAACCGATCGCCAGGTTGGTGAGCCAGCCGAAATACACCGCCCCTTGTCCTGAGCAAGGCAACACGGTGGCGATCGCTACCACTGCCAGCAAGGCAAGGGTGAAGTTGTCGAACAGCATGCGCAGGTACTTCATCACACCTCCGTCTTGTCTTTGGGCAAGGACGGAGGATAAGGTCTAGCGCCCCCAGGCGCTAACGCCGGAACCCCTTCTGGTATCGCGCAACGGACAGTCAGCCAAGGAATCTTCATGATCTGCTCCCGCTCCGTGGCCCTTGCGGTCGCCCTCACACTCGGCGCCCCCTGGTTACCCGCCTACGCCAATGACCCGCTGCGAATCAAAGTCGACACCGTCATTGGCCCCCTGATGCAGGCCCAGGGCATCAGCGGCATGGCGGTCGCGCTGTATGCGCATGGCCACGCTCATTACTTCAGCTACGGTGTCGCCAGCCGCGACAGCGGCGTGCCCGTTAGCCGCGACACCCTCTTCGAAATTGGCTCGCTGAGCAAGACATTCACCGCCACGTTGGTGGCAGTGGCCAATGCCGAAGGCCAGCTTGCCCTGGACGCCCCTGCCAAACGCTATCACCCGGCCCTGGCTGGCACCCCCATGGGCGACGCCACCGTGCTGGACCTGGGCACCTACAGTGCCGATTGCCTGCCCTTGCAGTTTCCCGACACCGTGGACACACCCCAGCAAGTGGTGACGTTTTTGCGCCAATGGCAGCCCAAAGGCACGCCAGGTGCCCAACGGTGTTACTCCAACCCGAGCCTGGGCCTGTTCGGCGACCTGGCCGCCCGCGCCCAACATCAACCGTTTGCCACCTTGCTTGACCACAACGTGCTGGAGCCCATGGGCCTGCACAGCACCTACCTGGAGGTGCCCAGTGAGGCACGTAGCCTGTATGCCCAAGGCTACGATGCCAGCGACAAGCCAGTGCGCGTAAACCCTGGCCCTTATGCGCAGCAAGCCTACGGCATCAAGACCAGTGCCAGCGATCTGCTGCGTTATGTGCGTTTGAACATGCAGCCCGACGGTCTGCCTGCGCCCTTGGCCCGCGCCACCCTCATCACCCGTAGCGGCTACGCCCAGATCGGTGAAATGACACAAGGCTTAGGCTGGGAGCGTTATGCGTACCCCGTTGCACTGCGCACCCTCATCGCCGGCAATGGCCCGCAGATGATACGAGGCCCCCAGCCGGCACAACGGCTGCAGCCGCCTGCCGCCCCATTGGCGGGAGCCTGGTACAACAAGACAGGCTCCACCAATGGTTTCGGTGCCTACGCAGCGTTCGTCCCGTCTGAGGGGTTGGCCATCGTGCTTCTAGCCAACCGCAACTACCCCAACGAAGCCCGCGTGCGCGCGGCATACGAGATTCTTTCAGGGCTTTGAAATCGAGGATTGTCGAACAACTCCACGAAAATGTAGTGAGCAGAAAATATCACTACAAAATGGTTGACGCCGTTCATCGCGCTTGTGCATGATGAGGCCGTCTCCCTGATCGGGAGCCGTGGCAAGGGTGTTCCAGGCCGCCTGCGCGGTAACGCAGGCGGTCCGTGGAGAGGGAACTGTCCAAAAGGCAGCGTGAGAAAGCCCCTGTTGCAAAGCTGCAGTAGCAGCCTTGGAAACGCGCTACATCGCGATAGCGCCAACTGTGAAAATCACCTGAAACTGGGTAATGGGGGCTTTATGATGAACTTGAACGACAATCCGACCATCGATCAATTGGCCAAGCTGTTCGCCACGCGCAAGGACAGCCTTGATGACCATCTGTTGTGGGTGAGCCAAAGCGGCGAAGTGCGCCTGGACCGCTTGCCACCCAACACGATCGAAGATGAATTCCAGGAGCACCTGCCAAGCATGCGTGCGCGATTCAAGGCCTATCGCCGAGGCCAGGGCTATGTGGGCAAGAAGGCGGCTGCCGATACCGAGTTCGTCGGCCGTGTCTTGCAAACCCTGCAACAGCAATGGCCAGAGGCACGTACGCAACGTGCCGTGAAAGTGATCGAAGCGCAGTACTGACCGTCACGCTGTATCAAGCCCGGCCACCGCGCCGGGCTTTTTCATGCGCGCCTTTTGGCGTTTTTAGGTAATGGCATGGCACCTGTGGCCAACGCCCGAGCGCGCTCAACACCCCAAACCAGCGCCCGGGTCATGGTTTCCCCAGAGCGCGCAGGATAATACTCCTCCACCAGAGCCTGCCCATTGCGTGCGTAAAGGCCGAGAAACAGTTGAGTTACGCCTTGCCTGGACAGGCGCACCTGCACATCCAGGGTGGTGCCATCGCTCAGCACTTCGTCGTGGCAGCGGCTGTGCAGTTGTGCATCGGCCCACTGCCAATAGGTTTCGTCCCTGACTCGCATCGTTTGCGGTCCTCCTTACAAAAAACGTAACCAAGGAACCATATCCGTGCCTGATAGGCGACCGTAACTGACCGACATCATGAGCTTGGTCAATCAACGCTTAAAAAAAGACAGGTAGCACTCGTAATTACTCAGGCCCTCGCAGCCTTGAGTCGCTGTCCGAGTCGGGCGCCGAACACGTTCACCAACAAGCCACTCATAACCAGCAAGGCACCCCAACCCTGGGTTTCGGTCAGGCGCTCGCCCAGCAGCAGCGCTGATGAACTCAGGCCTATGACAGGTACCAGCAGCGAAAAAGGCGCGACCTTTCCGGCCGGATGGCGCGACAACAGCGTGCTCCAGAGGCTGTAGCCCAGAATGGTGGCCACGAATGCAAGGTATGCCAGCGCGGCAATCGAGTGCCAGCCGATGTGCGTGAGCGCCTGGCTGATGCGTTCAGGCCCCTCCAACCAGCCAGAGAGCAGCAGAAAAGGCAGCGGAGGGATCAAGCCGCCCCAGATGACCAATGCCACCAAGTCTATCGACCCGAAGCGACGAGTGATGATGTTGCCCAAGCCCCACATCGCCCCGCCACACAAGGTCAGTACCAGCGCGAGCATGGGGACATGGCTACCGTCTTCGCTGCCGATCAGCGCCAGCCCACCGGCGGCCACCAGCAGCCCGAGCACGCTGGCCACGCGCAAGCGCTCGCCCAGAAACAGCGCAGCGAAGCCCAAGGTGAAGAAGGCCTGGGACTGCAGGACCAATGAAGCGAGCCCCGGTGGCATGCCGCTGGCCATGGCCTGGAACAGAAATGCAAACTGCCCCAGCGAGATGGTCGCACCGTAGGCGATCAACCAACGCCACGGCAGGTTCGGCCGCTTGATGAAGAACACCGCGGGAAAAGCCACAAGCAGAAAACGCAGCGCCCCCAGCAACATGGGTGGCAACCCATCGAGCCCGACCTTGATCACGACGAAGTTGACGCCCCAGGCGATGATTACCACCAGAGCGATGAGCAGGTCCTTGAGCGGCATTGCGGCTTCCTTCTTCAGCACTTATACATATTTCGTTACAGCATAAGGCTATTCCTCAATGAACCACCATTACAGTTGCGCCCTAGCGTTGCGCAACAGTGAGCTGTGCGGCCATCAGCAACATGCGGTTGGTACGCCCATGAAAAAGGGCCGCCTAGGCGACCCTCAACTTGCGCTCTGTCTCCACTGCCTTCATGCCACGGCGAACAGATCGTTCTCGATGTGCGCCTGGGCCGCAGCAATCGCTTGGGTGCGCTGCTCCGGGCCATAAGCCAGGCCATGAGCCCGAACCACTTGCAGGTCGCTAATACCGATGAAGCCCAGGAACACCTTGAGGAAGTCTTCGTGGCCGACCCCTGTTGGTTGATCGGCGTGCATTCCCCCTGCCGTGGAAACCAGCACCACTTTCTTGTCACCGCACAGGCCTTCTGGACCAGCCTCGGTATAACGGAAGGTCTTGCCGGCGACGGCGATGCGGTCGATCCAAGCCTTGAGTTGGGTCGGCACGCTGAAGTTGTACATTGGCGCGCCGATGACCACTGCGTCGGCGGCCAGGAACTCTTCGAGGGTCTCGGCACTGAGCTTGGCCTCGAAGGCCTGGGCCGCATCGCGCAGCTCTTCACCGGTGCCGGCAGCCATCAGGGTTGCGGCCGAGAAGTGAGCGATGGCATCGGCTGCCAGGTCGCGATAAACCACTTCAACGTTCGGCTCAGCGGCCTGCCACGCGGCGACGACTTCACGGCTCAATTGGCGCGAGGCCGAGTTGTCACCCAGGATGCTCGAATCGATGTGCAGCAGTTTCATGGGGTACTCCTGTGAAAGGGGGTAAAGCTGAATATATTCGATGAAAAGGATGTTACCTAAGTGTGTAATGGATGATAAGTGCGCCCAATCGCGCTAGTTTGTCCTACCCCTGGAACAATGAGCCGTGCCATGCAGGATTTGAACAACCTGTTTTACTTTGCCCGTGTCGTCGAAGCAGGCGGGTTCGCCGCCGCTGGACGCCAGCTCGGCATTCCGAAATCAAGGCTATCCCGCCGTATCGCCGAACTGGAGGATCGCTTGGGCATGCGCCTGCTACAGCGCACCACGCGGCAAGTGAAACTGACAGCCGTGGGCGAACGCTACCTGCATCACTGCCAAGCCATGCTCCTCGAAGCTGAAGCCGCTGAAGAGGCAGTAGCCAGCATGAGCAGTGAACCACGCGGCAGGCTACGCGTGTCCTGCCCGGTGGCCTTGGGTCATGCGTTCTTGCCGGACGTGGTAACCCGGTTTCTGCAACAGTATCCGCTCGTGCAGCTGGATCTGGTCTTGCTCAACCGTAGAGTGGACCTGATCTCTGAAGGAATAGATGTAGCGCTGCGAGTGCGCGACTTGGGCGATGAAGACCCTACGCTGGTGACCAGGCGACTGTGTCAGGCACAGATGCAACTGGTAGCCGCGCCCGGTTTCGCCCCCCAGGTGCGCACGCCTGAGCAGCTGGCCGACCTGCCGGTGCTGGGTGCACCCGAGGCCGACCGCCTGGTACACCTGAGGCTGCAGGGGCCAGGGGGCCAACAACGCGCCTTGGCGCTCGAACCCAGGCTGTCAGTGGACGATTTCGTGGTACGTAATGCAGCTGTACGCGCTGGGCTGGGCTTCACCGCCCTGCCCAGCCTGTTTTGTGAAGAGCAGCTCCAACGCGGTGAACTCGTTAGATTACTTCCGGACTGGTCCTTGCCAGGCGGCTACCTGCAGGCGGTTTACCCGCACCGACGCGGTGTCACGCCTGCGGTGCGGGTATGGATCGACCATTTGGCCGCCTCATTCGAAACGTGCGGGGAACGTTACGTCTGACACATCACAGAGCCCAACCCGAGTGGCCGGGACTTCAATAGGGGGCGCTCGCCCCCATTCGTGATACAGCGGCTTCACCCCAACGCTGCAGCTCGCCCTTGAAAGAACAGCCAATACGCCCAGGCGGCCTGGTGCACGACCACGATGGCCCAGAACTTGACCTGGTAAGGCACCTTGCGTGTCTTGTGCCGGAACACCTGCTGCGCCAGCAGAGCCCCAGGCCAACCACCGAACAGTTCTACACCATGCAGCAGCTTCTCCGGGGTGCGTCGCGCTTGGCTGCGGGCCTGGGACTTGTCGCGCCAATAGAGCAACACAGTGAGCAGACTCATCACCGGGTACACCACCAGCGGCCACCACGCCTGCGCGTCGTAGGCCAGGCACGCGACGCCCAACACCGGCAGCACACACAGCAGCCCCAGCAGCACTCCCTTGAACTTGGCATTGCGTATCCGTGTCGGGCGCTGGCGGTCTGACTGCTCATCCATGAGCGACGGTCCAGTCGACCCAGCCAAACAGCCAGCTCGCCAGGATCAGCATGCCGAAGACGATCCGATACCAGGCAAAGGCTGCATAACTGTGGTTGGCGATGAATTTCAGCAGACCGCGTACGGCGATCATCGCGAAGATGAACGAGGTGACGAAGCCCAGCGCAAAGACCGGCAGATCATCGGGCTGGAACAGATGACGGTACTTGTAACCCGAATACACGGCAGCCCCCACCATCGTCGGCATCGCCAGAAAGAAGGAAAACTCCGTCGCGGCAGTACGCGACAGGCCAAACAGCAGGCCGCCGATGATGGTCGAGCCGGAACGCGAGGTACCCGGGATCATGGCCAGACACTGCACGAAACCGATTTTAAGCGCGTGGCTCCAGTGCATCTCGTCGACATGAGTCACCTGAACCCTGTGTTGGCGTCGCTCGGCCCAGAGCATGACCACCCCACCCAGTACCAGCGCAGCTGCCACGGTGACAGCGTTGAACAAGTACTCATGAATCAGGTCGGCGAACAATACACCCAATACCAACGCCGGCAGGAAGGCCAACAGCAAGTTGCCGGTGAAGCGCTGCGCCCTGGGCTGATTCGGCAACCCACGGACCACATCGAATATTTTGCCGCGAAACTCCCACATCACCGCCAGGATGGCGGCCAGCTGAATGATGATGTTGAAGGCCATCGCCCGCTCACCTGTGAAACCGATGAGGTCGGCAACGATGATCTGGTGGCCAGTACTGGAAATCGGCAGGAACTCCGTCAGCCCTTCCACCACGCCCAGTATGATTGCCTGAAAGGCCGTCCAAAAATCCATCATTCCCCCGATGGAGCCTGCTCGTGGCGAGCTCCTTGTTCTTGATTTGCCTGAATATTGCCGCACGCGGCCCGGCTGTTTTACAGCGTCTGTTGGTCGCAAAGCCAGTGGAAAAGTTCACGGTTACTAAAGGTTTCATCTTGCGCTGCCGAAATGCTGGCAGAGCTCCTTTGCACTGTCATGACGTGGCAGGCAACAGACTCCACGGCACATGGCACTTAGCCATTGGTCGAGTGGGTCCATGGCCGCAGGCGTGCTTGGATGCAGGTGAGAACAAGAACAAATGGAGCATGCGCAATGAAGACGCTAAGATCGATGTCGATCAGCAGCCGTTTATGGCTGATCCTGATAGTGGCCATAGCCATGCTGTTGGTGCTTGGTCTGCTGATGCTGCGCCAGATCCACGGCGACTTGTACCAAGCCAAGGCAGAGAAAACCCGGCATGTGGTGGAAACGGCCACAGGTGTACTGGCGCATTTCCAACAGCTGGAGGCCGCCGGTACCTTGAGCCGTGACGCGGCCCAGCAACAAGCCCTGCAAGTGGTAAGGGCGTTGCGCTATGACCATGACGACTACTTCTGGATCAACGACCTGACCCCGCGCATGATCATGCATCCGGCCAATCCCAAGCTCGACGGCCAGGACCTTTCGGGCATTCGCGATCCGGATGGCTTTGCCGTATTCAACGAAATGGTCGCGCTGGCGCGCCAGCAGGAGGCTGGGCCCGTGAATTACCGCTGGCCCAAGCCAGGGGCTAGCGAACCTGTTGCCAAGACATCCTACATCCAGCTGTTCAAGCCCTGGGGCTGGATCATCGGCTCTGGGGTCTACGTTGACGACGTACAGACCGAGTTCGCTCGCCAGCTGCGTGACGCTTCGCTGCTGGGCATGGCGATCGCGCTGCTGATGGGCCTGATGGTCTGGGTGATCGCACGCAGCATTGCCCGCCCGCTACAGGAAGCCGTGCAGGCCATGGGCAATATCGCCAGCGGCGAAAGCGACCTGACCCGGCGCCTGGACACCCACGGGCGCGATGAACTCAGTCAGCTGGGCGAGCACTTCAACCGCTTCAACGGCAAGCTGCAAGGGGTGATCGGGCAATTACAAAGTGCGGCGCATGCGCTGGCCAGATCAGCCGACCATGTAGGCGACAATGCCGGTGCGGCGCAACAGCAAAGCGCCCAACAATCCCTGCAGATGGACCAGGTGGCAACGGCCGTGAACGAGGTGACCTACGCCGTGCAGGATGTGGCCAAGACCGCCGAGCAGGCCGCCGGGGAAATGCACTGCGCTCAGCAACAGGTCGCCCATGGGCAGCAGGCGATCCATGGCAGCCTGGCCCAGATCGATCGGTTGTCCATCACCATCGAACAGGCGGTGCAAGTAATCCGTGACCTGGCCGGGCACAGTACCCGTATTGGCGGCGTGCTGGACGTGATCCGCTCGATTGCAGAACAAACCAATCTGCTGGCGCTTAACGCGGCGATCGAAGCCGCTCGCGCAGGCGAACAAGGCAGGGGTTTTGCCGTGGTAGCCGATGAGGTGCGCCTGCTGGCGCAGCGCACGGCCCAGTCCACGGCCGAGATCCACATCATGATCGAACACTTGCAGAGCCAGTCCGATGCCGCCGTCAAGGCGATCGACACCAGCAGCGAGGCCTCACGGCAAACCGTCACGCAAGCCCGCGAAGCAGGCGCCAGCCTGGATGCGATCAACCAGGCTCTGCACACCCTGACAGCGTTGAATGCCTCTATTGCCAGCGCCACCCTGCAGCAGTCCCACGTGGTCGAAGACATCAACCGCAACGTGCTGGACACGGCAGGCCTCTCGCAGCAGGCGGCCGAGGCGGCACGCCAGTCCAGTGAGGCCGGCGTGGCGCTGGGCCGCCTCAGCCAGGACCTGGAACAACTGCTGCGCCAGTTCAGGGTCTGAAGCCGACACCGGCTCAGGGCTGCTAGACGGCCCTGATCCCGGCAACGCTCTACACCTTCCTTGAGCTAACCGCTACAATCGCGCCCCTCCCTGAAATCTCCAAGGATCGCCGATGTCCGGCCTTGAACTCATCGCCGCCGTCCTCGGCGTCATCGCTGTGTGGCTCACGGTCAAGCAGAACGCCTGGTGCTGGCCCCTCGGCCTGATCATGGTGCTGATCTATGCCTGGCTATTTTATGAGGTCAAGCTCTATTCGGGGATGCTGCTCCAAGTTGCCTATGCGCTGTTACAACTGTATGGCTGGTGGCAGTGGAAGCGCCCTGAACGGCAAGACGCGGCACGCCAGGTATCGAGCTTACGGCCCGGCGCGCTGGTCATCCACCTGGGCCTGGGCGTACTGCTTAGCGCAGCATTGGGTACTGCCATGGCCACCTGGACCGATGCCGCCCTGCCCTGGCTGGATGCCAGCCTGACCGGCTTTAGCCTGGTGGCCCAGCTGTGGATGGCGCAAAAGCGCTTGCAATGCTGGCCCCTGTGGGTCGTGGTGGACATCATCTATGTCGGGCAGTACCTGCACCAGCACTTGTATTTCACCGCGGCGCTGTTTGCGGTGCTCACCCTCATTGCCCTGCGCGGATGGCTGGAATGGCACCGGGACCCGGCGTTGGTGAAGCCATGAGCGCTGTCACGAGCACCCAGGTTGTGGTGCTGTGCGGCCCCGAATCCAGTGGCAAGAGCCGGCTCAGCGGCCAGATCCAGGCGCGTTTCGGAGGGCTGGTGGTGGGTGAGTACGTGCGTCATTTCATCGACCAGCACTGCCGCGACACGTGCTACGCCGACATCCCCAGCATCGCCCGTGGGCAGTTGGCCTGGGAAGACGCTGCACGCGCAGCCTCGCCGTCGCTGTTGATTCTGGACACCCACCTGCTCAGCAACATGCTCTGGAGCCAGACCTTGTTCGGCGATTGCCCACCTTGGCTGGAGCAGGCTCTGCTCGATCGTCACTACGACCTGCACCTGCTTCTCAGCCCAGAGGGCGTACCCTGGGTTGCCGATGGCCAGCGCACCCAACCAGATGTGCGAGAGCGCCAGCAGTTTTTCGAGGCAAGCCTGCACTGGCTGCAAGACCACGATCAGCCTTATCACATCATCGAAGGTGACTGGGCGACACGTCAGGCCCTGGCGCTGGAACTGGTCGCCTCGACGCTGCGGGGCTCTGAGCCGGTGTTAAGCCTCTGACACACCCCGGCTGTTGCCAACCCCGCAAGCATGCGGCTTACGCCGTGAGCTCCGATAAGTGTCACGCCACCGATACACTGCCTGTCATTCCAATCAAACCCAGCCCTAGAGGTGACCGCTTGGTCATCAGTCAATAGTCGTTGTATCAGCACTGACACAACGCAGCCCTACACGACAGCTTTCATCGCGCTAACCCCCTGAAATACAACGACTTCTCAAAAGCGGCACGGCTTCTGCTCTTGCTAGCGCAACGCTGAACAAGGCCAGCGGCTGAAGAAGGAATTGCCGTCGTGAGGAACATCGACAAACGCCTGGGTTACCTGTTGCTGCTGGGGTGCGCGATCAGCTCGCTCAGCGCGACCGCCCAAGCCGACAATGGCACCATCGTCATTACCCGCGACGTGCAGACACGCAATGCCGTGATTCCCCCACTGCGTCCGGACCCCACACCCACCACCGTCAATGCCAACCCGGTCAATCATGTGCTGCGCCAGACCAACGAGTTGAGCGATGGCGACTTCGCCAGCATCAGCAGCGGCTCAGGCATCAACGCCCTGATCACCCAACACACCGATCACCTGGGCAGCAACCTTGGCCACCAGAGCCAGTTGCCCAACCTCTCTGGCGGGCGTGGAGCAGGGTCGGGCAACGGGATCTCCAACATGGTCAATTCGAGCGTGCAGAAAGGCCTCGCGCCCCTGCAGATCCTGACGGGGGGCAAATGACATGAAGCCTGCCCTGCTCGTCATCACCCTGCTGTGCAGCGCCTCTGCCATGGCCCAGCCACCGACTGCCATCAGCAACAGCGCCACCATCGACGACGCCGGCCGTGCCTATCAGGGCAACATGACGGTCAACCAGGCCGCCGGGGACATGCAGCAGCAGGCCAATGCCCGGGCCTTCGCCCTTGGCCACGGCGCCAGTGCCACGACCCAGATCCGGCAACGGCTCAATACGCCTGCGCACGCTCCCATGGATACCCAAGCCCGCATTGGCGGCGCCTCGTTCAGCCACGGTAATGGCGCGCTTGGCGTCAACCAGAGCGCCGGTGCCGGCACCCAGCAGGCCAACGCCCTGCGCATCAGCGTCGGAACACAACCGCAAAGCATCGACGACAGCGTCCTCCTGCAACAGAACGTGACGCTGCTCAACACCTTTGACTCAGCTGCTACCCCGACAGGTCATCGCCAGGTCACCACCAGTGACCAGGCGTTCACCGGTGGCCGTGGCGTGGTTCAGCTGAATCAGAGTGCCGGGGTGGGAAACCGCATGGCCAACACCTTGAGCATACGAGTCGCCGACTGACCGTTTGAGTCATGAACGACACTTAACCTTTAGAGTACGGAGAATCACCATGAAACCTTCGATGGCACTCAAGCCTCTGGTTTTCGCAATTGCTGCGGTCATGGCCGTTGCTGTACAAGCCGATCAGAACCGTCGCAGCTACAACGGCAACAGCACCACCTGGCTGCCTATCTCGGCCAAGGCCGATGCGCTGGACACCCAGCGTAGCACCGGCAACACCATCACCAACCAGGGCACCGTGAACGAAGCTGAAATGAGCAGCTCGGCAACTGGCGCCAGTGGCAACGTGGGTGTCAACGTGGCGTCTGGTAACGGTAACCAGCAGGGCAACGCGTCGGCCATCGCCAACGCCGCTGCCGACTCTACCCTGGACAACAGTTTCGTCTTCGGCACCGCGCAAGCCAATGCTGACGTCAGCCAGTACAGCAACAACAACCGTGTCGACAACTGGTCGACCCAGTCTTCGGCGGTGATGAGCGGCTCTGGCGAAGGCAGCTCGGGCAACGTAGGCATCAACATTGCCGGCGGCGACCTGAACCAGCAGAAAAACAGCATGGCCATCGCCAATACCAATGCCGGTATCGGCAACGCCACGGCTACGGCCAAGGCCGACCAGAACGGTCCTGGGCTTGTGGTCAACAATGGGGCCGACCGCACTTACCGTGTCGATACCCTGACCTTCACCACCTCGGCCACCGGTTCCAGCTCGCGTGAAGGTACGCTGAACTCGACCGATGACCGCAGTGCCTCGTCCAGCTTCAACCTGGCGGGCTCGCAAAGTGCCAGCTCCAGCGGCTCCAGCGGCTGGAATGCGAGTGGTTCGAGTGCCAATAACGCCAGCGGCTCCAACAGTGCCAGTGCCAGTGGCTCCAACAGCTGGGGCATGAACGGTTCGGCCAGCGGCAGCGCCAGCGCTTCGAACAGCGCCAGCCTCAGTGCCAGCCTGGCAGCGGCTGCCGATGCCACGCGTACCCTGACCCTGACCAACGGTGATCGCGAGCGCACCCGCACCAGCAGCGTCGACGGTTCGCTCAATGCATCCCTGGATGCCTCGGTGAACACCTCGCAGCAAAGTGCCTACGACTCTTCGTTCGAGAAAGCCTTCGACTCCAACTACGACAAGTCGAG
Organism: Pseudomonas sp. FYR_7; assembly: GCF_043106155.1. NCBI lineage: Bacteria > Pseudomonadati > Pseudomonadota > Gammaproteobacteria > Pseudomonadales > Pseudomonadaceae > Pseudomonas > Pseudomonas sp. FYR_7. The sequence goes on from NZ_JBICMI010000081.1 coordinate 34,421, forward strand.
CGAGTCGGCCTATAACCATTCGCGGGACTCGTCGTACACCAAGTCCCATGACTCGTCCTACGAGAACGCTTCGGCTTCGGCGTTTGAAAAGTCTGGCGAAACCTCCAGTCAGTCCTACAACGACGTTGCCAAGAGCTACAGCGAAAGCAGCGCTTACGACTTGAGCAATACCGTGTCCTTCCAAGTGCTGACCCCGACCGGCTGGGCCAACCCTGTGACCAACACTGCAACCCTTAGCGGTTCGGTCAATGGCGGCAGCGGCAACCTGGGCGTGAACGTGGCGGCCGGTGTCGGCAACCAGCAGAGCAACTCGCTGGCTATCTCCAATACCTCGTTCTGATGCCAGACCCAAGGCCCCCTTTCAGGGGGCCTATCTTCAACGCATCCAAAGGCGTCGATCATGCGCGTATTCGCCCTGGCGTTCCTGCTGTGCCTGGCCAGCATGGGTCAAGCAGCCCAGATGCCCCTGTCCGTCCTGCCCGGCGGTGCGGTGGTGTTCAAGCCCATCCAGAGCATGCGCGAACGCAAGTTCGCCGACTTGGTGCAACAGAAGACCGACTTCAGCTGCGGCGCTGCCGCGCTGGCAACCATCCTGCGTCAGGCCTACTGGCTGGACGTGGACGAACACCAGATCATCGAAGGCATGCTGACCCATGCCGACCAGAACCTGGTCCGCACCCAGGGGTTCTCGATGCTCGACATGAAGCGCTACGTGGAAAGCCTGGGCATGCGCGCCCGGGGATACCGGGTGGCGCCCGAGACCCTGAACAGCGTACGAATCCCGGTGGTGGTGCTGATGGACATCCGCGGCTACAAGCATTTTGTGGTCATGCAGAAGGTCGACCGCGGCTGGGTCTACATCGGCGATCCGGTGTTGGGGCACAAGCGCTACAGAACCGAGGACTTCCTCAAGGGCTGGAACGGCATCATCTTCGCGGTGATCGGCCAGGGCTACGACAAGCACAACGCCCTGCTCGACCCTCCGTTGCCGCTGACGGCCAAAGGCCGCCTGGACGGCTTCACGCCCGTCAAGGATGCCGATCTGCTGGACTACGGCTTCATTCGAAGCGATTTCTTCTAACGCCTCTTCCAAGAACAAGGTGCATGATGCGCCGGGGAGCATTGCATGAAGACCCCTACCTGGTTGGTGCTGGCCTGCATGACGGCCAGCCTGCCTGTCCACGCCGAAGTGCTGCACCCCATCGAGCTCAAGGACCAGGAGCTGGCGAGCTTGCGTGGGCGCTACGTGATGCCGGGCCGAATCGTGAGTTTTGGCATCGTCATGAGCAGCACCTGGCAGAACGCGCGCGGTGAAGTGATAGGCGCCAGCAGCACCTTGCAGGTGCAAGAGGCCACGATCAAGCCGCAGTTCTATGTCTCGCTGATCGATGAGCACGGCGCGCCGACGGCCCAGGGAGGCGCCCAGCCGGTCGCCCAAGGCAGCGGCACGGTGAGCGGCGGTGCCGGGCTCGGCACCACCCAGGGGGTGACCCAGGTGGTCCGCGCGGCCCGCGACGACAACAGTGCGTACAACACTGTAAACGTCAACGTGACCAAGGCCGATCAGGCCCCCGCCGTGCAGCCCCATGGCCAGGTCTTGGCCGCTGGGCAGACGCTGATGGCCGAGAACGGTGCCGGCGCGCTGAGCGTATCGTCCACAGGCGTGGGCGTACAAATGAACATAGACGCCAACGCCAACCAGGGCAGCAGCGTACAGCGCCTGGCCCAGGGCGGGTTGATGCAGAACACCACCGTGCTTGGCAATGGCAACCTGGTGAACAACGTCACCTCCCTGAACGTGGTCATGCGCCAGAACCTGCCGACTGCCGCTTCGCTAAATGGCAGCCTGGACCAGCTCAAAGGGCTTCGCTCTGTCGGATACTGATCTACGCTCAGTCTCATCACAGCAGTCGGAAGGGACGGCATCTTCATGCAACGATCGTTAGCACTCAAAGCGGTTGTGTGTTTGACAACCTTGGCACCCGCCACATCGCTGTACGCCGCTGTAGATCCGCAAGTAGAAGCACTCAAGCAGGAACTGACCGAACTCAAGCGCCGTTATGAAGCCCAGCAGCAGGCGCTGATGGTGCTGGAGCAGCGGGTTCGCCAGGTCGAAGAAACCCCGGTCGCGCCCCCGCCAAAACGCCTGGTGCGATCGCCCAGCGAACGGGTCAAGGGGGCCCAGACCGTCGCTGCCGGGGCGCCTGGGACCACCGGCAGTTCGTATGGACAGGCGCTGGCCGCAGACTCCGAGCCTGCGCAAAGCGTCTCCAACCTGTACGACGAGGCCAGCGGGTTCTTCGGGGGTGGCAAGTTCAGCCTCGAAACCGGCTTGACCTACACCCACTACGACACCCGCGCCCTGACCCTCAACGGCTTCCTGGCGCTGGATTCGATCTTCCTGGGCAATATCAACCTGGACCGGATCAAGGCTGACAACTGGACCTTGGACCTGACGGCACGTTATAACCTGGACCAGCGCTGGCAGTTCGACATCAACGTCCCGGTCATCTACCGCGAGTCCACCTATTCGTCTGGCGGCGCCGGCGGTGCCGGGCCGAGCACCTCGGATGCCACGGTCACGCGGGACCCGGAAATCGGCGATATCAACGTAGGTGTCGCCTACAAGTTCCTGGACGAATCCGAGACCTGGCCAGACGCCGTGGCCACCCTGCGGGTCAAGGCGCCGACCGGCAAGGACCCCTATGGGATCAAGCTGCGCGAAGTGGCGGGCAACGACAATCTTTCCGTGCCCGAGAGCCTGCCGACCGGCAATGGGGTCTGGTCCATCACGCCGGGTATCTCGCTGGTCAAGACGTTCGATCCGGCCGTGCTGTTCGGCAGCTTGTCCTACACATACAACCTGCAAGACTCCTTCAGCGACATCAGCCCGCAGGTCAACAGCAAGGTCCCAGGTGACGTGAAGCTGGGCGACTCGTGGCAGATCGGTGCGGGTATTGCCTTCGCGCTGAACGAGAAGATGAGCATGTCGTTCTCGGTCTCCGACCAGTTCGGACGCAAGAGCAAGATCAAGCCCGACGGTGGTGACTGGCAATCGGTCTCCAACAGCGACTACAACGCGGCCAACTTCAACGTCGGCATGACGTTTGCGGCGACCAACAACCTCACGATCGTGCCCAACCTGTCCATTGGGCTGACAGATGATGCGCCCGATTTCTCGTTCAGCCTCAAATTCCCTTACTACTTCTGATGAACGACGCACCGGGCCCGCTTACGCGGGCCTCCTTTTGTGTGCCCGCGCTTTGCACGCCCGCCTTGCCCGGCCTCGGCCTGTTATCATCAGCCACAGTTTGATGACGATTTAATGGCAAAGGAAAGATTTTTGTGAAGAGCCTTTCAGACCCCTCACACCAGCGGCTCGCCGCCTTGGCCGTGTTGGTGCTGGTGCTACCTCTGGGCGCACGTGCCGTGTTGGGCTGGTCCAACCCGCTTGGCTATCTCTCCGACCTGGCCTTGGGCGGCGCACTGGTGCTGCTTTTGCACCGCCGGCCTTGGTGGCTGGCGCTGCCGGTGCTGTTGGCGTGGGCCCTCCTCTGGGTCGCCTCGGCCGAATTGGTCAGCGCGGTGGGACGGTTGCCCACCAGCGCAGACCTCGCCTATCTGGTCGACCCGCAGTTCATGGAGAACTCTACCGGGGGCGGTCTGGCCCACGCCTGGCTGCCTTGGTCCTTGGGTGCCGGGCTGCTGGCCTGGCTGGCCTGGGCGTGGAAGACGCGTACACAGCCTGGCCGATCGCTGCCACGCAAGGCATGGATGGCGGTCCTGGCGTTGTTCGGCGTGCATTGGGCCAGCCAACACCTGGCACCCTCCGATGCCGAGCAGTGGCGCCAATACAACCTGGGCCATCAGCTCGTCTCTGCGGCGGTGGGCGATGTGCAGCGCCAGGTGCAACGCTGGAGCGGCCAGGCGACGCCGTTCACCCCCCTGCCGAGCGCCGGCCTCACCCAGTCGGACCTCAACGGCCAACGCCTGCTCAATGGCCCGGGCAGCGCACGCAACCTGCTGGTCATCACGCTCGAGGGCATACCGGGTGCCTACCTGCGCCCCAATCGCGAGGCGCTGCACAGCCGCTTCGACGAAGACCTGATGCCGCGTCTGAGCCAATGGGCAGCGCGGGGCATGAACACCCCGGACTATGTCCTGCACAGCCATCAGACCATACGCGGCTTGTATGCAATGCTCTGTGGCGACTACGACAAGCTGGCCAACGGTACGCCCAAGGGCGTGGAGTTGCTGACCCAGGCCGAGCGCAACCAGGCCTGCCTGCCGGCACAGTTGCGCCAGGCTGGTTTTACCACCCATTACCTGCAGGGCGCTGGGCTGCGTTTCATGGCCAAGGACCGCATCATGCCCCACATAGGTTTTGATTCGGTACATGGCGTGGAGTGGTTCGCCAACCGCAATTACCTGGACTTCCCGTGGGGCAAGGATGACCGAGCCTTTTTCGAGGGCGCACTGAATTACGTCGGGCAACTGCGCAAGCAAGACAAACCGTGGATGCTCACCCTGCTCACCGTCGGCACCCACCAGCCCTACTCCGCCCCTGCCGATTACCTGGCGCGCTTCGACACGCCCAAGCAGGCCGCCGTGGCCTATCTGGACGATGCCCTGGGGGCCTTCCTGGATAACCTGGAGCGCCGGGGCGTGCTCAAGGACACCTTGGTGGTAATCACCTCGGATGAATCCCACGGCATCGATGGGGTGCGTCTGGCCTCTTCCTGGGGCTTCAACCTGACCCTCGCACCCGATCAGGCCCAGTTACCTCACCTCAAGGGCGGCACCTACGGGCATGTCGACCTGGCCACTTCGCTGCTGGACTATTTCGCGCTGCCCATCCCGCTGGCCCTTGGCGGGCGGTCGATGTACCGAGACTACGACACCGGTCGTGAAATGATCTCGTTCACCAATGGCATGCTCCGCTACCACAACGGCAAGGGCGTGTTTACCGAGTGCGATTTCCAGCAGCGCTGTCGCCGTTACGCCAGCGAAGGTTTCATTGCCGATCAGGCCCGCTACCTGGACCAGGGCGACAGCGCACTGGGCCAGCAGATGGGGGCATTGGCCGGCGTACTGGACCAGTCGCTGATGCAAAGCCCCCTCAACCTGCGCTATCAATTTGGCGGGCCTTCACCCATCCAGTTGCGCAAGCGCATCCATGACGATTGGGCCGATAACCTGATCGGCGCGCAGTACCTGGAAATGCCCGAGGGCTCGCGCACGCGGGTCAGGGTCAAGGTGCGTGCGCTGGACGCCAGGCACGCCGCGTATATCCAGCTCAAGGCCAAGCAACTGGAGCAGGATGTGCCGCTAGGCTTGCCCGAGGAAGTCAGGGTCACCGCTGACGAGCCGCTGGAGATGGAGTTCGGTTTCGACAACCCGGTGGAGCGCAAGGCCTTCTCCTTCCACCTGCTGGGCTATGGCGGTGGGCAGGTCGAGGTGAGTGACTTCAGCGTGATCACCGCATTGCCTGGCGAGGAGGATTTCCAGGATGAGCTGACGCCGGAGCACGTCGCGCACTCAGGCTGATGCGCTGCCGGGTCGCGTCTACCCAGCCTGGCATGCCCGCCTGGCTGGGTATTGCCCATCAAGCGGGGGTCAGGTTCGCACGCCCAGCATGCCCCGCTCGATGATGAAGTCGATCACCGCCTGCAACCCCTCCCCCTTTTTCAGATTGCTGAACGTCCAGGGCCGCTCGGGCCGCATCCGTTGGGTGTCACGCTCCATTACTTCGAGTGAAGCCCCAACGTACGGTGCCAGGTCGGTCTTGTTGATGACCAGGAAATCGGACTTGGTGATGCCGGGTCCACCCTTGCGCGGAATCTTCTCGCCTTCGGCTACGTCGATTACGTAGATAGTGAGGTCGGCCAGCTCGGGGCTGAACGTCGCACTCAGGTTATCGCCGCCACTTTCGACAAAGATGACTTCAAGGTTGCCAAACTTGCGTGCCAGCTCCTCGACGGCTGCGAGGTTCATCGACGCATCTTCACGGATGGCCGTGTGCGGGCAGCCGCCGGTTTCGACGCCCACGATGCGCTCAGGCTCAAGTGCACCGGCTTCGGTCAGGATGCGCTGGTCTTCCTTGGTATAGATGTCATTGGTCACCACCGCGATCTGGTAATGGTCGCGCATGGCCTTGCACAGCGCTTCGAGCAATGCGGTCTTGCCGGAGCCCACGGGGCCACCCACACCGACACGCAGGGGTTGTTGATAGCTTTGCATTCAGGCAGTCCTCAAGAACGGAACAAACGGGTGTATTGGGTTTCATGGCGCGATGAAGCGATGGCCAGCAGTGGCAAGCCGCCGCCAAGCTGGTCGTCGCCAAGGGTCAGGGCGTGGTCGAATGCCTCGGGCAAGTCATTGCTCAGCGCATGCAGCAGGGTCTGGGCAGCCTGTTGGCCGAACGGCACCAGCTTGACACCGGCCATTACCGCCCCTTCAAGCCAGGCGAAACCGTAGCCCATGGCCAGTTGCCGCAAGGGGATCGCCCAATGCACGGCCAGCCAGGCCATGCCACCCAGCTGGGTGAGCCCCAGGCTCTCACGCCAAGCCGGAACCTGGGCCAGCTGCCAACCGTCGAGCAGTCGCGCCAGGGCGGCCCCACGCTGTTGCTCTTCCAGGCGCAGCTCTGCCGTTTCGCGATTGGCCAGCAAGAACTGGCACCAATGGGCGTAGGCCTCGGCATCGCTGGCCAGGCAGGCGTTGTACAGGCGGACAAGCACGGGCCAGTCCAGGTACGCCAAGGTGTCCTGGATCTGTTCGCGCTGCCAGGCGGCAAAACCATCTGTGTCCTTGACCCACCCTGCCTCGACTGCCCATTCCAGGCCTTGCGAATAGGTGAAGCCCCCGACCGGCAAGCCGGGGCTTGCCAGCTGCAGCAACCGCAGCAACGCCAGATCGGTGCTCATCAACCGGCCAGCACCAGTGCTGCGCCGGCCAGCAGCCCACCGCCGAACGCTTTCTGCAGCCGTGCATGGCGGCGCAGCAGCAAGCCTGCTGCGTAGCCACAGGCCAGTAACAGCCCGCTCACTGCAACGAAGCCTGCGCTGAATTGCCAGAACGCGCTGGGCGTCGCCTCTACCCCATGCGCCCAGCCATGGAACAGCGCAAACACCGGCATGGCCAGCGCCAGCAGCAGTTGCCGTGCTGGCAGCAGCATGGCCGCACCGGCCACCACCAGCGAGCCTGCAATCAGGGTTTCCATGCCCAGTACATTGCCGAACAAGTGTCCCCCTACAGCACCGGCGAACATCGCCGCCAATGTCGCCAAGGGCAGCAGCAACGTGCGGCCAGTGAGCGCCGCCAACACGCCAGTGCCCAGCAGCATCAACAGGTGATCCAGCCCGGTCAACGGGTGCAACAGCCCGTCCTGTAGCGGGTGGGTATCGTGACCAGGGTGGGCGAAAGCGGGCAACGCCAGCATCAGTAACAACAGCGCGAACGTCTTTTTCATAGGTAGCTCCAGTAGGGTCAGGAATGAGCAGGCAGGCGCACGAAGGGGTGACCATGGCCATGGGTATGGGGTGTGCTCTGGTAGGCACCGGCCTCAGGCTCGAAAGGCGCTTGTTCGGCCTCCACGGTCAGGCCCAGGCCGCGCAGCATGTCATCGAGCACATGGTCATGCTGAAAGCGCAGCAGGCCAGGCTCGATCTGCAGAGGTACGTGTCGATTCCCCAGGTGGTAGGCGGCGCGTGCCAGCAGGTGCGGGTCTGCACACCGCACGGTCGAGACTGCTTCGGCCGCGGCCTGCACCCGGATCAACTGGCTGCCGGTAGCATCCGTCAGCAGTTCTCCGCCGCGCAGCAAGTGCCCCCGTTCGAGCATCAGGCCCGCTTCGCGGCCATCGTCAAGGGTTACCCGCAAACGGCTCTTGATGCGGCTGTCCACATCCAGGGTGACAGTGCCGGTTACGGCATGGGTGCCGGGGTCGGTGATACGACGAGACAGAACTAACATCGGGGCTCCTTCAGAACAGGAAATAGCGCTGCGCCAACGGCAGCTCGGTGGCCGGTTCGCACACCAGCAGTTCACCGTCGGCCCTGACCTGATAGGTCTGGGCATCGACTTCGATCACCGGTTGCAGGGTGTTGTGGATCATGTCGGCCTTGCGCACCCGTCGGCAGCCGTGGGCCACCCCGATCAGGCTGCGCAGGTTCAACGCCTGATGCAGGCCATCGTCGATTGCGGCTTGTGGCAGGAAGGTCATGCGGGTGGCATGGCGGGCCGCGCCCAGGGCGCCGAACATCGGTCGGTAGTGCACCGGTTGCGGCGTTGGAATCGAGCCGTTGACGTCGCCCATGGGCGCAGTGACGATCATTCCGCCCTTGATCACCAACGCCGGCTTGACCGCGAAAAACGCCGGAGACCACAACACCAGGTCTGCCAGTTTGCCCGGCTCGACCGAGCCGACCTCATGGGCGATGCCGTGGGTGACTGCAGGGTTGATGGTGTATTTGGCGATGTACCGCTTGACCCGGAAGTTGTCGCTGTACGCGGTGTCGGGCGCCAGGGGCCCGCGCCGCTTTTTCATCTGGTGCGCCACCTGCCAGGTGCGCAGCACGACTTCTCCGACCCGGCCCATGGCCTGGGAATCGGAAGATGTCATGGCGAAGGCGCCCATGTCGTGCAGGATATCCTCGGCCGCAATGGTCTCGCGCCGGATACGCGACTCGGCGAAGGCGACGTCTTCGGCAATGCTCGGGTCCAGGTGGTGGCAGACCATCAGCATGTCCAGGTGCTCATCCACGGTATTGACCGTGTAAGGCAACGTGGGGTTGGTCGAGGACGGCAGTACATTGGCCTGCCCCGCTGCCCGAATGATGTCCGGCGCATGGCCCCCGCCAGCCCCTTCGGTGTGAAAGGTATGGATGGTGCGCTCGCCAATGGCGGCCAGGGTGTCTTCGATGCAGCCGGACTCATTGAGGGTGTCGGTATGGATGGCCACCTGGATGTCCATCTCCTCGGCCACCCCCAGGCAACAGTCGATGGCCGCTGGGGTCGAGCCCCAATCCTCGTGCAGCTTCAGCCCCACGGCGCCGGCGGCGATCTGCTCGCGCAGTGCCTCGGGACGCGATGCATTGCCTTTGCCCAGCAGCCCTATGTTGATGGGCAAGCTGTCGGCTGCCTGGAGCATGCGCGCCAAGTACCAGGGGCCTGGGGTGCAGGTGGTGGCATTGGTGCCGGTGGCGGGCCCGGTACCACCGCCAATGAAGGTCGTCACGCCGCTATTGAGGGCTTCATCCACCTGCTGGGGGCAGATGAAATGGATGTGCGAATCGATGCCGCCAGCCGTGACGATCTTGCCTTCGGCCGCAATCACCTCGGTACCAGGGCCGATCGGCAAGGTGACGCCTGGCTGGACGTCAGGGTTGCCGGCCTTGCCAATGCCGGCGATGCGGCCATGCTTGATGCCAATGTCAGCTTTGACGATGCCCCAGTGGTCGATGATCAGCGCATTGGTAAAGACCAGGTCCATGGCCTCGGCGGCCAGCATCTGCCCTTGGCCCATGCCGTCACGGATGACCTTGCCGCCGCCAAACTTCACCTCTTCACCGTACAGGGTGTAATCCTTTTCGACGGCCACCCACAGCTCGGTGTCGGCCAGGCGTACCCGGTCCCCTACCGTGGGCCCGAACATGTCGGCATAGGCCTGGCGAGACAGTCGGCTCATGCTTCACGCTCCAAAGGCCCCATGACCTTGCCCTGAAACCCATACACCTCGCGCTTGCCGGCATAGGCGACCAACTGCACGGTACGGGCCTGGCCTGGTTCGAAACGCACGGCGGTACCTGCCGGGATGTCCAGGCGAAACCCGCGGGTGGGGCCACGCTCGAAGACCAGGGCCGCGTTGACCTCGTAGAAATGGTAATGCGACCCGACCTGCACGGGTCGGTCGCCGTGGTTGGCAACGCTCACGCTGACGGTGGCACGGCCGCTGTTGAGCTCGATGTCGCCAAGGGCGACCTGGATTTCACCTGGAATCATCAGGGGCTCCGGTGGGGTTTCAGACAATGGGGTCATGCACCGTCACAAGCTTGGTGCCATCGGGAAACGTTGCTTCTACCTGCACGTCGTGCAGCATCTCGGCGATGCCGGGCATAACCTGCTCGCGGGTCAGTACTTCACGGCCAAGGCTCATCAGCTCGGCGACCGTACGCCCGTCACGTGCCCCTTCGAGCACCGCCGCGCTGATCAGCGCCACCGCCTCGGGGTAGTTGAGCTTAAGGCCACGGGCCAGGCGCCGTTCGGCCAGCAATGCGGCGGTGAACAGCAACAATTTGTCTTTCTCTCTAGGGGTCAGCTCCATCGGTACTCTCTTCAGGTGGCCCAGATTCGTGGCGGGCAGGCGGACAACCCCAGGATGGCCGGACGCAGCACCTGCCAAAGGCGTTGCAGGGTGTGTTGCAGGTGTTGGTTGTCGTGATCGAGCAGGCGGATCACCAGCAGCGAGCCGAGCAGCGTCGCGCCTGCCGGGATACCCAGCGCGTCCAGATGCGGGCGTATGGCCTCAAGCGTGTCTTGATTGGCGGGCGCAGCGCAGAACGTTGCCAGCAACGGATGACCACCGAGCTTCTCCAGACGTCCACCGCGCACCCGCAAGCGTTCGTGCAGGCCGATTTGGCCTGCAAGCTCGATGCTCAGCAGGCTGTCGAGCGCGCCTTGCTCGAAGCGCTCTTGCATGACCGGCCTACCCAGGCACAAGGTTTCCCAGGCCAGTAGTCGAGCGCCGGCTTCGAGGGTGAAGCGGCTCTCGAGCGTTGCCTTGGCACCATTGAAAAAGATGCTGTCCTGAGGCAGCCACTCCAGTGTGCTGCCCGCTGCCAGGTGAAAGCGCTGGGTCAGGCGCGCCGTAGGGCCCACGCTGCGGTAGAACTTGCTCGCCCCCGGCATGGTAAGCAGCGCGTGACTACCGGGCTCCAGGCTGATGTCCAACTCTAGCCGGTCACCGGCGACGATGCCGCCTGGCGGGTGCAGGACATAGACGTGGCATGGCGCGCCTTCCGGATAGAATGGCCGCTGCACCAAAAGAGGTCCGAAATGCCGGCGCGCACCAAGGCGGGTCACATCCTCGCGTACGACAAAACGCAGTTGCAGACAAGCGCTCCACCCGGTCGGGTCGTCCAATGCTTTAAGCGGCTCTGCGAGCATCATCCTGCAGCCCTTGTAGTGCGTGGCCTCATGGCCGTTGCGAGGGGACCGGGCGGGGACGACTACGCGTTCCTGCCTGACCACTCGATCAAATTCTCGAGGTGGACACAGCAGGGAATGGGCCAATTCGGCAGCTCAGCGGTAGATGCTTGAATCAGAGCGCTGCGCCCGCATTGGGCAGCTGGTTGGTGGGCGCACTGGCCAAGGGCATGCACGAGCGCCATTGAGGTGCTCGTGGGCCTAGGCATGGGGTGGGCTATCTTGCGACAAGGGACAGGCGTGTTCAGTAGTCGAAACGGTCCACGGCACGCCGACGTTCGTTGTCATCGCGCCGGTCATAGATGGCCGTGGTCTGGATGTTGGCGTGGTGCGCCAGCTTCTGAGCGATGGACAGGTCATGCTCTTCGATGACCCGCGTGATGAAGGCGCGACGAAAATCGTGCGGCATGATCTTCACACCGACCTGCGCACCGCGTTGGCGGGCAATGTAGTAGATCGCATGCTTGGTGATGCGAGCCCGGGTGATGTGGTTGCCCCGCCGAATTCGGTTGAACAGGAACGGATCGTCCTCTGCGCCGGCAGGCAAGCCAGCGCGCCGCAGGTCAAGCCAGGCCTGCAGTTTTTCGAAGGCCCAGGGCGGTGCGTACTTGATCAGCTGGTGATTGCCCTTACCCACCACCTGCAAACTGCGCGCCTCGAAATCCACTTGATTCAGGTCGATGTCCACCGATTCCGACTTGCGCATGCCGGTGCCGTACAACAGGGCGATGATGGCCGCATCACGAACGCCCTGCGGGCGCGGGTCAGCGGCGCAGACGTCCATCAGTTCCCGAATCAGGCTGCGCCGCAGGTTGCGACCAGGCGGTAGTCGCGAGCCAGTGGCAGGTTTGACCTCGCGCATGCGCAGCAGGTGCTCGTGGTCGATCAGGCCCTGTCGCCAGGCCTCGTTCATCACGCCGCGGATGGCGTTGACGTACAGCGACGAGCTATTGGGCGCAAAACCATCGCTGCGCAGCGCGGCGACCAGCCCTATCACATGACCAGGCTCGAGCTGATGCCACGGCACATCGACCAGGTTGCAGTCCACGAACCCTAGCCGGTCGGCAGCGTCCTGGAGGATATAGCGCATGGTCTGCTGGCTGGAGGGCGCCAGCCGGTCCATGTACTGCAAGAGCGGGTTTTTCGAAAGTTCGGACAAAACATAAATCCTGTAGCCGTGTTGCAGCGCAGGCGGACGATGAGTGCAAGCTACCCATTCTCAGGCCTCGGAGACAGCGCACGGGCCAAGCCACTGCGAACCTGACACGCTCAACCGCCCTCAAATACAACGGATTGTGGAACGGTGTGGCCGCTGATCTTACCGCAAAGGGCCCACCAGAACGAACGCAGGGCCTTAAAGCTGCCTTTTCATCAGTAGCGGCAAAGGGCCCGCGCTGCAGTGTCAAGCAATCGCTGGCGGCCACCAGCCTGGAAACATCTGCTGAACACGGGGTTCGGCAAAGCGCTCGTCGATAAGTACCAGTACCCCGCGGTCCTGGTCGCCCCGGATGACCCTCCCTGCTGCCTGGATGACTTTGCGCACACCTGGATACAGGTAGGCATAGTCGAACCCAGCGCCGAACTGGCGACCAAGCCGCTGCTTGAACTGCTCGTTGATCGGGTTGACCTGGGGTAGGCCCAAAGTGGCCACGAACGCGCCGATCAAGCGCGTCCCCGGCAGATCGACCCCTTCACCGAAGGCCCCGCCCAACACCGCAAACCCTACGCCGCGGCCGCCCTCGACGAAACGGTCGAGAAACGCCTGACGCTCGCCCTCGTCCATCCCTGGGGCTTGCGACCAGAGGGGGATTTGCCCGTGCTGGCGCGCCAGCAGCTCGGCCACCTGCTGCAGATATTCGAAGCTGCTGAAGAAGGCAAGGTAGTTACCCGGAAGGCGCTGGTATTGCTGCGCAATCAGCTCGACGATCGGCGCCAACGAGGCGCTGCGCTGCTGATAACGCGTGGAAACCTGACTTGCAATGCGCACTTCCAGCTGCTCGGCGCGAAACGGCGCGGCTACCTCGAGCCAGGCGGTGTCCGCCGGCATGCCCAGCAGGTCGTGGTAGAAGCGCCGGGGGCTCAGGGTGGCTGAAAACAAGGTCACGCTGCGGGCCGCCAGCATACGGGGCGCGAGCAGCCGCGCTGGGTTGACGTTACGCAGGCACAGGGTGGAATAGCGCTTATTGCGTGGGCCGTTGCGCACGCTGATGTCGAAAAGAAAATGCTCGTCGAACAGTTCTGCCACCCGGTTGAACTGCAACGCGTTGAAGAAAAACTGCAGCAGGTGCGGATCGGTATGCGCCGGGGATTGGTTCATCTGCTCCTGAATCAGGCTGGTGCACTGCTGGAGCGCGCGTAGCAGCGCTTGGGGCAACGCGTCACTGGCCTGGTACGGCGCGCGCTGTTCCTTGTGCAGCGCATTCCACTGCCGGTTTAAACGGTCCAGCGCCGTGGTCAGCCCGGCCGGCTTACGTTGACGCAATGCCTGCAACTGGCCCTGATCGAGGCTGGCGCTGTACATGCTGCGGCCGCGCTCGACCAGGTTGTGGGCTTCATCCACCAAAACGGCAGTACGCCATTGGTTGGCCTGGGCCAGGCCGAAGAGCAAGGCGTGGGCATCGAAGTAGTAGTTGTAGTCGGCAATCAGTACATCGACCCAGCGCGCCATTTCCTGCCCCAGGTAATAAGGGCATACCTGATGGGCCAACGCCACTGCGCGCAGGCTGCTGCGGTCGAGCATGGGCTGGGCAGCGGCGGCTTCGCGTGCGGCAGGCAGCCTGTCGTAGAAGCCCGCCGCCAACGGACATGACTCTCCGTGGCAGGCCTTGTCCGGGTGTTCGCAGGCCTTGTCGCGGGCGATCAGCTCCAGCGTGCGCAAGCCGGGCTGGGCCTGGGTATCGGTCAGTTGGCGAAGGGCATCCAGGGCCAGCGCGCGCCCCGGTGTCTTGGCTGTCAGGAAGAACAGCTTGTCCAACTGCTGCGGCACCATGGCCTTGAGCAAGGGAAACAGCGTGCCAAGCGTCTTGCCGATGCCGGTACTGGCCTGGGCCATCAGGCAGCGGCCAGTGCTCACGGCCTTGTACAGGGTCTCAGACAGCTGCCGCTGCCCTTGCCGAAACTGCGGATAGGGAAAGCGCAGCGCCAGTAGCCCTTGGTCGCGCTGCGCAAGGCGTCGTTGCTGACGGTGAGCCCAGGCCAGAAACCGTTGGCACTGGTCGTCGAAGAAGGCCTGCAGATCAGTCGCCGTGCAGTGCTGGGTGATCAGCGTCTGCCCGTCACTGTCGACGTCCAGATACACCAGGGCCACATCAAGGGCTGACAGGCCACGCGCCTGACACAGCAGCCAGCCATAGACCTTGGCCTGAGCCCAATGCAATTGGCGATGATTGTCAGGCTGGCGGGCCAGGTCACCGCGGTGGGTCTTGATTTCTTCGAGGCGGTTGCAGGCCGGGTCATAGCCGTCGGCGCGTCCGCGAACACGCAGGGTTTCAAACTGCCCTTCAAGGGCGATTTCCGACTCATAGCCCGCCCCCCGGCGGGCGACCACGCGCCGATGGCCTTCAATGCCTTCCTGGGCTGTGGGCGACGGCGTGAAGCGCAGGTCCAGGTCACCCACCTTGGCGCTGAACTCACACAACGCCCGTACGGCTACGCTGTAGCTCACGCCGCCTCGCTCCAGCGCACATGACACACCGCGACCGGCAGGCCATGCAGGCGGCAGAATTCCAGCCACCGCAGCTGGTTGTCCTGCAGGCGATCACCTGGCCCCTTGACCTCCACCATGCGGTAGCGGCCTTGCTCCGGCCAGAACTGGATCAGGTCCGGCATACCGGTGCGGTTGTTGCGAATGTCCTGCAGCAGCCTCAAAAAGCACTGCTTCAGATGGGCGCCCGGCAAGCAGCCCAAGGCTTGGTCAAGCAGGGTTTCACTGAGCATGCCCCAGAATACGAAAGGCGATTGCAGGCCGCGCTTGGTGGCATAGCAGTCCAGAATGGCCTGCCGATGTGTCCCGTCGTCCAGCCGGCTCAGGCAACGCTCGAACACTTGGCTGCGCCGATGCTGGAAGTCGCTGTCGTGCAGGTCTTGTGGCGCCGACTGGAACGGGTTGAAGAAGGCTCCTGGGACCGGGGCGAACACGGCCTCCCAGCACAGCAGGCCGAACAAGCTGTTGAACAGAGTGTTTTCCACATAGTGAACCTCCCCACCCGCCGTAGCCAGATGCTGTCGCACCGCTTCCTCGACGCCAAGCTCGGCGTGGGCTCTGGGCAGTTCCAGCTCCATCACCTCGACGGGCTTGAGGCGCTGGCGACGCTGAGGTGGCCCGCCGAGCTTGCGCGCCAGGCGCGGCAACATGCGCTCCAGCGCCTGTACCTCAAGCGCATTGGCCGGCGCTGCTGCCAGTTGCAGAGCCAGGGCATGGGCCTGCTCCCAGGACTGTGTGCGCTCCAGTACGCGTACTTGACGAATGCGCGCCTGGGGATGGGCGCACTGGGCGTACACCGCCATAGCCTGATCCCACTCGCCCCTGCGTTCGCACTGCTGGCCCAGCGCGAACAGCAACCGCGCCCGGCGCCTGGCCAGCCATGCATTGCCACTGTGCAAACCTTGCAGTGTCGCCAGGATCGAAGCGGTATCGGCGCCCTCCTCAAGATGCTCGGCGCACTGGTGCAGCGCCAGGGCCAGATCAACCTCCGAGCGCTGGTGCAAGGCCCGCGAGTCAGCGCTGAACGCTACTTGCTCGAAGCGCAGCACCCCCAGGTCGGCGAGCACGAAGTCCGACCAGTCTTGATAGAGATTGCCGAAAAACAGCAGCCGAATTCGGTCACAGACCGGCTGTCGACACCACTGCACGATACGCAGCTCACTGTCGGCGAACCATTGGCGCAGCGACCGCGGAGCCAGTTCCAATGCTTGCAACTCGGCCAGCAGCTCATGCTTGACCGCACGCGGCCGGCTGAGCTGCGCTGCAAAGCACTGCGCCAGTTCATCCTTGCGCAAGAGCGTGAACAACTGCTCGAGGGTCAAGTGCTCGGGCTCGCACACCCAGCCGAGCCCGATCAGAGGTGCCAGGGCCTGCCCGATATCACCGATTTCGGCATACTGCAGGCGATCATCGCGAAACAGCTCACCCTTGCGCATGACCATGCGCACCATGATCGCTTGCGCAGGCGGGTCCAACTCGGCGAACGCAGCGATGAACGCCTTCTCGCTCAGATCGAGCAGGTCTGCATAGCGCTGCCCCACCCAGCACAGGACCTGGCGGAAGTTATGCAGGTAATACAGGGGATCTTCGACAGAATGGGCAATCACGGAAATCGGTCGGACGGCAGCTTTACGGGGTACTGGTTATACATACAGATTGGCCCATGTGACAAGTGCCGCGGGTCGGGCCGTGCACCTTCGCACCGTGGCAGCACGGCCGATGCCGGCTGGTAAGGTCATCAGGGATGCCCGGCGATCCGAGCCAGTCGATCGACGGCAATCTGTAGCTCTACCGGGTCATCGCCGGTCCAGCCCAGGGCCAGGTGGTGCTGAAAGCGGCTTTGCAAGCTGAAGTGCTTGCCAGGCATGGCATGCAGCGACGTGCCTGCCAGCGCCTTGCTGATGGACTCCCAATGCACAGGCTGGCGCAACCTTGCCCAGATCAAGCCGCCGCCGTCGGGCAAACGCAGTTGCAGCTGTGGCCCGAAGCGTAACGCGAGCACGCGTGCCAATGTTCGGGTACGGCGTTGCAGCGCCTGGCGAAGCCAGGCCCATTGTGCGTCCACCTCCCCTTTGTCCAACATGCAGGCCAGCGCTTGCATGCGTAAGGGTGGCAAGCGGAAAGCCCGTTCGCCAAAGCCTCTGGTCAGTGCACCGGTTGGTCCGAGTACGTAGGCATACGGGGCCTCGGGCCCAAGCACTGCCTCGAACCCACCCACCACCAACAGTTGCCTGACATCCACCCAGTCTCGCTGGCGTATGAGAGGCGGGCCTGCGTGACAGAGCTCGCTGTCCAGGTCGCTTTCCAGCACCCATACCCGATAGCGTGAAAGCAGATGGCCCAACTGCTGCTGGCCCGCCGAGGACACTAACCGCCCTTGTGGCGTGCTCAGACATGAGGGCAACACCACAAGCCCCACTGGCTCGCTTTCCAACAGACAGGTCAGCGCATACAGATTCAGATCACCCCGAGTATCCACTGGCACCTCCAGCACGGGCACCCCGGTCCGGGCGAGCGCCTGCAGTAGCTGCCAGCAGCACGGTGAATGAACCAGTACTGTCGCATGCCGAAGTTCGAGCGCTGCCCACACCGTATCGAGCAACGCAGTGAGGTCCGGCGCCACGTGCACATCCTTGGCGCACCAGTAACGGCTGCTGGAATGGGTGTAGCGCTCTGCAAGCGCCTGACGCAATCTCACGCTCCCCGGATCCTGCCCCCTGCCCACGGCTCGCAGCCGCTGACGCGCCAGCCGGCGTTCATGGTTGTGCAAGTTCAGCTCGAACAGCGATGGCTCGAATACCGGCAGCTGCCGGGGCACGATGGCCAGCTCGCTGCTTGACGCACCGTGCACGAAGTAGCCCGATCTGGGCAGGCGCTGAACACGACCGGCTTCCTCCAGCAGGTTATAGGCGTGCTGAACAGTGCCCAACGACACCCGCAGCCTCGAAGCCAGGCCACGCAGCGAGGGCAAACGCTGTCGTTGGCCGGGCGGCGATTGATCAATGAGTGCTTCAATGTACCGGTAGACCTTGCGGTAGGCAAACTCGCGATGCGGGGCCTGCGGCATCACGACCACTCCACGTCACTGCCCTGCGCCGGCAATGGCGCCTGACACAGCAGACGCAGGTTGATGTCACGCCTGGCCAGGTGCCTGAACACGCGAATGGCCGAGGCAGGCAAGCTGGTTTCATACACGGCCCGCAGCTGTGCAACAGGCAAGCCACTGACATTGACGAGCCAAGCCTTCACGGCCTGTGGACAAGGCTCGCCGCGTAAGGCGTAGTGCAAATAGGGCAATGCCACCAGCATGTCGGTATGCCGGCACTTGAGGTAGCGCTCCAAATGCTCACCCCTGCGAGCGAAAGGTGCAAACAGCAGGCAAATCAACTGATCGTGACTCAAACCCAGCACGCCGCCCGCCTGCGCGGCGCGGCCCCGGCCCGGTTTGTCTACCTGATTTTTGAGCGACAATGCAGGCCTGCACCCCAGGGTTTGCTGAGCGCGGCTCTGCAATTGGCGCACCTGCGCCAACGTTTCAGGCTCCACGAACGCCCCCAATGGATAGGCATCCTCTGGCACTGCACACGCATTGCCGAGCATCGATTCGAGTTTTTGCCCTTCAAGCAAGTCTGCCAGAAGCTCATCGATCGCCATGACTCGCAGTGGTGTACGTGCCTGCACCTCCCGGCCTGCCGGCATGGTTTCCTGGCCACCAACACCCTCCAGCCGCCGTGACAGTTGACTGAGCCCATCGGCTAACGCAGCCAGGCAATGCTGCGCCTCGGGCAAGCCATTTTCGCCTGCAAGGTGCAGGATGCGCCGGAACCAGGCCAGAAAACGATGCCGCTCTCGCGCCGGTATTGCCGTGATCATCACGTCGACAGGTGTTTGAGACTGCACGGCCTCACTGAAGGTGGTTGCCAGGTCCAGATAAAGCCAAGCGCCTAGCAACCCCTCGGGCCTAGCCCCTGCCAGATGCCCCAACAGCAGCATGGCAGTGCTGGCCGGAGGGGCGTCGTCTCTGCTGGGCACCCAGTCTCGCGAAAAGGGCCTGACTGCCCGGCCCTGGACCATAAGCAACTCAACGCGTGGATCATCCTGCAGGAACAAGGCATTGAACGCACGCTCGTGAGCTATCAGGGTGTTGAAACTGGGAGCGGGTTGACTGATCACCAACACGCGCAACTGGAAGGTGACCGGCCCGCGTGCGGCGATGCTCAATTGCGCAGCCCGAAGCATGGCCAGTAACCTTGCACTACGGCGGTCGTTGCCATGCAGGACCAATACACGGAATGTCCCGATATATTCAGCACCTCCGGCAGCTATTAGCAATCGCTGAATCAACAACTGCAAGGACGCACGTTGTGATTGGGACATATGATTCAACAAGCGCTCCAGCACTTGCCGATAGATATGATGCATAGCCTGATCGTGAATAGCCGTCACGATATTACCTCGTCCAGTTCATGCGGTCAGTCGATGCACAAAGCACTTGGCATCCACCGGCCCGGGGGTACTCCGAAAGGTCGTTACAGTTCACGCACAACGAAGTTCACCTTCACTGTCGACACACATCGGAAACCCTCACCGCATGCCCATGGCACACCGGACCTTCACGCCATTGCCCAGCCAGCTCAGCCCTGCTCATATCACGCTCCTTGCGTAAACTGTCATTGCGCCATTATCGATATGCAACAGAAGAATTAAAGATACAGATCAGGGGAAAAAAAGTAGTCAGCAGTGATGAAACGACAGCTTGACGTTGAAACTTAAAGACTTCAATCAAAGATAAGAGGCGAAATATTTCTGCAACTCGAGAACACTGAAACTTTATGTAGTATCAGTCTTCGTCCATTGTAGGACCTATCCTTTTATAAATTCATGCACAGGCCCCCGGCCACGGGTCGAAGCGAGTAAACAACCAGGAACAGTCAGCCGTCGCCGGGGATCACGCCGGCGACGGCTGACTGTTGGGAGGAGTATGTGCGGGTAAAGCCAGATGCGGCCGGCAGCGACCTGTAGATGCCCACCCAGTGAAGCGAGCTATCAGCAAGTGGCTTGTCAGGCTGGCGTGAGGTCCAGAACCACGCGCCCGCCGCAAGGGCACTGGTCCATGTACCGATGGGCGTCGACCACTTGCTCGAACGGATACACCTTGATGATCTGCGGCGTGAGCAGCTTATCGGCCGTGAACTGGTTGATGTCGCGCAATGCCCTGTGCAAGGCCACCTGGTCCTGGCTGATGCCCAATTCAGGCTTGCCTGTAAAATTGCCAATACAGTGCACGTAGAACTGAATGTTCTTCTGGAATGCAGCACAGGCCGGGAATGGGGTCTGGTTGCCGCCTTGCAGGCCATACAGCACCAGGCTGCCACGCGGGGCCAAGACATCACCGAGCAACGACATCTGTGGCCCACCCAGGCCATCGAGCACCATGTCTACACCGCGACCTTCGGTGTACTTGCCTACCTGCATCACCAGGTCCTGCTCCTCGGTGACGATCACTTTGTCAGCGCCCAGGCCGAGCAGATAGTCACGCTGCTCGCCATCCTTGGTCGCGGCAAACACCGTCAGCCCAAGCGCCTTGCCCAGCTGCACGAACGCCGGGCCCGCGCAATGACTGGCATCGGTGACCAGTGCCGTCTGCCCACTTTTTGCACGGGCCAGATCGACGTACGCAAAATAGGCGATCAGCAGCGGCGTGTAGTGCACGCTCGCTTCGATCGGTGTCAGCACCTCGGGATAGCGGGTGATGGCTGAACGGGGCAAGACGATGACGTCACCGTACACCGGGTGATCGTTGGCACTGGTGGCGGGGAAGCTCGCGACCCTGTCACCGACCACGATGTCGTCGACCGCCTCGCCCACCGCCGTCACCACGCCGGCCATTTCATGACCTATACCGGCTGGCAGCCGTGCACGGGAGGACGCCAGGTTCTGGCGCCAGAGCACGTCGTACCAGCTGACACCGATCGCCTCGACGCGGATTTGCACCTCACCGGCGGCGGGCATCGGCTCAGCCTGCTCCTCGCAACGGAGCACATCCGCAGCGCCGAACTTGTGGAACCGAATCATGCGGGACATCGCCTACCTCGCCTCGTGAAACATCAATTACCACTGACTCTATCCGGGCTTTACCCATCAGACCAGCCGCGGTCATTAATAGTCGACATGCCTGTCATCGATTGGGCCCTGCATTTTCCCTGCAATTGGCCCCCTGGATGGGTGCAGGTTACCAGCCTTTGGCCTTAATATTCACCCCTGCTCCTTTTCTGGCGAAGCGCCCCGATGAATCGAAACGACTTGCGTCGCGTAGACCTCAACCTGCTGATCGTGTTCGAAACGCTCATGCACGAGCGAAGCGTGACCCGTGCAGCGGAAAAGCTGTTCCTCGGCCAACCCGCCATCAGCGCCGCCCTGTCGCGCCTGCGCAACCTGTTCGATGATCCGCTTTTTGTGCGCACCGGCCGCAGCATGGAGCCTTCGGCCCGCGCCAACGAAATCTTCGCCCTGCTCTCGCCCGCGCTGGATTCGATTTCCACGGCCGTCAGCCGAGCGGCCGAGTTCGATCCAGCCACCAGCAACGCCGTGTTTCGCATCGGCCTGTCGGACGATGCCGAATTCGGCCTGCTGCCGCAGTTGCTCAAGCGCGTACGCGCCGAAGCGCCAGGTATCGTGCTGGTGATACGGCGCGTCAATTACCTGCTGATGCCCACCTTGCTGGCCTCCGGTGAAATTTCGGTCGGCGTCAGCTACACCAGCGAACTGCCCGCCAATGCCAAACGCAAGGTGCTGCGCCGCAGCCGGCCGAAGCTGCTGCGGGCCGACAGCGTACCGGGCAGCATCAGCCTCGATGATTTTTGCGCAAGGCCCCATGCCCTGGTGTCGTTCGCCGGGGACCTGTCGGGCTTCATCGACGAAGCCCTGCAGGCGCTTGGACGCAAGCGCCACGTGGTGCTTGCCGTGCCGCAGTTCAATGGCCTGGGCAGCCTGCTGGCCGGCACCGACATCGTGGCCACCGTGCCCGATTACACGGCCGATGCCCTGACAGCGGCCGGTGGGTTGCGGGCTGAAGAGCTGCCGCTGGAGGTGCGCAGTTTTGAATTGCACATGGCCTGGCGCGGGGCGCAGGACAATGATCCGGCGGAGCGGTGGTTGAGGTCTAGGATTCAGATGTTTTTTGGGGATCCTGAGAGTCTCTAGTCGCCGCCGGATAGGCTGTTCGGCTGATCATTCCTGCCTTTCCACAAACCATGGAGCTCTATTTACTTCCAGTGGATTGCTACATTGGGGGGCATATTTGAGGGCATGCTATGAATGGTTTGAAAAGGATGCCCCCAGCCTGAGGCCAAGCAGGTTATAGATGGTGATGGGTGGACTGAGGGAGATATGAACCCGCGACCCTACCCCGTCTCAATGACCGAGCCGTAGTGAGCTCACCACCCGCCACACTGGACAAATGCGTGCAAATGTAAAAAATTATGATGGCATAATGCCTCTTCAGCCGGCAAAATCCACATGCTCCCAACAGATTTGAAGGACCGGTTCCGATGACATGGCCAGTCACGCTGAAACTCGACAGTGCAGCCTACCCGCTCAGCGTGGTGCAACGCGCCGCTTATTCCCTGGCCGACACTGTCACGATCCAGGTCGGTATTGAAGCCAATCAGATAAGCCTCACGGCCCACCCCGCTGAAGCAAGGCTAACGCTTTCCTCGGAGCAAGCTCACTCGTTGATCCTCCAGCATCTGAACGACTTCGCCCTACGCGACCATATCAACCGCGAAACAGCAGGGTTGCGCGAAGTCCTGGCCCGAGCCGCGCTCGCTGGATGTGGGATTTCTCAGTGACACTGATCGCGACAGACGCCAAGCACTACCGCTTGCTACCTTTTCGATTCATGCGCATGAACACGGGAAATGACCGTGACATCCTGCTCACCTCCGATACCGGTGAGTACATGCACGTGAACGACGCGCAATTACGAGCCCTCAGTCAGTTCCACGTTAAAGCAAATACACCTTTTTACAAGGACCTGCTGGCCCGCCACTTCATCTACGAACCAAGCCGCCACGACCCGTTCCCGGAAATGGCCGCGCAATATCGGAGCCGGAAGGACTTCCTCCTCCAGGGCCCTGCACTGCACTTGTTCGTGGTTACATTGCGCTGCAACCATACCTGCCAGTACTGCCAGGTATCGAGGGCCCCTCTGGGAGGATCCGGCCACGACCTGTCTGAAGCAGATGCACAGGCGGCGGTCGATCGCCTGTTCGAATCTAACGCTCCCGCTTTGACTGTGGAGTTCCAGGGTGGCGAGCCGCTTCTGGCCTTCGAGCGCGTCCGCCAGATTGTTGAATGGGTCGTTGAACGGAACGTGGTCGAACAAAGGGATATCCAGTTCGTCATCACCACCACGCTGCACCATCTGACGGACGAAATACTCGACTTCGCAGAACAAAACCGCATCCAGTTTTCGACCTCGCTCGATGGGCCGGCGCCTTTACACAATGCCAACCGCCCTACCCCGTCACGAGACTCCTACGAACGCACTGTAAAAGGTATCCAGTGGGTCCGTGAGCGCCTTGGCCATGATGCGGTTTCCGCGCTGACCACGCTGACTTCAAGAAGCCTCGAACAACCTGAAGCGATCATCGATGAGTATGTAAGTCAGGGCTTCTCCAGCGTCTCGCTTCGACCTCTGAGCCCTTATGGGTTTGCCACCAAGAGTGCACATCGACTTGATTACCCTATTGAACGATACCTGGCCTTCTACAAGAAGGCACTGGCCTATTTGCTGCATATCAACCAACAGGGTGTATATCTGTCAGAGAGTTATACGAGCCTGTTGCTGAAGAATATCCTGACACCCTTCTCCTCTGGCTATGTAGACCTGCGCTCCCCTGCTGGCGCAGGCACTGCGGCGCTGGTTTACAACTATGACGGTTATGTCTATCCCTCGGACGAAGCCCGAATGTTGCTGGAGATGGGTGAGGACGGCTTGAGGCTCGGCACCGTACAGCAACCCTTGTCTGAATTACTCGCATCGCCCGTCATGAATGCGTTGTTCGCCAGTGGCGTGGCAGAAGCGCTGCCGGGCTGCTCCGACTGCGCACTTGTCCCGTACTGTGGTGCTGACCCCGTCGAACACTATGCCCGCCAAGCTGACCCGATCGGACACCGAGTATTCAGTAGCTTCTGCAAGAAGAACATGGGACTGCTGAAGCATCTTTTCGGCCTGCTTTGCGATGGCGACGACAATGTGCATAGGGTGCTGCTGTCTTGGTTGAACAAGCGCTCTTACAACGATGTCCGGTTCCCGGGTTACAGGGGCTGATGGTGATGCTGCGTAAAGATACCCACTTTGAAATCCATCACCTGGATGAGCCGAAGCTACTCAAGGTCATCACTCTGGATGAGTTCATCGAACAAGGCCTGGCTGTTTGTGCCGGAAGCGCTGAGTTCGGTGACCTGCTGCTTTGGTTGCCAAACGAAGAACGGCTACGGAGCCCGCATCTGCTCTCATTACCAGTGGGTGGATTCCTGATCCCGGAGCCATTGATCGGCGACCTCGACAGCGCGCGGCCACATCTACACACCCCCAAAGATGCTGATGTCGTGCAGCCCGGCGATGTCATTGCCATCACACCAGGTAACACGTTGGTGCGAGTGCTCTATCGACGAGGCTCAGACAGCAACCTGCTGTTTATGACCGATCGTTGCAACAGCTTCTGTCTGATGTGCTCGCAGCCCCCCAAAGATATCGATGACCGTTGGCATGTCGAAGAGAACCTACGGCTGATCGACCTGATGGACTCGAGCGAGGAAAATCTGGGAATCAGCGGCGGAGAACCAACGCTTTATCGCGACGGCCTGCTGGAAATCCTGGCCAAGTGCAAAGCCGTTTTGCCTCAGAAATCCATTCATGTGCTCAGCAACGGCCGTCTGTTCCAAGACCCGAGCTGGATCGCGGCGCTCTCAGCCATCGGCCACCCTCAGTTGAGCTGGGGCATCCCGCTGTATGCCGACAATGCCGAAGACCATGACCATGTGGTACAGGCTCCAGGCGCGTTCAGCGAAACCTTGCAAGGTCTTTACAACCTGGCACGCGCCAACCAGATCATCGAGGTACGCGTGGTGCTCAATCGCCTGACCACACCACGCTTGCCCGAACTCGCTCACTACGTGTTCAGGAATCTGCCCTTCGTGCGGCATGTTGCGCTGATGGGTATCGAAAGTACAGGCCTGGCCAGGAAGCACTACGAAGAATTGTGGATTGACCCGCTAGACTATCAAGAGTCGTTGAGCCAGGCCGTTTATTTCCTGTTCAACCGCGGCGTGCCGGTTTCGATCTACAACCTACCCCTGTGCCTGATTCCGGCCGACCTCTCGCGTTTCGCCCGTCAGAGCATCTCGGACTGGAAAAACCTGTTCATTGATACTTGCCAGCAATGCGCTGCCGTCAACCATTGCTCTGGCTTCTTCAAATCCCACACCGACCGCTGGCAAAGCCGCGGCGTACAATTACTATCGACCGAGGCCTTTAGCGCCTATGCAAGGAGTGCACAGTGAAACTGCTCGACCGCTGGAAAGTCCTGATTAGTGGGATCAGCTTGCTGCCAATGGCAGGTACCACCCTGGCCCAGGCGGGCCATCTGTCGCTCGCCGATGCGAACTGGCAACCCAACGACAAGCTACAGCCCCCGGTATTTGCCGATACGCTCAATGCGCCAGATACCGTGAACATCTATGCAGCACATCGCTCGCACAGTTCACACCGGTCCCACAGTTCGCACAGTTCTCACTACAGCGGCTCGGGTGGCTATAGCGCACCGCGCTACTACAGCCCACCCGCTACCCATACCCGAAGCTACAGCGCGCCGAGTGCTTCGAGCAGCAACTCAAGCAGCAACAGCCTTTATCAGTCGTCTGGCACCACCAGCGGGACAAATTCGAGCACTTCAAAGCGCCGCGCGACCAATGAGCAGAAAAGCAACCTGGTCACCCGTGTGCAGACCGCGCTGATGGTGCGTCAGTATTACCAAGGCGCCGTTGATGGGGTGATGGGCAAAGCGACACGCGGTGCGCTGATGGCCTTTCAGATGGACAGTGGGCTGACCGTGAATGGTCGGATGGATACGCCCTCGCTGAATGCGTTGGGGATCAAGATTCCATAAGTCGCTTTGAGGCTAGAGCTAGCGTCCGTTCAGCAACGAAGGAATTATCCCATGCAGCGCATCACTCAAGTCGACAACACTGTCTGGGCATTGGTCAGCCGCCCGCAAGGCAAGGAAATGCAAACACCGTCGCGTAGCGCCCGCTTCCGTGTCGCGACTGTTGATGCAAATCGCGTTGTGATTGAGACCGGATCGGAAGACTCGCAGTAGGCGCTGACTCGAGCAGCTTTCCAGCAAACGTTGGACTACCTCCCCGGTAACAATCATTTCGGCCAAGCACAAGCTGTGGAAATCAGCTCCAACCATTGTCTTCATGCGCAAGTTGCCGATCTCGGCGGAAAACGTCGAGTCACGCTTGTTGCTGGACGAAGAGATCGTGATGGCCCTGCCCGCCCAGCACCCGAAGGCAAAGGGAGGGCACATCGACTTAAGGGACTTTGCCGGGGAAGATTTCGGATTTACCCCTGAAGCGCTGGGCACCGGCTATCCCAGCCAGCTGATCGCCTTGTGTGAAGCCGCCGGTTTTTACCCCAAGGTGGTGCAGGAGGCCGCGCAGATTCATACCTTGATGGGCCTGGTGGCCTGCGGTTTCGGCGTTGCTTTGGTGCCTGAGTCGATTGCCAATTCGATCATGCGCGACAAGGTAGTGTTCCGCCGTCTCTACCCCGTGACCGCCTCCCCCAACCCGGCCATCGGCCTGTACATGAGTTGGAACACCCACAACGAATCACCGTTGATGGACAGCTTCATTTCCATGCTCGACTTCAACGTCGCTCCTCAGGTCGAGGGGATGCTGGCCGCTCAGGTCAGTAAGAGCGCCAGCTGGTAATTCTGGAACCAAACCGCAAGAGACTATCCGGTTGATATTCGCGGATAGGTCGTCCAGTGAATGGCATCTACCGACCGTTACCTGCTATCAGCCAACCCTGCACACCGCTCAACCCTTCCCTTTCTTCTTGATCTTCTTCAAGCGAGCAGCTGCTTTCTCGACCGTCGCCTTCTTCTCAGAGCGCTTCATGTTTCGCCAGCCTTTAATCTCCTCCTTGCTGCGCCCGCAGCCCGTGCACACTTCATGCTTGAGCTTGCAGCTCGACACGCAAGGGCTTTCAATCTCTTTGGCCATTGAAGAGTTCCTGATGATTGGCTGCACACGTCTGCGCGAGGGCGCGGTTCGCCAGATAGCGGTTGGACATCCAAAGCTCGCACATGATCGCATGCTCCAGTCACTGCCCCGCATCCCCCTCGCTGACGGTACGACCAAAGCCCTTGCCCGCCAGCCAGTGCAACACCGCACCCAATCCCAACAGCGCTCCCGCCCTCAGCCAGTTCTCGAAGGGCTGCTGACCCAGGACCAGCAGGCACGACAGGATACCCAACACAGGCACCACCGGATGCACCGAGAAATGCTCGGCATCGACCTTGTCCTTCTTTAGCACCAACACCGCCACGTTCGTGCTCAAAAAAACGAACAACAGCAAAAGCACGACGGTTTCAGCCAGCACTTCCAGCGAGCCAGTAAAGGTCAGCACGATGGCCAGCAGCGTGGTCGCGGCTATCGCATAACCAGGGGTACCGCGGTTGGGTAGCACCTGGCCCAGCAGGCGCGGCAGCATGCCATCGCGGGCCATGCCCCAAGTCAGACGGCTGGCCATGATCATGGTCAACATGGCGCCGTTGGCCACCGCCACCAGGGCGATGATGGCGAATACGCCGTGGGGCAGCCCCAGTTCTGCGTTGTGCACGATGTCCATCAAGGGCGTCTTGGCGTCGATCAGCGCTTGCACTGGCATCACCAACGCGGCGCCGGCGCCGACAGCCAGGTAAACCAGGCCGGCCACCAGCAAGGCCGCGAACAGCGCGCGCGGGTACGTCCGGCGTACGTCCTTGATCTCCTCGGCCAGGTTGGCGGAAGTCTCGAACCCCACGTACGAGTAGAACGCCAGCAAGGCGCCGCCCAGTATCGCAGTTGCCGGGCCCTGTTCACCGAAGTCCAACAAGCGGGCAGGCTCGGCCTGCCCTTGGCCGCTCAACACCGCCACCGCGATGATCACCAGCACCAGGCCGCTGAGTTCGATCAGGGTCATGACCAGATTGGCGCTTAGCGACTCCTTGATACCCCGGGCGTTAAGCATTGCCATCAGCACCAGAAACAGGGGCGCCAGCACCGCCGAAGGCCAGTCGATGAACACGCGCAGGTATTCCCCTGCAAACGCCAACGCCAGCCCGGCAGCACTGGTGATGCCTGCCGCCAACATGGCGAACCCCACCAAGAAAGCCAGCAAGGGCGAGCCGAACGCACGCCGTGCAAACACGGCCGCACCGCCGGCCCGGGGGTATTTGCTGACCAGTTCGGCGTAGGACGCCGCCGTCAACAGGGCGAAGAACAGTGCCAGGGCCAGCGGGGCCCAGATGGCGCCACCGGCCCGGTCGGCGATGGCGCCTGCCAGCGCGTATACGCCAGCGCCCAATACGTCCCCGAGGATGAAGAACACCAGCAACGGTAGGGTGATCACGCGTTTGAGTGAGGCAGTTGCGTCGCTGGTCATCATGGCGCTCCATTCGTCCGGGCAATGGCGCTGTGACTGAGCACCTGCGCGCAAGGTTCAGTGCCCTTGCCCAAAGGGCGCGCCAACCCCACCGTCCCATGGACTTAAGTTCCCTGACCTGCGCTGCCATTCGTCGACTAATCGAACATTGCAAAAAACCTTGCTAGCACGGGTTTCCTCTCACAGGTGATAGCCGAAACATCTGCCAACAAATACGGGACGCTCACATGGCCAGGGAACCAAAAACGGCAAGCCGACTGCTTTGGATAATGGCGCTAGGCACTGTGGCACTCCAGCTCTCGGGCTGCGACATGGTGTTATTCAACCCCAAGGGGCAGGTGGGGCTCGAGCAACGCAACCTGATCATCCTCGCCACCCTGCTCATGCTGATCGTGGTGGTACCGGTGATGATCATGGCGCTGGTGTTTTCGGTGCGCTATCGGGCCTCGAACGAAAAGGCCCGCTATACCCCCGACTGGGGCCACTCGCGGCTGATCGAAGCGGTGGTATGGGGCGTACCACTGGCCATCATCATCGTGCTGGGCGTCGTCACCTGGCGCTCGACCCATGCGCTGGACCCGTACCGGCCGCTGGCATCCGATACCCCTGCGCTCAAGGTCCAGGTCATCGCCATGGACTGGAAGTGGCTGTTCGTCTACCCCGAACTCGGCATTGCCTCGGTCAACGAGATGGCGATGCCTGTGGACACGCCCGTCGACTTCAGGGTGACTTCCGACGGGGCCATCACCTCGTTCTTCATCCCAGCCCTGGGCGGCCAGATCTACGCCATGGCCGGGATGCAGACACGGCTGCACCTGATCGCCAACCATGCAGGCGATTACACGGGGATAGCCGCCAACTACAACGGTCCGGGGTTCTCGGACATGCACTTCAGGGCGCTGGCCCTCGACCCGGCAGGCTTTGAAGAGTGGGTCAAACGCACACGCGCTGCCGGGCGCCAGCTCGATGGGGCTGCCTACACGCAGTTGGCCAAGCCCAGTATTGCCCACCCGGTAGAACATTACGGCCAGGTCGAGCCGCACCTGTTCCAGTCGCTGATCGACAAGTACCAGGGCGTCAACCGCTCCCGCGAGGTCGAGCGCCGGCTTGGCGATTCCCAGGGCGAGAGCACCCAAGGCAGCAAGGAGTAAGACCATGTTCGGAAAACTGACCTGGGATGCCATTCCCCTCCACGAGCCGATCATCATGTACACGCTGGCCGTCGTCGGGCTGCTGGGCCTGGCGGTCGTGGGGGCCATTACCTACATGGGCAAATGGAAATACCTGTGGCAAGAATGGTTCACCACCGTGGACCACAAGCGCATCGGCGTGATGTACATCGTCGTCGCCTTGGTGATGCTGCTGCGCGGCTTCGCCGACGCGTTGATGATGCGCACCCAGCAGGCCATGGCCTCGGACGGCTCGCCCGGCTACCTGCCACCTGAGCACTACGACCAGATCTTCACCGCCCACGGGGTGATCATGATCTTCTTCATGGCCATGCCGTTCGTGGTCGGGCTGATGAACGTGGTGGTACCCCTGCAGATCGGCGCACGCGACGTGGCCTATCCATTCCTGAACGCCGTCAGCTTCTGGCTGTTCGTCTCCGGCGCTGTACTGGTGAACCTTTCGCTGGGCATTGGCGAATTTGCCCGCACAGGCTGGGTGGCCTATCCCCCGTTGTCGGGCATCGGGTACAGCCCCGGGGTGGGGGTGGACTACTACATCTGGGCGCTGCAGATATCCGGGGTCGGCACCCTGCTCACCGGGCTGAACTTTTTCGTCACCATCTTGAAGATGCGTACCACCGGCATGACGCTGTTTCGCATGCCAGTGTTCACCTGGACGGTATTGTGCACCTCGATCCTGATCCTGGCTGCCTTTCCCATCCTTACTGCCACCTTGTTCATGCTCACGCTCGATCGCTACTTGGGCATGCACTTCTTCACCAATGAACTGGGCGGCAACCCCATGATGTACGTGAACCTCATCTGGGCCTGGGGCCACCCCGAGGTGTACATCCTCATACTCCCAGCGTTCGGTATCTTCTCGGAGGTGGCCTCGACGTTCTCGCGCAAGAAGCTGTTCGGCTACTACTCCCTGGTGTGGGCGACCATCGTCATCACGGTGCTGTCGTTCATCGTCTGGGTGCACCACTTCTTCACCATGGGCGCCGGGCCCAACGTCAATGCGTTCTTCGGCATCATGACCATGATCATCGCCGTGCCCACCGGGGTGAAGATCTTCACCTGGCTGTTCACCATGTACCGGGGCCGAGTGCGTTTCGAGACGCCGATGCTGTGGACGGTTGGCTTCATCGTCACCTTCAGCATCGGGGGCATGACCGGGGTCCTGCTGGCGGTACCCGGGGCGGACTTCCTGTTGCACAACAGCCTGTTCCTCATTGCCCATTTCCACAACGTGATCATCGGCGGCGCGGTCTTCGGCTACCTCTGCGGCCTGACGTACTGGTTCCCCAAGGCCTTCGGTTTCAAGCTCTACGACCCCTTGGGGCGTGCTGCCTTCTGGTGCTGGTTGGCTGGATTTTACTTTGCCTTCATGCCGTCCTACTTCCTGGGGTTCATGGGCATGACCCGGCGCCTGAATCACTTCGACGTACCCGAGTGGCGGCCCTTCCTGCTGCTGGAAATGGTCGGGGTACTGATCATTCTGTGCGGCGTGGCCTGCCAGGTCATGCAACTGGTGGTGAGTATCCGCAAACGTCATGAGAACCGCGACACCACAGGCGACCCCTGGGACGGGCGTACGCTCGAATGGGCGACCGCTTCGCCGCCCCCGTTCTACAACTTCGCCGAACAACCGGTCGTGGGCGGCATCGACGCGTACTGGGGGATGAAGGAGAAAGGCGTGAAAACCCTGGCCGAGATGGATTTTCGCAAGATTCACATGCCTTGCAACACCAGCCTGGGCCTGGTGCTAGGCGTTCTGTCCACGGCGCTGGGCTTCGCGTTGATCTGGCACATCTGGTGGTTGGTCATCGCCAGTTCATTGGCAGTCATCGCCACCCTGATCGTGCGCAGTTACGACCCCGATACCGACTACTACATCCCGGCCGAAGAGGTCGAACGGATGGAAACCGAGCGGCGCCAACGGCTGGCGGAGGCCTGAATCATGTCCCATGTCGTGCACAACGAAACGGCCCGCGAGCAGGAGCATGGCCACGAAGACGCAGGCTCCCTGAGCCTGTTCGGCTTCTGGGTCTACCTGATGACCGACTGCATTCTGTTCGCCACCCTGTTCGCTACCTACGCGGTGCTGGGCCAGTCTGTGGCAGGTGGGCCCAGCGCGGCGGACATCTTCGAACTGCCCTATGTGCTGGTGGAGACGTTCCTGCTGCTGTTGAGCAGCATCACCTACGGCTATGCGATGCTCGCCCACCCCCGTCGGGACAAGCGCTGGGTATTGCGCTGGCTGGGCGTCACGTTTCTCCTCGGCCTGGGCTTCATCGCCATGGAGATCAACGAATTCCATCAGCTGATCAGCGAGGGCGCAGGCCCTGAACGCAGCGCGTTTCTGACGGCGTTCTTCACGTTGGTGGGCACCCACGGCCTGCATGTGCTGGTGGGGTTGATCTGGATGGCCCTGTTGATGATGCAGGTCCATCAACGCGGCCTGACCTGTGCCAATGCCACACGCTTGAGCTGCCTGAGCCTGTTCTGGCATTTCCTGGACATCGTGTGGGTATGCGTGTTTACCGTCGTCTATCTGTTCGGGGTGATCTGATGAATCGTCAAAGCCATGTGCCTAGCAGTGCCGGCGCTAGCCAGAGCAGCCACCGTTCCTACAACACTGGGTTCGTCCTGGCCGCCCTGCTCACCCTGCTCCCCTTCGGGCTGGCCATGTACCCCAGCCTGCCGCGTCACCTGACCTTCATCGCTGTGCTGGTGTGCGCCCTGTTCCAGATCGTGGTGCACATGGTGTTTTTCCTGCACCTGACCACAGCGCGAGAGCAGCGTTGGAACCTGGTCGCGCTGGTGTTCACGGTGGTGATCATCACGCTGTTGGTGGGGTTGTCGCTGTGGATCATGTACTACGTGCACTACAACATGCTCGGGTTATGACGTTCTTCCCATTCGGGCTGGCCTGCCAACAGCAGAGCAGCCCGGCGCGTTTATGCAGCCCGACGGTTGCGCCATGCACAAGTCCCCGCCACACCCAACAGCAACACTGCCCCGGCTGCACCCAAGGTAGCCGGGGCGCCAACCCGAGCAGCCAGCAGCCCGGCGGCCATTCCGCCCAGTGCCTCGAAGCCGAAGCGCATGGCGATGTAGAACGCAATGACACGTCCGCGCAAATGGCCTGGCGCTTGGCTCTGCAGCTGCATGTTGGTGCTCACGTTGCTCAGCGTGATGCCGAAACCCAGCACCACCAGGGCAAACAATGCCAGCTGCAACTGACCTGCCCAGCACAACCCCAGTAGTGCCAGGGCGCAAAGCCCTGCGCCCATTTCGATGAACTGGCGAAGGCGAGGCAAGGCTCCGCCCACCGCCAGCACCAGCGTGGCCACGAACGCGCCCGCGCCCGCCGCGCCCCAAAGCCAGCCCAGCACCCGTGCGTCACCGGCATACACACTCTTGGCCAGGATCGGCAGGAGCGCTGCATAGCAGGATGCCAGGAGGTTGACCATGATGACGTTGAACAGCAATTGCCTGACGCCTTGCTCGCGCCATAGATAAGCGAGGCCCTCACGGAACACCTGGGCGGTGGAACCTGTAGCCCGAGGGCTGGCTTTGGCTTGCACCTTCAGCAACCCAACGAGCAAGGCGGTGAAAGCAACGGCGGTCAAGGCAAAGCACGCCGCCTCCCCTGCCACGGCAATCAAGCCACCGGCCAATGGCGGGCCGACGAAGCGGGCCGCGTTGATGAGCATCGCGTTTAGCACCAGCGCATTGGGCAGGTCTGCCGGGTCATCCACGAAAGAAGCAATCAGGGCTTGGCGCAGTGGCGTTTCGACGGCGTTGAGCAAGCCCAGCAGCAACGCCATGGCGGCGATGAAAGGGCCATCTACCCAATGCGCCCAGGTGGCCAGCCCAAGCACGGCTGACTGCACCACCAGTATCGACTGGACGACGATCAGCAATCGGCGCTTGTCATGGCGATCGATCCAGGCGCCTGCCAGAGGACCGATGACCAGCTGCGGGGCGAGGGAAAGGAAGGTGATCAGCCCCAGCAATACGGCTGAACCGGTCAAGTGGTAGGCCAGCCAGGACAGCGCGACTTGCTGAACCCACTTGCCCAAGGTGGAAACACCCTGGCCTGCGAAGTAAACCTGGAAGTTGCGGTGGCCCAGTGCGCGTACCGCAGAGGGCCAACGGGTACGAGGGGGCGGCGTCGGGTCTGACAAGTGAGCAAGTCCTCAGGTGAGAAGCCGCCGCCATTGAAGGATCTTGCTCGTACCACGTGCGGGTCGATCCTCAGCCTGGCAGCAGGCAGCCTTTCTTTTTCAAGGATTCCAGGACCCAGGTGCGGTCATTGGTACCTTGAGCGATATGTTCCATTTGCGCCGTTTCGGCAGCGTGCTTGGCCGTGGCGCGTTGGTAAACCTCTGCGACATGGGCATAGGGTACGCACAGCAAGCCGTCATCGTCACCGATGATCAGGTCCCCAGGTTCGATCACCATGCCATCGATGGCGATTGGCACATTGATCTCACCCGGTCCGTCCTTGTAAGGGCCGCGGTGGGAAACACCGGCAGCGAAAAGGGGGAAATCACCGGCCTTGATGCTTCCGGCATCGCGGATTGCACCGTTGATGACGATACCGGCTACACCGCGCTTTACAGCGTACGCCACCATCATCTCGCCGATCAGTGCATTGGTCAGGTCGCCGCCAGCATCGACCACGATCACATCCCCTGGCTCGGCGATGTCGATGGCGTAGTGCAGCATCAGGTTGTCACCAGGGCGGGCCTTGACTGTCAGCGCCGCGCCGCACAGCACGCCTTCCCGGTGCATGGGACGCAAACGCGCACCACCGGCCGTCATGCGATTCATCGAATCGCTGACGTTGGCAACCGGCACCTCGCGGTAGCGCGATACCCATTCATCACCGATTTTGCGCGTGCGTTCAAGCACCTGGAAACCAATGCTCATGTGACCTTCCTCTCTTGGATTTATTGGGCGCGCCCCAGGCAAACCAGAACGCCATTTCAGAATGTCATTTCATTAAACGCATTTCAAGGATTTTAAATGGCGATAATTACGGAATCTGATTGACGATAAAACTGTTGTTGCAACGCCATTTCATTATGCTACGTTATTGGTGAAAGCACTCAGTGCAGTCCTACCGTCTTGAACAAAAACAAGGTATCGACGATGTCCCGTACCCTTCTGCTGACCGGTCCGGCGCTGGCCGACCAAGCAATGCGCCTGGCCGAACAACACGCCATCCGCGTCATCCCCACCACGCCCTATCTGCCCGAGCAAGAGCTCGAAGCGATCATTCGCGCAGAGCAACCCGATGGCATCATCGTGCGTCAGGGCAGCCTGACCCGCGCCATGATCGACGCCTCCAGCGCATTGAAGGTGGTGGCCAAGCATGGGGTTGGCTACAACACCATCGACATCCAGGCCGCCGCCGACCGTGGTATTCCTGTCTCCATCGCCGTTGGGGCCAACGCCCAATCAGTGGCCGAGCACGCTTTTGCGTTGATGTTCAGCGTCGCGCGCCAGACCGCCTTGCTCGATGCGCGCATGCGCGAAGGCCACTGGGACAAGGCCACTGCCAACGGCATGGAATTGGCGGGCAAGACCCTGGGCTTGGTCGGCCTTGGCTCGATTGGCGCGATCCTGATGGACTTGGTGGCGCCGCTGCGCATGAAGGTCAAGGTTTACGACCCTTACCTACGGCAACTGCCCGTGCGTGACCACGTCGAGCGCGAAGAGGATTTCGATCGCTTGCTGGCCGATAGCGATATCATCAGCCTGCATTGCCCGCTCACGGACACCAACCGCAACCTCATCGGCGCCCAGCAACTTGAGCGCATGCGTCCCGGCTCCATCTTGATCAATACCGCACGTGGCGAGCTGGTCGATACCGATGCCCTGGTGCATGCGTTGAGCGAACGGCGTATCGGGGGTGCCGGCCTGGACACCTTCCACCCCGAACCGCCTCCGGCCGACAGCCCGCTGTGGGGCCTGCCAACCCTGGTCGCCACACCTCACATCGGGGCCAACACCAGCGAAGCCCGGGACCGCGTAGGCCTGGTTGCCCTGCAGCAAGTCCTCGATGCCTGGGACGGCAAGGCGCTGGACCCGCGCTGTGTGGTGAACCGTCACCTGATCGATAACTGATTGCACCTGCGCCGGCTGGTCCGGCGGCACGGACCACTGCGTAACTCCAGAAAAAAAACAATTGGAGAGCACCATGAAACCAGCCTCAACCCCGCCCAGCGAGCTCGAACGCGCCACCATGCGCCGTGTTGCCTGGCGCCTACTGCCCTTTCTGATCATCTGCTACCTGATCGCGATCATCGATCGCGGCAACATCGGCATGGCATCGTTGCAAATGAACCAGGACCTGGAGTTGTCAGCCAAGGTCTTCGGTTTCGCCAGCAGCTTGTTCTTCTTCGCCTACTTTCTGGTGGAAGTACCCAGCAACCTGGCCATGCAGCGCTACGGTGCGCGCATCTGGATCGCGCGCATCATGATCACCTGGGGGCTCATCTCCGCCGGTACCGCCTTCGTGCAAGGCGCCAACTCGCTGTATGTGATGCGCTTTCTGCTGGGCGCAGCCGAGGCCGGGTTCTTCCCTGGGGTGTTGCTCTACCTCACCTACTGGCTGCCGTCGGCGTATCGCGCGCGCATGGTGGCGCTGTTCATGGTCGCCATTCCCGCCGCCAACTTCATCGGCTCGCCAATTTCGGGGCTGCTCTTGAGCCTGGACGGCTGGTTGGGCATGCGCGGCTGGCATTGGCTGTTCATCCTCGAGGGCATCCCGGCGGTGCTGCTGGGTATCGCCTGTCTGTTCGTACTCACCGATCGGCCTGAACAGGCCAAATGGCTGAACGACGAGCAACGCGGCTGGCTCACCGGGCGGCTGGCCGAGGAACGAGCGCGGAAGACCACCATCGGTCATATCTCGCTGTGGAAGCTGCTGCGCCACAAGGACATCTGGGTGCTTGCGCTGATCTACTCGGGCGCCTCGGCGGCCGGCAGCACCATGAGCGTCTGGGCGCCACAACTGCTCAAGACGTTCGGCCTGAGTTCCATGGAGATCGGGCTGGTGAACGCTATTCCGTACGGCGTTGCCTCGATCCTGATGGTCATTTGGGGTCGCAGCTCCGACCGCACCGGTGAACGTCGCTGGCACACCGCGATGACCATGTTGCTGATTGCGGCCGGCCTGCTGATGACCCTGTTCACCTCGTCGCTGCCGGCCACGGTGGTGATGCTGACCATGGTGCTGGTGGGGGCCTACTCCATGAAAGGCCCGTTCTGGGCACTGGTGTCGGGCTGGTTGTCCTCCTCCACTGCAGCGGCTGGGCTGGCTGCGGTCGGCGCCATGGCCAACCTGATCGGAGGTGGCTTGATGGTCAACGTGTACGGCGCCATCCATGACGCCACGGGCAGCTATGCCCTGGCGCTGATGCCACTTGCGGCGCTGTGCACGCTGGCCGGGGTCATGGTGTTGGTCATTGGCCGCAAGCGTCAGGTGGAACAGGCGCAGGCCGCAGGAACGTTGGCTACCAAGTAGAAGCCGCTTGGCGTTCGATTGGCGTCCATGGCACGCACGACGTGCCGTGGAGCCGGTGAAACCGGTGCCAAGTCAAAACACAACAAAATAGAGGCTGTAATGGCTTTATCACGTCGAAGATTTCTTCAGGCGACCGGTAGCCTGAGTGTCCTGGGTGCAATGGGCGCTGCGGCCAGCGTCCCGTACAATCAGGGTGAAGACCGTCCGCGTCTGGTCCCGCCTTCCGGCAGCGTGGACTGCCACATGCACCTTTACGACAGCCGCGTCCCAGCGGCACCGGGTGCTACCTTGTTGCCGCCGGACGCGTCTTTGGACGACTACCGCCAATTGCAACGCCGACTGGGCCTGCGCCGCATGGTCATCGTCACGCCTTCGACCTACGGTACGGACAACCGTGTGATGCTCGAGGGACTGGCCCGCAGCGGTACAGATGCACGGGGCATAGCCGTCGTCGCCAGCACCGTCAGCGATGAGGAGCTTGCTCGCTTGCACGGGGCAGGCGTGCGGGGCATTCGCTTCAACCTCAGCACCGGTGGGCAAGCGCTCGACGGCATCGAGCTGCTCGCGGCGCGGGTGAACGAGTTGGGCTGGCACGTACAACTGGCCACAGGCCCGCTACTGGCCGATATCGCTCCACGGCTGGCTGCGCTGCCTGGCAAGGTAGTCATTGATCACATGGGGCACGTACCACAACCCGAGGGTGTTCTGTCGCCTGCCTTCAAGGCGCTGGATGGGCTCATGCAACAAGGTCGCACCTGGGTCAAACTTTCTGGTCCCTACCTGCGTTCCAAAACGGGCGCTCCCCATTTTGAGGACGTGGGCCTGGTGGCACGCAGGTTGATCTCACACTACCCTCAACGCCTGCTATGGGGCAGTGATTGGCCGCACCCCACCCAGTCCCTGCAGAACAAGCCTGATGATGCCGCATTACAGGATACCTTGCTTGACTGGGCACCGGATGACCAGGTTCGGCAGCTGATCCTGCGGGATAACCCCGTGGACCTGTACGGCTTCGCCTAGCGCTCGCGCTTAGCCTCGCACGACCCGGATCGCCTACACATCGATGCTCTACACACTGGCGCCGCCGCTGCTCAAGCGACGGCGCCAGTGAACTCAGAGCGATTCGCCGTCGTCCTCGATATCCATCTCAGCCTCAGCTGCCTCCGTAGCATCCGCGTCATTGAGCGCAGGGGAAGTGGGTTTCAACGGATCGTTGATATACGGCACATCGCTTGGGCCTTTCTCTTCAGTGCCCGCGGTTTCTGGTTGCATGGCGTACTCTCCTCAACTTACAGGCTCGGCCCTTTGAAACCGGGCTCATGGATTGGGCAACCATTGTGCTGCCCACGAAAATTTGCCGACATTTCATAGGCCGGCTTGCGCACCCGCATCACGCCGCCCAACGGCCTGTGCGCCGCCAGGCCATGCCAAGGGCTGAACGCCATGCCGTCGTCGATACGGCGCACATTCTCTTCGCTCCACGCGGCTTGAGGCTTGACCTCCAAGGTGGCCACGCTCACATAAGGGCTAAGCGCTTCGGGCCACTGCCTGGATGCATCTTCGATCGGCATCTGATCTAGATCGGTGGCCAACTGCACCCGGACTTCCCAGACGCCACCCTGGCTTGTAAAAAACGCCTCCACCGCGTGGCGCAGCCCGTCTGTGTCATCTTTGAGGTCCACGACCTGATCGGTCAGCGCAGTCAAGGCCGTCGACACGGGCACTACCGCAAGTTTTGCGTAGTAAGGGCCATAGAGCACAGGTACGACGGTGCTGAAGCTTTCGCCAAGAATGTGGGTTTGAGGATGCCCGCCAAGGCTTTTGAGGGTGCCGCTCTCGCCGCCAAACGCTTCGACCACCTTTTCTGCACCGCGCAGCACCGCGGACAATGCCTTTTTGGTACCCGGAGCTTTGTCAGTGGTCTTGGCGAGCAACTTCAACGTCTTGAGAAACGCCTTGGGGTCTGGCGCGGTAAAGGCTTTGGCATTCTGCATGACAAAGTCCTGGGTGACTTGCCCTTCACTGCCTGGCAACCGCGGGCCTTGCACGCCTACGATTTTGAGCGCCAGCCCCCGTGGGGTGGAAACCTTGTCGTCGAGGATGTCACCTGGGTTGGTGGAAAACCGCAGGTAGGCATCGAACTCACCGGGTGTGGCGAAGGCTCCCTGAGCGAGCTGCGCAGGCAGCCCCGGCGCCACCTTCAGTGTGCCGCGCAATAATCCATGTGCTTTGGCATGAACGCCCCGATTGGCGTGACCATTGTCATTGAAGGTGATCTCCATGATCTGACGCAGCGTATCCTGCAACGCCTGGCTGGTCTGTGCCTCATCCTCGGGAATCTGCTCAAAACCGGGCTCGAAAGGCAATGGCACTACCATCGCGGAGTCATCGGGCAGCTTGTTCATTACGGCGCTCCTGTCGTCTCGGGACGAACAATGGAATGGATTATCAACGTATAGCCTTCAAGGCCCTGCATGGCCCAACCTTCCAAGCGCTCAATTGATCTGATCGTGCGCCGGCACTGCCTTGCTCAGGTCATCAGCGGACGGCTCCACCTTGCGCAGCGTAACCGGCACGCATTTGGCGGCGGGCACCTTGCTTCGTTCAGCGTGATGCCACAGGGGGATCAGGGGATTGCACTCGGGGTAGTAAGCGCCGGCGCAGCCCTGCGGAATGTCATAGGCGATGATCTGCAAAGGACCCACTTCTCGCACCACCTGGGGCTCGACAGCGGTGCGTAGCAGCACCCAATCGCCTGCAGCCAAGCCCAACCGAACCACATCGCTGCGATTGAGAAACACGACGCTGCGGGTGCCTTTTACGCCGCGGAAGCGGTCGTCATAGCCATAGACGGTGGTGTTGAACTGATCATTGCTGCGCAGCGTCATCAATTGCAGCACATCATGCGCTGAGACAGCGGGCTGCAAGTCGTCGTCCTCATCAAGCCGCTGGGGCGCCACGAACTGGGCTTTGCCAGACGCGGTCTGCCACTCCCGCTTAGCCGCGGGCAAGGGCCTACGGAAACCACCGTGCTCCCACATGCGGGTCTCCATGTCGTGAAATATCTCCGGATACACCTGGCTGATCGCTTTGCGGATCAATGCATAGTCGCGGCGCCAGGCATCCCAGTCGATAGCAGTACGCTGACCTAGAGTGGCTTCGGCCAACCCGGCGATGATCGCCACTTCGGAACGCAGTTGCTCGCTCGCCGGCTCATTGCGGCCCTGCCAGGCGCGGATGCAGCCGGTACTGTCCTCGGTGGTATAGACCTGCTCCACCCCGTCCTGACGATCAGTTTCGATGTGCCCCAGGCAAGGCAATAACCAGCCATGTCGTCCTGGGAACAGATGCGTGCGATTGAGCTTGGTGGCCACCTGGACGTTCAGCGTCAGCGTCTGCCAGGCCGCTTCCATGTGATGGGTGTCTGGGATCGCCCGCAGGAAGTTGCCACCCAGGCCGATGAAGGCCTTGACCTTACCCTCGACCAGCGCCTGGCAGCAGTCCACCGTGGCCATGCCTTTGCTCGGCGGGACCTGTACGCCAAACAGCGCTTGCAGTTTTTCAGCCGGAACCTTGTCCGGGTCTTCCGTGATACCGACCGTGCGCTGGCCCTGCACATTCGAGTGTCCGCGCACTGGACAGATGCCTGCGCCAGGCTTGCCAATGTTGCCGCGCAACAGCAACAGGTTGACCAGCATCTGCACGTTGTCGACACCGCGTCGGTGCTGGGTCATGCCCATGCCGTAGACGATCATGACCTTGCTGCTGCGGGCATAGACGGTGGCTGCAGCTTCCATAGCAGCGCGCCCGAGGCCGGACTGACGCTCCAGGGTCGCCCACTGATGGCCCTGAACTTCCTCTCGCAGCGCATCCAACCCGTCGGTGTGCGCCTGGATGAACGCATGGTCGAGAACGGCCGGCTTGCCCTGCTCATTTGCGTGCTGCTCCATCGCGAGCAGGGCCTTGATAATCCCCATCACTGCAGCCAGATCGCCCCCGACCCTGACCTGGTGATATTGAGTGCTGATCACGGTCGAGTCAGGCCCCAGCATCTCACTGGGAGACTGTGGATTGACGAAGCGCTCGAGCCCCCTCTCACGCAGTGGGTTGAAGGTGATGATGGGCACATCGCGCTTGCGCGCTTCCTGCAACGGGTGAAGCATTCGCGGGCTGTTGCTGCCCACGTTCTGGCCAAAGAAGAAAATGCAGTCGGTGTGTTCGAAGTCTTCCAGCGTGACGGTGCCGACGGGTACGCCGATACTCTCCTGCAGCCCGACCGATGTACTCTCATGGCACATGTTCGAGCTGTCCGGGAGGTTGTTGGTGCCATAGGCACGGGCGAGCAGCTGGTACATGAACGAGGCTTCCAACGACGCCCTGCCCGAGGCGTAGAACACCACTTCGTCAGGCGTCAGGGCTTGCAGCTGTTGGCCGATTTGCTGATATGCCTCTGCCCAGGTGGTGACCTGGTAGCGATCGCTGGTCGGGTCGTAGCGCATGGGATGGGTCAACCGGCCTTGCTGCTCCAAGGCGTAATCGGTCCATGTGCGCAGCGCTGACAGGGTATGGGTGGCGAAGAATTCCGGGCCGGTGCGGTGGCGGGTGAGTTCCCAGGCAGTGGCCTTGGCGCCGTTCTCGCAAAATTCCAGCGCGTGTGGGTTGCCAGGCTTGGCCCAGGCACAGCTGACGCAGGCGAAGCCGTTGGGTTTGTTCTGTCTGACCAGTGCCATGGGTGCCGTGGTAAAGGCTTGTTCACGCCAGAGTATGCTCATGACAGAACGCGCCGACCCCCAACCGCCTGCTGCATCTTGGTAGGGCTTGTATCGCGCTTGAGGGTGGATAAGCGACATGGCCGCCTCGCTGTAGTTATGTCTGCATATTTCGAGGCGGAGTGGGAGATGGAAGTTCAAGCGTGCATGGTGTCTGCTGGCTAAGCGGCGGGAGGCGGGAGGCGGGAGGCGGGAGGCGGGAGGCGGATGGGAGCTTATTACAGGGGTCCGCCGCAGGTAGGCCCTTTTTATGATATCTACCCAATAAATGCCGGGGGCCGCTGTGCGGCCCATCGCGACACAAGACCGCTCCTACATTAGGAATGAGGCTATCTGCAAGCAATGCGCAATGTAGCGTTATGCAACTTAGACACGCTTAGAATTTATTCTTCTCAGATTATTGCCGTTGCCGTTGCCGTTGCTGTTGCTGTTGCTGTTGCTGTTGCTGTTGCT
>NZ_JBICMI010000082.1:0-15708 GCF_043106155.1 Pseudomonas sp. FYR_7
TGGTCAACGTGGCCGATAGTGCCGACGTTAACGTGGGGAAGGGTACGATCAAATTTTTCTTTAGCCACGACAGTGAACTCCTAGCCTAAAGGGGCTGAATCAGCCTTGTTTTTTAATGAGAGCTTCGACGATGTTCGACGGAGCTTCAGCGTACTTGGAGAATTCCATGGAGTAGCTTGCGCGACCCTGAGACATGGAACGAACGTCGGTCGCGTAACCGAACATTTCCCCGAGCGGAACTTCAGCGCGGACGACGCGGCCAGAGACCGACTCATCCATACCCTGTACCAGACCACGACGACGGTTCAGGTCACCCATCACGTCACCCAGGTAGTC
The DNA here is from genome assembly GCF_043106155.1 of Pseudomonas sp. FYR_7. Taxonomy (NCBI): domain Bacteria; kingdom Pseudomonadati; phylum Pseudomonadota; class Gammaproteobacteria; order Pseudomonadales; family Pseudomonadaceae; genus Pseudomonas; species Pseudomonas sp. FYR_7. The sequence continues at coordinate 337 of NZ_JBICMI010000082.1, forward strand.
TTCCGGGGTTACAACTTCGACCTTCATGATCGGCTCGAGAACCACGCCGCCACCCTTCTGGGCCAGCTGCTTGGTTGCCATCGATGCAGCGATCTTGAACGCCATTTCGTTGGAGTCGACGTCGTGGTACGAACCGTCGAATACCGTGGCCTTCAGGCCGATCAGAGGATAGCCGGCAACAACGCCGTTCTTCATCTGCTCTTCGATACCCTTCTGGATCGGGGCGATGAACTCCTTCGGAATCACACCACCAACGACTTCGTTGGTAAACACCAGACCTTCGGTGATATTGCCTTTTTCGTCCACTTCCGGCTCCGAGAAACGGATCCAGCAGTGACCGAACTGACCACGACCACCCGACTGACGAACGAACTTGCCTTCGATCTCGACGTTGGACTTGGTGATCTTCTCGCGGTACGAAACCTGAGGCTTACCGATGTTGGCTTCGACGTTGAATTCGCGCTTCATGCGGTCAACGAGGATGTCCAGGTGCAGCTCACCCATACCGGAGATGATGGTCTGGCCGGTTTCTTCGTCGGTCTTGACGCGGAACGACGGGTCTTCCTGGGCCAGCTTGCCCAGTGCGATACCCATCTTCTCCTGGTCGGCCTTGGTTTTCGGCTCGACGGACAGGGAGATTACCGGCTCAGGGAAGTCCATACGCTCAAGGATGATTGGATGATCGGCGTTGCACAGGGTTTCACCGGTGGTCACGTCTTTCATACCGATCAGGGCGGCGATGTCACCAGCGCGCACTTCCTTGATCTCTTCACGCTGGTTGGCGTGCATCTGCACCATACGACCAACGCGCTCTTTCTTGCCTTTGACCGAGTTGATCACGGAGTCGCCGGAGCTCAGAACGCCCGAGTAGACGCGAACGAAGGTCAGAGTACCTACGAACGGGTCGGTCGCGATCTTGAACGCCAGGGCCGAGAAGGGTTCGTTGTCGTCAGCGTGACGCTCGTCTTTACGAACAGCCGGGTCTTCCTTGTCCAGATCCTTGTCGTCCGGGTTGATACCCTGGATGGCAGGAATCTCGGTAGGAGCAGGCAGGTAGTCGATGACGGCGTCGAGAACCAGGGGAACACCCTTGTTCTTGAACGACGAACCGCAAACAGCTGGAACGATCTCGCTGGCCAGGGTGCGCGCGCGCAGGCCTGCCTTGATCTCGTCAACGGTGAGCTCACCGCCTTCCAGGTACTTGTTCATCAACTCTTCGTTGGCTTCAGCAGCAGCTTCAACCATGTTGTTGCGCCACTCTTGAGCCAGCTCAAGCATGTCCGCAGGAATTTCTTCCTCGCGGTAGGTGGTGCCCTTGTCGTCGTCGTTCCAGTAGATAGCCTTCATCTTGATCAGGTCGACCTGACCCTGGAAGTTATCTTCCGAACCGATGGCCAGCTGAACCGGAACCGGGGTGTGGCCCAGACGGTTCTTGATCTGACCTACGACACGCAGGAAGTTGGCACCGGCACGGTCCATCTTGTTCACGTAAACAACACGTGGAACACCGTACTTGTTGGCCTGACGCCATACGGTTTCGGACTGAGGCTCGACACCGGAGGTGCCGCAGAACACAACGACCGCGCCGTCGAGTACGCGCAGCGAACGTTCTACTTCAATGGTGAAGTCAACGTGGCCGGGGGTATCGATGACGTTTACGCGGTAGTTGTCGTACTGACCAACGGAACCTTTCCAGAAGGTGGTAACGGCAGCGGAGGTAATGGTGATACCGCGCTCCTGCTCCTGCACCATCCAGTCGGTGGTCGCGGCGCCATCATGCACCTCGCCCATCTTGTGGCTCAGACCTGTGTAGAACAGGATCCGCTCGGTAGTGGTGGTCTTGCCCGCGTCAACGTGGGCACAGATACCAATGTTACGGTAGCGGTTAATTGCTGTAGTACGAGCCATAAAGCCCTCGCAAAGTAATTGATGCTTGAATTAGAAGCGGTAGTGCGAGAACGCTTTGTTGGCTTCAGCCATACGGTGCACGTCTTCACGCTTCTTGACTGCAGCACCCTTGCCTTCGGCAGCATCCAGCAGCTCGCCAGCCAGGCGCAGAGCCATCGACTTCTCGCCGCGCTTGCGGGCGTAGTCTACGAGCCAGCGCATGGCCAGAGCGTTACGACGGGATGGACGAACTTCAACCGGGACCTGGTAAGTGGCACCGCCGACACGACGGGACTTTACTTCGACCAGCGGAGCGATGGCGTCGAGAGCTTTCTCGAAGATTTCCAGGGGGTCGCTGTTCTTGCGTGCTTTGACGGTATCCAGGGCACCATAAACGATGCGCTCGGCTACGGCCTTTTTGCCGCTTTCCATCACGTGGTTCATGAACTTGGCGAGAATCTGCGATCCGTACTTAGGATCGTCAAGGATCTCACGTTTTGCTGCTACACGACGTCTTGGCATGATAAGCCCTCAAACGGTCTTCAGGTTAGCCCGGGACCTGGGTCTACGACCCCCGCCCGACCTTACTCTTATCGACTCAAAAAAATGGATGTCTGCAAACGGCCGATTACTTCGGACGCTTGGTACCGTACTTCGAACGACCCTGGTTACGGCCTTTAACGCCCGAAGTATCCAGAGAGCCGCGAACGGTGTGGTAACGAACACCTGGCAAGTCTTTTACACGGCCGCCACGGATCAGGACGACGCTGTGCTCTTGCAGGTTGTGGCCTTCACCACCGATGTACGAGGAAACCTCGAAACCGTTGGTCAGACGCACACGGCATACTTTACGCAGTGCCGAGTTAGGTTTTTTCGGCGTAGTGGTGTACACGCGGGTGCACACGCCACGACGTTGCGGGCAGTTCTGCAGCGCAGGAACGTCGGACTTCTCGACCGAACGCTTACGCGGCTGACGTACCAGCTGGTTGATAGTTGCCATCTACTAGCTCCACTGATTGTCTTGCGACTCTATTGTCTTGCAAGAAAGCCAAAAATTGGCGAGACGGAGCCTCACCAAATTTAAGGGTACAAAAGTCTAAAGAGGATCTTGCACCCAGTCAAGACAAGGCCCCGGCCCTCCCCGCCCGATCATCGGCAACATTTCATGTCGCCGACGACCGTTCGGGGTCAACCGGGGCCCTGCCCTGTACTCAGTTACCGCTGGAGTTCAGTGCTTCGGTCAGTGCGGCTTCCACCTCACTGGCGCTCACACGCAGCGGCTTGTCTGCATCACGGCGACGCTTGCGCTCGCTGTGGTAAGCCAGACCGGTACCGGCCGGGATCAAACGACCCACGACCACGTTTTCCTTCAGACCACGCAGGTAGTCGCGCTTGCCAGTTACGGCCGCTTCGGTCAATACGCGTGTAGTTTCCTGGAAGGAAGCCGCGGAAATAAACGACTCGGTCGACAGCGACGCCTTGGTGATACCCAGCAGCACACGGGTGAACTTGGAGATGAACTTGTCCTCGCCGGCGAGACGCTCGTTCTCTACCAGTACCTGAGTCAGTTCCATCTGGTCGCCCTTGATGAAGCTGGAATCGCCCGACTCGGAAATCTCGACCTTGCGCAGCATCTGGCGCAGGATGGTCTCGATGTGCTTGTCGTTGATCTTAACGCCTTGCAGACGGTAAACGTCCTGAATCTCGTTGACGATGTACTTGGCGAGTGCGCTGACACCCAATAGACGCAGGATGTCGTGCGGATCGCTCGGGCCGTCGGAGATAACTTCGCCGCGGTTTACCTGCTCACCCTCGAAGACGTTCAGGTGACGCCACTTCGGAATCAGCTCTTCGTACGGATCGCTACCGTCGGTCGGCGTGATCACCAGGCGACGCTTGCCCTTGGTCTCTTTACCGAAGGCAATGGTACCGCTGACTTCAGCCAGAATCGACGCTTCCTTCGGACGACGCGCTTCGAACAAGTCGGCAACACGTGGCAGACCACCGGTGATGTCACGGGTCTTGGACGTTTCTTGCGGGATACGCGCAATAACGTCACCGACACCGATCTGGGCACCGTCGGCTACGCCAACCAGGGCATTGGCCGGCAGGAAGTACTGGGCAGGTACATCGGTACCCGGCAGGTACAGGTCCTTGCCAGAGGCATCCACCATCTTGATGGCCGGACGGATTTCCTTGCCTGCGGCAGGGCGATCCTTGACGTCCAGCACTTCAATGTTGGTCAGGCCGGTGAGCTCATCGGTCTGACGCTTGATGGTGATGTTTTCTTCCATGCCCACGAAGGTCACGGTACCTTTGAGCTCGGTCACGATCGGGTGGGTGTGCGGGTCCCACTTGGCGACGATGGCGCCAGCTTCGACCTTGTCACCTTCCTTGACCGAAATCACAGCGCCGTACGGCAGCTTGTAACGCTCACGCTCACGACCGAATTCGTCGGCAATGGCCAACTCGCCCGAACGCGATACGGCAACCAGGTTACCGTCTGCGCGCTCAACCTGCTTCAGGTTATGCAGACGTACCATACCGCCATTCTTCACCTGAACGCTGTCAGCAGCCGAGGTCCGGCTTGCAGCACCACCGATGTGGAACGTACGCATGGTCAGCTGGGTACCAGGCTCACCGATGGACTGGGCGGCAATGACGCCGACCGCTTCACCGATGTTCACCTGATGACCGCGCGCCAGGTCACGGCCGTAACACTTGGCGCAGATACCGAAGCGGGTTTCGCAGCTGATCGGCGAACGCACGACCACTTCGTCGATGCTGTTCAGCTCGATGAACTCGACCCACTTCTCGTCTACCAGCGTACCGGCAGGAACGATGACGTCCTCGGTGCCTGGCTTGAACACGTCACGGGCGATCACACGGCCCAGAACACGCTCACCCAGCGGCTCGACAACGTCGCCGCCTTCGATGTGCGGGGTCATGACCAGACCTTGGTCGGTACCGCAGTCGATCTCGGTCACCACCAGGTCCTGCGCCACGTCTACCAGACGACGCGTCAGGTAACCGGAGTTAGCAGTCTTCAGTGCGGTATCCGCCAGACCCTTACGAGCACCGTGAGTCGAGATGAAGTACTGAAGTACGCTCAGACCTTCACGGAAGTTCGCGGTGATAGGCGTCTCGATGATGGAGCCATCCGGCTTGGCCATCAGGCCACGCATACCGGCCAGCTGACGGATCTGGGCTGCAGAACCACGCGCACCCGAGTCAGCCATCATGTACATCGAGTTGAACGATTCCTGGTCGACTTCATTGCCCTCGCGATCAATGACCTTCTCTTTCGAGAGGTTGGCCATCATCGCCTTGGACACTTCGTCGTTCGCCTTGGACCACAAGTCGATGACCTTGTTGTACTTCTCGCCCTGGGTTACCAGGCCGGAGGCGTACTGACTTTCGATTTCCTTCACTTCATCGGTAGCAGTACCGATGATGCGGGCCTTCTCATCCGGGATGACGAAGTCGTTCACACCGATGGAAACACCGGAAATGGTCGAGTAGGCGAAACCGGTGTACATCAGCTGGTCAGCGAAGATGACGGTCTCTTTCAGACCAACCACGCGGTAGCACTGGTTGATCAGCTTGGAGATCGCCTTTTTCTTCATTGGCTGGTTGACGACATCGTAAGGCAGGCCAGCAGGTACAACCTGGAACAGCAGCGCACGGCCAACAGTGGTGTCGACGATACGGGTGTTCTTGGTGACGCTGCCATCACGTTCTTTCACGGTCTCGTTGATACGAACCTTGATTTTCGCGTGCAGGGCAGCTTCGCCGGCGCGGAATACGCGGTCGACTTCCTGCAGGTCGGCAAACACACGACCCTCGCCCTTGGCGTTGATGGCCTCACGGGTCATGTAATACAGACCCAACACGACGTCCTGCGACGGAACGATGATTGGCTCACCGTTGGCTGGCGACAGGATGTTGTTGGTCGACATCATCAGTGCACGCGCTTCGAGCTGGGCTTCCAGCGTCAGCGGCACGTGAACGGCCATCTGGTCACCGTCGAAGTCGGCGTTGTACGCGGCGCAGACCAGCGGGTGCAGCTGGATGGCCTTACCTTCGATCAGTACCGGCTCAAAGGCCTGGATACCCAGACGGTGCAGGGTCGGTGCACGGTTGAGCAGCACGGGGTGTTCGCGAATCACTTCGGCGAGAACGTCCCACACCTCTGGCAGTTCGCGCTCGACCATCTTTTTGGCAGCCTTGATGGTGGTCGCCAGACCACGCATTTCCAGCTTGCCGAAAATGAACGGCTTGAACAGCTCGAGGGCCATCTTCTTCGGCAGACCGCACTGGTGCAGACGCAGGGTCGGGCCTACGGTAATTACCGAACGGCCGGAGTAGTCCACACGCTTACCGAGCAAGTTCTGACGGAAGCGACCTTGCTTACCTTTGATCATGTCGGCCAGGGACTTCAGCGGACGCTTGTTCGAACCAGTGATGGCGCGACCACGACGGCCGTTGTCCAGCAGGGCGTCGACCGCTTCCTGCAGCATGCGCTTTTCGTTGCGCACGATGATGTCCGGCGCCGACAGATCCAGCAGGCGCTTGAGACGGTTGTTACGGTTGATCACCCGACGGTACAGGTCGTTCAGGTCGGAGGTCGCGAAGCGGCCGCCATCCAACGGTACCAGCGGGCGCAGGTCCGGCGGCAGCACTGGCAGGACGGTCAGGACCATCCACTCAGGCAGGTTGCCGGAGCCCTGGAAGGCTTCCATGAGCTTCAGGCGCTTGGACAGCTTCTTGATCTTGGTTTCCGAGTTGGTCTGCGGAATCTCTTCACGCAGGCGGCCGATCTCGTGCTCCAGGTCGATAGCGTGCAGCAGCTCGCGGACAGCCTCGGCACCCATGCGGGCGTCGAAATCGTCACCGAACTCTTCCAGCGCTTCGAAGTACTGCTCGTCGTTGAGCAACTGGCCTTTTTCAAGCGTAGTCATGCCTGGGTCGATTACGACGTAGCTCTCGAAGTAGAGCACGCGCTCGATATCACGCAGGGTCATGTCCATCAGCAAGCCGATACGGGACGGCAGCGACTTCAGGAACCAGATGTGTGCGACCGGCGAAGCCAGCTCGATGTGAGCCATGCGCTCACGACGGACCTTGGCGAGGGCAACTTCAACGCCGCACTTCTCGCAGATAACGCCGCGATGCTTGAGCCGCTTGTACTTACCGCACAGGCACTCGTAGTCCTTGACTGGGCCAAAGATCTTGGCGCAGAACAGGCCGTCACGTTCTGGTTTGAACGTACGGTAGTTGATGGTTTCCGGCTTCTTAACTTCACCGAACGACCACGAACGGATCATCTCTGGTGACGCCAGACCGATGCGGATGGCGTCGAACTCTTCGACTTGACCCTGGTTTTTCAGCAAATTCAGTAGGTCTTTCAAGGCCTTTCCTCCTGGCGGAGCAGGGAGCGGGCACTGCCTGCCCCACTCCCCTTCACGTCACGTGTTATTCGGTTTCCAGATCGATATCGATACCGAGCGAACGGATCTCTTTGATCAACACGTTGAAGGACTCGGGCATGCCCGGCTCCATACGGTGATCGCCATCCACGATGTTCTTGTACATCTTGGTACGGCCGTTCACGTCGTCCGACTTCACTGTGAGCATTTCTTGCAGGGTGTATGCCGCGCCGTATGCTTCCAGCGCCCACACTTCCATCTCCCCGAAACGCTGACCACCGAACTGTGCCTTACCACCCAGCGGCTGCTGGGTAACCAGGCTGTAAGAACCAGTGGAACGCGCGTGCATCTTGTCGTCCACCAAGTGGTTCAGCTTCAGCATGTACATGTAACCAACGGTCACAGGACGCTCGAACTTGTTGCCGGTACGGCCATCGAACAGCACCATCTGGCCGCTCTCAGGCAGGTCGGCCAGCTTCAGCATGGCCTTGATCTCGCTCTCTTTCGCACCGTCGAACACGGGCGTTGCCATTGGCACGCCTTTCTTCAGGTTATGAGCCAGGGCGAGAATTTCTTCATCGCTGAACTCGTCGAGGCTTTCCTGACGACCACCGATCTCGTTGTAGACCTCGGTCAGGAACACGCGCAGCTCTGCGGCTTTGCGCTGCTCCTCGATCATGCGATCGATCTTTTCACCCAGACCCTTGGCCGCGAGGCCCAGGTGGGTTTCCAGAATCTGACCCACGTTCATACGCGAAGGTACACCCAGCGGGTTCAGTACGACATCGACCGGCGTGCCGTTGGCGTCATGCGGCATGTCTTCGACCGGCATGATCACCGAGACAACACCTTTGTTACCGTGACGACCGGCCATCTTGTCACCCGGCTGGATGCGACGGCGGATTGCCAGGTAGACCTTGACGATCTTCAGAACGCCTGGTGCCAGGTCATCGCCCTGTTGCAGCTTGCGCTTCTTGTCTTCGAACTTGTCGTCCAGCAGTCGGCGACGGTCGACGATGTACTGCTGAGCCTTTTCCAGCTGCTCGTTCAGTGCATCTTCGGCCATGCGCAGCTTGAACCACTGACCGTGCTCCAGACCGGCGAGGACTTCATCAGTGATGACAGTGCCTTTCTTCAGGCCTGCACCACCGTCGACCACCTGACCATCCAACGCAGAGCGCAGACGCTCGAAGGTTGCGCCTTCGACGATGCGGAATTCCTCGTTGAGGTCCTTGCGGATCTCGTCGAGCTGCATCTTCTCGATGGCCAGCGCACGGCTGTCACGCTCGACGCCATCACGGGTGAAGACCTGAACGTCGATGACAGTACCCTTGGTACCGGTCGGTACGCGCAGGGAAGTGTCCTTAACGTCGCTGGCTTTTTCGCCAAAGATCGCGCGCAGCAGTTTTTCTTCAGGGGTGAGCTGGGTTTCGCCTTTTGGCGTGACCTTGCCGACCAGAATATCGCCAGCGCCAACTTCAGCACCGACGTAAACGATACCGGCTTCGTCCAGCTTGTTCAGCGCAGCCTCACCCACGTTCGGGATGTCTGCAGTGATCTCTTCTGGGCCAAGCTTGGTGTCACGGGCCACACAGGTCAGTTCCTGGATGTGGATCGTGGTGAAGCGATCCTCCTGAACGACGCGCTCGGAGAGGCAGATGGAGTCTTCGAAGTTGAAGCCGTTCCATGCCATGAACGCGATGCGCATGTTCTGACCCAGCGCCAGCTCACCCATGTCGGTGGACGGGCCATCGGCCATGATATCGCCGCGCTGTACCATGTCACCCTTGCTCACCAGCGGACGCTGGTTGATGCAGGTGTTCTGGTTCGAACGGGTGTACTTGGTCAGGTTGTAGATATCTACACCTGCCTCGCCGGTTTCCACTTCGTCATCCGCTACACGGACCACGATACGGCTGGCGTCGACCGAGTCGATCACGCCACCGCGGCGAGCAACCACGCAGACACCGGAGTCACGGGCAACGTTGCGCTCCATGCCGGTACCTACCAGCGGCTTGTCGGCACGCAGGGTTGGTACAGCCTGACGCTGCATGTTCGAGCCCATCAGTGCACGGTTGGCGTCGTCGTGCTCCAGGAATGGGATCAGCGACGCAGCGACCGAAACTACCTGCTTGGGCGAAACGTCCATCAGGGTGACGTCTTCCGGCGCCTTGACGGTGAATTCGTTCAGGTGGCGCACAGCGACCAGCTCATCGATCAGCTGCTTCTTGTCGTTCATCGCGGCCGAAGCCTGGGCGATCACGTGATCGGCCTCTTCGATGGCAGACAGGAATACGATGTCGTCGCTGACAACGCCTTCCTTCACCACACGGTACGGGCTTTCCAGGAAGCCGTACTGGTTGGTGCGAGCATACGCAGCCAGGGAGTTGATCAGACCGATGTTCGGACCTTCAGGGGTTTCGATCGGGCACACGCGGCCGTAGTGGGTCGGGTGTACGTCACGCACCTCGAAGCCAGCACGCTCACGGGTCAGACCGCCAGGGCCGAGTGCGGAAACACGGCGCTTGTGGGTGATCTCGGAGAGCGGGTTGTTCTGGTCCATGAACTGCGAAAGCTGGCTGGAACCGAAGAACTCTTTCACCGCGGCCGCAACCGGCTTGGCGTTGATCAGGTCCTGAGGCATCAGGCCTTCGCTTTCAGCCATCGACAGACGTTCCTTGACCGCGCGCTCGACACGCACCAGGCCTACACGGAACTGGTTCTCGGCCATTTCACCAACGCAACGTACGCGACGGTTACCCAGGTGGTCGATGTCGTCGACGATGCCTTTGCCGTTACGGATATCGACGAGAGTCTTCAGAACCTCGACGATATCTTCCTTGCTCAGCACGCCCGAACCTTCGATTTCGGTGCGACCGATACGACGGTTGAACTTCATGCGGCCGACGGCGGACAGGTCGTAACGCTCGGCGCTAAAGAACAGGTTGTTGAACAGGGTTTCGGCAGCATCCTTGGTCGGCGGCTCACCTGGACGCATCATGCGATAGATTTCGACCAGAGCTTCCAATTGGTTGCTGGTGGTGTCGATCTTCAAGGTATCGGAGATGAACGGACCGCAATCGATGTCGTTAGTGTACAGGGTCTCGATACGGACAACCTGTGCCTTGGCGACTTTGACCAGCAGTTCGGTCGTCAGCTCGGTGTTGCACTCGGCAATGATCTCGCCGGTTGCAGGGTGCACGATGGCCTTGGCAGTCGTACGGCCCAGGACATACTCCATCGGCACGTTGAGCTGTTTGACACCGGCTTTTTCGAGCTGATTGATATGGCGCGCAGTGATGCGGCGGCCTTGCTCGACGATGACCTTGCCATTCTCGTCATGGATGTCCATGACCGCGACTTCACCACGCAGACGCTGTGGCACCAGTTCAAGGCTGAGGTTCTCGCCGGAAACATGGAACACGTTGGTGGTGTAGAAGGTGTTCAGCACTTCTTCAGTGCTGTAGCCCAGCGCGCGCAGCAGGACGGAAGCCGGCAGTTTGCGGCGACGGTCGATACGCACGAATACGCAGTCCTTGGGATCGAACTCGAAGTCCAACCAGGAGCCGCGGTAAGGAATGATGCGAGCGGAGTACAGCAGCTTGCCCGAGCTGTGAGTCTTGCCACGGTCGTGGTCGAAGAATACACCCGGCGAGCGGTGCAGCTGGGAAACGATCACACGCTCGGTACCGTTGATTACGAAGGTACCGTTCTCAGTCATCAGGGGGATTTCACCCATGTAGACTTCTTGCTCTTTGATGTCCTTGATCGCTTTGTTCGACGATTCCTTGTCGAAGATGATCAGGCGCACCTTGACCCGCAGTGGGACCGCGAAGGTCACGCCACGCAGGACACATTCCTTCACATCGAAGGCGGGTTCGCCCAGGCGATAGCCTACGTACTCCAAGGCAGCATTGCCGGAGTAGCTGATGATCGGGAATACCGATTTGAAGGCCGCATGCAGACCGACGTCGCGGAACTGATCCTTGGATGCTCCCGCTTGCAGGAATTCGCGATACGAATCCAGCTGGATGGCCAGGAGGTAAGGCACATCCATCACGTCCGGCAACTTGCTAAAGTCCTTGCGGATACGTTTTTTCTCAGTGTATGAGTAAGCCATCAGCGTTCCCCAGCTTGGTCACCTGCTTGTTTGGCTTCTCCCGGCGGGAGCAGCCAGAAAATCGTGCAAACCCTTGGTTTGCGCCACCCACATGGGTGTCTTGCAGCTTGTTATCGGGGCCGGCCTGACCGACCGCCAATAACGGAAAAAGGCCGGTGGCATAAGCCACCAGCCATCAGCCCTTTGCTCAACGCTCGGACTGGCGTCGCAAGGTCGAGATTACTTCAGCTCGACTTTAGCGCCTGCTTCTTCCAGCTTCTTCTTAGCGTCTTCAGCGGCTTCTTTCGAAACGCCTTCAGCTACAACCTGAGGAGCGCCATCGACTTTCTCTTTGGCTTCTTTCAGGCCCAGACCGGTCAGTTCGCGAACGGCCTTGATCACGTTCACTTTCTTGTCGCCAGCTTCAACCAGAACAACGTTGAACTCGGTCTGCTCTTCAACAACGGCAGCAGCAGCAGCTGGGCCAGCAGCGGCAACAGCAGCGGTAACGCCGAAGGTTTCTTCCATAGCTTTGATCAGCTCAACAACTTCCAGAACGGTTTTCTGGCCGATTGCTTCGATGATTTGCTCGTTAGTCAGGGACATGACTTAAATCCTGTATTGGGGTGACAGCCTACGCAGCCATCAAATTAAACGAATGATTTTGAAAGAGTTTCGCTTGCCTTAGGCAGCGGTAGCTTCTTTCTGGTCGCGAATGGCTGCCAGAGTACGAGCCAGCTTGCTGGTAGCGCCTTGGATCACGCTCATCAGTTTCGCAATAGCTTCGTCGCGGGTCGGCAGGGTAGCCAACACGTCGATCTGGTTCGCTGCAATGAAATTGCCGTCAAACGCAGCTGCCTTGATCTCGAACTTGTCCTGACCCTTGGCGAACTCTTTGAACAGACGGGCAGCAGCGCCCGGGTGTTCGTTGGAGAAAGCAATCAGGGTCGGGCCTTTGAACGCATCGTTGAGGATCGAAAATTCGGTGCCTTCAACAGCGCGCTTGAGCAGGGTGTTACGTACGACACGCACGTATACGCCAGCTTCGCGGGCCTCTTTACGGAGTCCGGTCATTGCGCTTACAGTCACACCACGGGCATCGGCCACGACAGCGGACAGAGCGACTTTGGCAGCCTCGTTGACTTCAGCGACGATGGCCTTCTTGTCTTCGAGTTTAATTGCCACGGGTTTACTCCTGGTTTTTACCGTTTCATCTGGCCGAAGCCGGATGTCGTTTTGGTGTCTGATTCGGTAACGAATCGGGAGCACCATCTGCGTGGGCTGGTGTTTTAAGGCTTGCGCCGCCTACGGTCTTGGATAGCCCCCGCCAGGCAGGGACCCCAATTTTTGCTGGTGGCGTGACAGGTCACACCACCATGTTCTTACACGTCCAGCGAGCTCTGGTCGATGACCAGACCTGGGCCCATAGTGGTGCTCAGGGTAACGCGCTTGACGTAGATACCTTTCGAAGAAGCTGGCTTGATACGCTTGAGGTCAGCAATCAGCGCTTCAACGTTTTCCTTCAGCTTGCCGGCTTCGAAGCCGATTTTGCCAACGGAAGTGTGAATGATACCGTTCTTGTCGGTACGGTAGCGAACCTGACCAGCCTTGGCGTTTTTCACGGCAGTGGCTACGTCTGGGGTTACGGTACCAACCTTCGGGTTAGGCATCAGGCCACGTGGGCCCAGAACCTGACCCAGCTGACCTACGACACGCATGGCATCAGGCGATGCGATGACGACGTCATAGTTCAGGTCGCCGCCTTTCATTTCAGCAGCCAGATCGTCCATACCTACGCGGTCAGCGCCGGCAGCCAGAGCGGCTTCAGCAGCTGGACCCTGGGTGAAGACAGCAACACGTACAGTCTTGCCAGTGCCGTGTGGCAGCACGGTAGCGCTACGAACAACCTGGTCGGATTTACGTGGGTCAACACCGAGGTTTACCGCGATGTCGTACGATTCGACGAACTTGGCAGCCGGCAGCGAAGCCAGCAGAGTTGCCGCTTCTTCGAAGTTATAGGCCTTGCCTGCTTCGATTTTTTCGGCGATTGCCTTTTGGCGCTTGGTCAGCTTAGCCATTACACACCCTCCACGTTCAAGCCCATGCTGCGGGCAGAGCCAGCGATGGTGCGTACAGCTGCGTCCAGGTCAGCAGAAGTCAGGTCGGCTTGTTTAGCCTTGGCGATTTCTTCCAGCTGAGCGCGGGTAACGGTACCGACTTTAACGGTGTTCGGGCGAGCCGAACCACTGGTCAGGCCAGCAGCTTTCTTCAGCAGAACCGAGGCAGGAGTGCTCTTGGTCTCGAAGGTGAAGCTACGGTCGCTGTATACAGTGATGATCACTGGAGTCGGCAGGCCGGCTTCTTGACCCTGGGTACGGGCGTTGAAGGCCTTGCAGAATTCCATGATGTTCACACCATGTTGGCCCAGTGCTGGACCAACGGGTGGGCTTGGGTTGGCCTGGCCGGCCTTAACTTGCAGCTTGATGTAAGCCTGAATCTTCTTAGCCATGAGCTACTCCAATATCGGGTACGAACGCCTATTGGCTCCCCGGATGACTTGCGTTTTATCCCAGTGACGACAAAACCCCGCAGCACACAGGGCTGCGGGGTATGGGATGCTTCGTCCGCCTAGACCTTTTCGACCTGGCTGAACTCGAGCTCCACGGGCGTAGAGCGACCGAAAATAAGCACTGCAACCTGCAGGCGGCTCTTTTCGTAGTTAACCTCTTCGACACTACCATTGAAGTCTGCGAACGGACCATCAATGACTCGAACCACTTCACCGGGCTCGAACAGAGTCTTGGGCTTCGGCTTGTCACTGCCGTCGGCAACGCGACGCAGGATTGCCTCAGCTTCTTTATCAGTGATGGGTGCGGGCTTGTCCGCTGTACCACCGATAAAGCCCATCACGCGCGGGGTATCCTTGACCAAGTGCCAAGTCCCTTCGTTCATTTCCATCTGGACCAACACGTAGCCCGGGAAGAACTTGCGTTCACTCTTGCGCTTCTGGCCGTTACGCATTTCAACGACTTCTTCGGTCGGAACCAGGATCTCGCCGAAACCGTCTTCCATGCCAGCCAGCTTGACGCGCTCGATCAAGGAGCGCATCACATGCTTCTCGTAACCCGAGTAAGCATGCACAACATACCAACGCTTAGCCACGGGGCACCTTTAGCCTACGATCAAGGAGACCGCCCAGCCGAGCAGGGAATCGAGCCCCCACAGCAGCAGAGCCATAACCAGCACGACAGCCACAACAATCAGCGTGGTCTGGGTGGTTTCTTGGCGGGTCGGCCATACGACTTTACGAATCTCGGTACGCGCTTCCTTGGCCAGCGTAAAGAACGACTTACCCTTCGCGGTCTGCAAGGCAACAAAGCCAGCAACAGCAGCCAGAGCAAGAAGTGCGAGTACGCGGTACAGAATTGGAGCAGCAGAGTAATACTGATTACCCACTACACCAACAACCACCAAAGCCACTACAGCCAGCCACTTGAACAGATCAAAACGCGATTCTTGGGCTTCAGTTTTGGGGGTCATCGAGGAGGATCCTGTAAGAAGAAAGCCATCACACCGAGGTGAAATGGCAGGTCAGGAGGGAATCGAACCCCCAACCTACGGTTTTGGAGACCGTCGCTCTGCCAATTGAGCTACTGACCTGTAACGCTGTATCAGGCCGGCTATTATACCGGCCCAATCAAGTAAATCAACTACTTATTCAATAATTTTGGCTACGACGCCGGCGCCGACGGTACGACCGCCTTCACGGATAGCGAAGCGCAGACCGTCTTCCATTGCGATGGTCTTGATCAGGGTAACAGTCATCTGAATGTTGTCACCTGGCATTACCATTTCAACGCCTTCCGGCAGTTCGCAGTTACCGGTCACGTCAGTGGTACGGAAGTAGAACTGAGGGCGGTAGCCTTTGAAGAACGGAGTGTGACGACCGCCTTCTTC
>NZ_JBICMI010000083.1:0-315 GCF_043106155.1 Pseudomonas sp. FYR_7
TGTAAGCCTGTGAAGGTGAGTTGAGAAGCTTGCTGGAGGTATCAGAAGTGCGAATGCTGACATGAGTAACGACAATGCGAGTGAAAAACTCGCACGCCGAAAGACCAAGGTTTCCTGCGCAACGTTAATCGACGCAGGGTTAGTCGGTCCCTAAGGCGAGGCTGAAAAGCGTAGTCGATGGAAAACAGGTTAATATTCCTGTACTTCCAGTTATTGCGATGGAGGGACGGAGAAGGTTAGGCCAGCCTGGCGTTGGTTGTCCAGGTTTAAGGTGGTAGGCTGAAATCTTAGGCAAATCCGGGATTTCAAGGCCGA
>NZ_JBICMI010000084.1:0-1048 GCF_043106155.1 Pseudomonas sp. FYR_7
TGTCCGTGCACAGTCTTTACGCCTGGATCAAGGTCTACAGCAAGCCCCAAGAGCAGCGTCAGCAAGACGACGATCAGCAGGCCGAACTGCGCAAGCTACGCGCTGAACTCAAGCGCGTGACGGAAGAGCGAGACATCTTAAAAAAGGCCGCCGCGTACTTTGCCAAGGAGTGCGGCTGAAGTACGCCTTCATCAAGAAGCACTCGACTGATTACCCGGTGCGGCGCCTTTGCCAAACCCTCAAGGTGCACCCCAGCGGCTATTACGCCTGGCTGGCCGAGCCTCAATCTGCCCGAGCAAAAGAAGATCAACGTCTGCTTGGCTTGATCAAACACGCTTGGCTGGAAAGCGGAGGTGTATACGGCTACCGCAAAATTCACGATGACCTGCGTGAGCTGGGAGAGGAATGCGGCCGAAATCGAGTCGGGCGCTTGATGCAGGCGGAGGGGCTGCGTTCTCAAACGGGCTATCGGCGGCGTCCAGGGTTCTATGGTGGAAAGCCAACAGTGGCCTCGCCCAACCACCTCGCGCGGCAGTTCAAGGTAAGT
The DNA here is from genome assembly GCF_043106155.1 of Pseudomonas sp. FYR_7. Classification (NCBI taxonomy): domain Bacteria; kingdom Pseudomonadati; phylum Pseudomonadota; class Gammaproteobacteria; order Pseudomonadales; family Pseudomonadaceae; genus Pseudomonas; species Pseudomonas sp. FYR_7. The sequence continues at coordinate 548 of NZ_JBICMI010000084.1, forward strand.
GAGCCGAACAAGGTCTGGGTGACAGATATCACTTACATCCGCACCTATGAAGGGTGGCTCTACCTCGCGGTAGTGCTGGATCTGTTCTCACGCCAAGTAATTGGTTGGTCAATGAAGCCAAGGATGTGCAGCGACCTGGCTATCGACGCGATGTTGATGGCTGTTTGGCGACGCAAGCCTCAGCAGCAAGTTATGATTCACTCAGATCAAGGCAGTCAGTTCAGTAGCTCGGATTGGCAAAGCTTTTTGAAGGCCAACAATGTAATCGGCAGCATGAGCCGGCGGGGAAACTGCCACGACAATGCCGTAGCCGAGAGCTTTTTCCAGCTTTTGAAGCGAGAGCGAATCCGACGAAAGATCTACACAACCCGTGAAGAAGCCCGAAGTGATATTTTCGATTACATCGAGATGTTCTATAACCCTAAACGCCGACACAGCAGTGCTATGCAGCTGTCTCCAGTAGAGTATGAGAAACGCTATTTCCTGAGCTTGGAGAGTGTC
>NZ_JBICMI010000085.1:0-36427 GCF_043106155.1 Pseudomonas sp. FYR_7
TTCATCTCAACCGAGGCGCGCATTCTACGCTTTCCTCACTGCCTGTCAAGCGTTTATTTTGAAGTTTATTTCGAGAAACTCGTTCAACTTCAAACACTTGACTCGCTTCGATCTCTCGTAGCGGGAGGCGAATTCTACAGCGTTTCAACACGCTGTCAACCTTCTTCTCAACCGCTGCCGATCTGTTCGATCGCAGCCCTTACAGCACCACCCGAACTAGCTAACCCATTGAATCTCAAGGAGTTTCGCGTTCCGATGTCGCTGGAAGTGGGGCGCATTATAAGGGGATTCGAAACCGCGTCAACCATTAATTTCAGAAATCGTGAGATAAGTGCCTGTCACCTTCCAATGCCACTTCAAGCCGCCCTCCCCTTGCTGCGGTTCACGCGCGCAAGCGAACGCGCAACAGCCGGTATCCTCAGCACCATCAACAACATCCCAATAAAGGCATAGACAGCCCACTCCCGCAGGTCAGAGCGTACGATCCACAAAAATGCAGCAGCCCCAGGCCCAGTACTGCGTAGACCAGCCTATGCAGCTTCTTCCACCGCGCGCCCAGGCGGCGCTGGCTGTAGCGATTGGACGTGACCGCCAACACCAGCAAACCCAGCAAACCAAGGGCACCCACGATGATGTACGGTCGCTTGCGCAGTTCTACCGTGAACTGCCCCCAGTCCAACCCCAGGATGAAGAACAGGTACGCCAGCACATGCAACACGATGTAGGCAAACACCCACAGCCCGAGCTGACGTCGCACCACGATCCAGCCCGGCCAACCAGTAACCCGCTGCAATGGCGTCATGCACAGGCTGATTAACAGAAACACCAAGGCGCCCAACCCCAACCGGTCCATCAACACCTTGCCCGGATCAGGGCCCAACAGGCTGGCCGATGCCTCATACAGCCACCAGGCCGGAAATACGCAGCCTGCCATGAATATACCTAGACGAAACCAGGGATATCTCATCAGTAGTTCTTCCGCAGATCCAGCCCGTCATACAGCGACGCCACCTCATCGGCATAGCCGTTGAACATCTGTGTCTCTCGCACATTGGGACTGAACAGCCCGCTAGGCAACCTGCGTTCACGAGCCTGGCTCCAGCGCGGGTGGTCGACGGTCGGGTTCACGTTGGCATAGAAGCCATACTCATCCGGAGCCAACCCCTGCCAAGTGGTTTTCGGTTGCTCTGCCACCAGGCTGATGCGCACGATCGACTTGATGCTTTTGAAGCCATACTTCCAGGGCACGACCAACCTGAGCGGGGCCCCGCTCTGGTTCGGCAGCTCCCGGCCATACATACCGACTGCCAGGATGGCCAGCGGATGCATCGCCTCGTCCAGGCGCAACCCCTCTTCATAAGGCCAATCGATCAGTGCGAAGCCAGAACGCTGGCCAGGCATGCTCTTGGGATCCTCGAGGGTTTCGAAACGGACGTAACGGGCCTTGGAGGTGGGTTCGACCTGCTTGAGCACGTGCGCCAATGGGAAGCCCAGCCACGGAATGACCATCGACCACGCTTCCACGCAGCGAAGTCGATAGACACGCTCTTCGAGTTGGTAGGGTTTGACGAAGTCCTCCAGTGCATAGCGACCGGGTTTACCCACTTCCCCATCAATGACAACGCTCCAGGGTTCGGTCTTAAGGCTGCCTGCGTTCGCAGCCGGGTCGCCCTTGTCGGGCCCGAACTCATAGAAGTTGTTGTAGTGGGTGGCATCCTTGAAGGGGGTCACGGCTTCGTTTTGGACCGTCACCGCCTGCCAACGGGTACCGGGCAGCTTTTCGGCAAACCAGGCAGGCGCCTTGCCAGCCTGTACGTCAGGGTAGCGAGACGGCTCCCCGGCCAGAACGTTGCCCGGCAACGTACCCAGTGCCAAACCCGCGAGCGAGCCACCCATCAGGGTGCGGCGTGAGAGATAGAGGCCTTCAGGGGTGATCTCCGACGCCTTGCATTCGCCTGACCTGGGAAGCTTGATAAGCATGAGCGGCTCCATAGCACTGGGTAACGGATGTACCAGTAAGACTATGGAACCGGAGGGTTATTCCACAATTAAGGGATTGTCACCCTTTGCGACGACGCGAGCGCAGCAGGAACTGGATAGGGCCGGAAGCCGCATAGGCCAGGAAGGCCAGCAGCAGAATGCGCGGAGGATCGCTGAAGACCACTGCGAACACCAGCACCACGGCAAGGATCGCCACGAAAGGCACGCGCCCCTTGAGGTCAAGTTCCTTGAAGCTGTTGTACTTGATGTTGCTGACCATCAGCATGCCCGCAGCCGCCACCAACAGCGCCACCAGGAACGAGAGCTTCGAGCCCTGGATGCCATAGTCGCTGAACGCCCATACCGTACCGGCCACCACGCCGGCTGCAGCCGGGCTGGCCAGGCCGATGAAGTAGCGTTTGTCGGCGGTGCCCACCTGTGTATTGAAACGCGCCAGACGAAGCGCAGCACCGGCCACATAAATGAAGGCCACCATCCAGCCGACCTTGCCCATGTCACCCAGCGCCCAGCCAAAGGCCAGCAGCGCGGGGGCCACGCCGAAGGCGACCATGTCCGACAGCGAATCGTACTCGGCGCCGAAGGCGCTCTGGGTATTGGTCATGCGCGCTACCCGGCCATCGAGGCCATCGAGTACCATGGCCACGAAGATGGCAATGGCAGCAAAGGCAAAATACTTGCTCGCTTCGCGCGGGTCGCCAGCGCTCAGGGCGCTCTGTGCGTTCATCGAACTGATGATGGAATAGAAACCAGCGAACAGGTTCGCGGTGGTGAACAGGTTGGGCAGCAGATAAATGCCGCGATGACGCACCTTGCGCCCTTCGTCGTCATGCCCCTCTTCAATGTGCTCATCGACAGGTAGCAGGCTTTCGGCGTCGGAGGGCTTGTTCGGCTCTTCGGGACGTTCGCTCATGGAGGGTACCTTGCAACAGGATGGAAAAAGTTCGACACGGGCCCGCTAAACAGGTTCTGACGGCGGGCCACTGGTCTGCTTTATACCAGAAGCTGGCTGCCAGAACGAAAAAACGCGGCCTAAGCCGCGTTTTTCATCGTTCGATAAACCTTAGTTCTTAGTCTTGTCGACGATCTTGTTGGCCGAGATCCACGGCATCATCGAACGCAGCTTCTCGCCGATGACTTCGATGCCGTGCGCGGCGTTGTTACGGCGCTTGGCGGTCATCGATGGGTAGTTGGTAGCACCTTCGGAGATGAACATCTTCGCGTACTCGCCGTCCTGGATACGCTTGAGTGCATTGCGCATGGCTTTACGGGATTCTTCGTTGATGACTTCTGGACCGGTCACGTACTCGCCGTATTCGGCGTTGTTGGAGATCGAGTAGTTCATGTTGGCGATACCGCCTTCGTACATGAGGTCAACGATCAGCTTCAGCTCGTGCAAGCACTCGAAGTAGGCCATTTCCGGGGCATAGCCGGCTTCGACCAGGGTCTCGAAACCAGCCTTGACCAGTTCGACGGTACCGCCACACAGCACGGCCTGCTCGCCGAACAGGTCGGTTTCGGTCTCGTCCTTGAAGGTGGTTTCGATGATGCCGGTACGGCCACCGCCTACACCCGAGGCGTAGGACAAGGCGACGTTCTTGGCGTTGCCCGAAGCATCCTGGTAGATGGCGATCAGGTCAGGGATACCGCCACCTTTGACGAACTCGGAGCGCACGGTGTGACCCGGGGCTTTCGGCGCGATCATGATCACGTCGAGGTCGGCACGTGGAACCACCTGGTTGTAGTGGATCGCGAAGCCATGGGAGAACGCCAGGGTAGCGCCCTTCTTGATGTTCGGTTCGATTTCCTGCTTGTACAGCTGGCCCTGGAATTCGTCCGGGGTCAGGATCATGACCAGGTCGGCAGCGGCGACTGCCGAAGCTACGTCGGTCACTTTCAGGCCGTGGGCTTCTGCCTTGGCAACGGTGGCCGAACCTTTACGCAGACCGATAGTGACATCCACACCGGAGTCTTTCAGGTTGCACGCCTGAGCGTGGCCCTGGGAGCCGTAGCCGATGATGGCGACTTTCTTACCCTGGATGATGGAAAGGTCGCAGTCTTTATCGTAGAAAACTTTCATGAAATACCCCTGGTTATATCCCGGCCCCAATGGAGCCATCGCTAATTTATTGTTGAATTCAGATGCTGAGCACTTTGTCGCCACGGGCAATGCCGGTAACGCCGCTGCGCACGGTTTCGAGAATCGATGCAGTGCCGATGGCCTGGATGAAGCTGTCCAGCTTGTCGCTGGTGCCGCTCAGCTGCACGGTGTACACGCTGGCAGTCACATCGACGATCTGGCCACGGAAGATATCCGTGGTGCGCTTGATCTCGGCACGCTGGGCACCGGTGGCCTTGACCTTGACCAGCATCAGCTCGCGTTCGATATGAGCGCTTTCCGACAGGTCGACAAGCTTGACCACTTCGACCAGCTTGTTCAGGTTCTTGGTGATCTGTTCGATCACTTCGTCATGGCCAACGGTGGTCAACGTCAGACGCGACAGGGTCGGGTCTTCGGTCGGCGCCACGGTCAGGCTTTCAATGTTGTAGTTGCGCTGGGAGAACAGGCCGACCACACGGGACAAGGCACCCGGTTCGTTTTCCAGCAGCAGGGAAATGATGTGCCGCATATCAGGTACGCTCCGTCTTGCTCAGCCACATGTCACGCATCGAGCCGTCCTTGATCTGCATCGGATAGACATGCTCGCTGCGGTCAACCGCGATGTCGATGAACACCAGGCGATCCTTCATCGCGAAGGCTTCTTCAAGCTTGGGCTTGAGGTCCTTCAGGCTGGTGATGCGGATGCCCACATGGCCATAGGCCTCGGCCAGCTTGATGAAGTCAGGCAGCGACTCGACATAAGAGTGCGAGTGACGGCCGTTGTAGGCCATGTCCTGCCACTGGCGAACCATGCCCAGCACACCGTTGTTCATGTTGACGATCTTGACCGGCAGGCCGTACTGCATGCAGGTCGACAGCTCCTGGATGTTCATCTGGATGCTGCCTTCGCCGGTTACACAAGCAACGTCCTGATCCGGGAAATTGAGCTTGATGCCCATCGCTGCCGGGAAGCCGAAGCCCATCGTGCCCAGGCCACCGGAGTTGATCCAGCGGTTGGGTTTGTTGAAGCGGTAGTACTGGGCAGCGAACATCTGGTGCTGGCCCACGTCCGAGGTCACGAAGGCATCGCCGTTGGTGACTTCGCACAGCGTCTCGATGACTTTCTGCGGCTTGATGACATTGCCGTCGCCCTTGTCATAAGGGAACAGTTCGCCATTGCCACGCCATTCATCGATCTGCTTCCACCAGGCATCGAGCGACGCCTTCTCAGGCTGCTCGCCGATTTCCTTGAGAATGCCGATCATCTCGGACAACACGCTGTCCACTGGGCCAACGATCGGTACGTCGGCCTTGATCATCTTGGAGATCGAAGCCGGGTCGATGTCGATATGGATGATCTTGGCGTTCGGGCAGAACTTGGCCGGGCCGTTGACCACACGGTCGTCGAAACGCGCACCGACGGCGAAGATGACATCGGCGTTGTGCATGGCCATGTTGGCAGCGAAGCTGCCATGCATACCCAGCATGCCAAGGAACTGGCGATCGGTACCCGGGAAGCAGCCCAACCCCATCAGGGTATTGGTGACCGGCAGGTTCAGCGACTTGGCGATCTCGGTCAGGGATTCGGACCCACCACCCAGGATCACGCCGCCGCCGGCGTAGACGATCGGGCGCTTGGCAGCCAGCAACATTTCTGCTGCCTTGCGAATCTGCCCGGAATGCCCGCGTACGGCCGGGCTGTAAGAGCGCAGCTTGACCTTCTTGGGGTACACGTACTCGAATTTTTCGGCCGGGTTGGTCATGTCCTTGGGGATATCGACCACTACCGGACCTGGGCGGCCGGATTGCGCCAGGTAGAACGCTTTTTTCAGGATTTCCGGAATCTCGGTCGGGTTCTTGATCATGAAGCTGTGCTTCACGATAGGCCGGGAGATACCGATCATGTCGGTTTCCTGGAAGGCATCGGTACCTACCATGGTGCTAGGCACCTGGCCGGACAGGATGACCATCGGAATGGAGTCCATGTAGGCAGTGGCAATGCCCGTGATGGCATTGGTCGCACCCGGGCCGGACGTGACCAGCACCACGCCGGCCTTGCCGGTAGCGCGGGCGTAGCCGTCAGCCATGTGGGTCGCCGCCTGTTCGTGGCGAACCAGGATGTGCTCGACTTCCGGTTCCTTGAACAGCGCGTCGTATACGTGCAGGAGAGCACCACCAGGGTACCCGTAGATGTGCTTAACGCCTTCGTCACGCAAGAAGCGGACGACCATCTCAGCGCCAGATAAAAGCTCCACGTTGTTCACCTCTAAAACGCCAGAATACCGCCCCAACAGGCGGGTCTTAATAGGTTTACTGCCAAGCAGAGCATGAGCGAACGTCAGCACTGACTGAGCAAGTATTGGGAGCTCCCCAGAGTGTTGCGGGGGTTTCCCACCCAGCGCGAGGTAACGCGTTGCGGGGTGTAACAGGTCGGCGCGGGTGTGCGCCTCATGATCTGCTTAGCGGGTCTGCTTCTGGCAGTCCCACTACAGCGGAAGTTGGATTCTTGTGATTTGGCGGCGACAAGTCAAGAAAAATTATTGCCAATTTTCAGCCAAGATGAATTCCTGGCACCACTAAAAATCACTAAAGCAGCAGAAAAATTAAGATTTCTATAAAAAAGGGCCACAATCTGCGGCCCTTGAAGGAAAATTGGAATAAATCAGGCGGTCGAGGCGATCAATTGGTCGAATGCTGCCAACAGCCGGCGCAGCTCCCGGCTCTGCTCCGGCCGGTTCACGAACACGGTTTCAGCCATGGTGAGGATCCCCGACGCGTTGGGCAATGGGTGACCCAACTCGATGATGATCTTCATGCGCGGCAGAAAAATCCACTGCAGCCACTGCTCGAAACGCAGGGTGTCGACCGCGAAGGGCACCGTGCTCTCCAGTGCATCGTCCTCAGGCGCCTCGTCGTCCCACCAACCTTGCACCTGCAACTCACGCTCGATCAGCATCAGGTGGTCGGCGATGGCCAGTACCCGCGGCTGCACCGTCACGAGCTCACCCGTGCTTTTTGCCGTGCCTGCGCTGCCCCGGCACTGTCGCCTTGCTTCTCACGCGCCTGGGCGATCGTGTTCCACAACTCGGCCTGAAGACTCGGACGCCCATTGGCATAGGTCAGCGCACGACGCGCCAACTGCTCGGCCTGCGGGGCGTCACCCTGGGACAGCCTGACCTGCGCCAACCGGTAGAGTACCTGCGGCTCCCGCGGCGCGATCCGCTGGGCCCGCTCTAGGCTCGAGGCAGCGCCGTTAAAATCGCCGCTGCCCTGCTGCGTCTGGGCGGTGGTCAGCAGTGCCAGCACCGGCCCATCGAGCTGTTCGTCAGCAGACAACCCGCCGCCAGCGCCGCTACGCGGAATACCGGTTGGCGCGGTGCTGGCCTTGGGGGCCGACGCGCTGTTCATCGACGCAATATCGAAAGGCTCGTCGGCAATGGGGTTAGGGTCAGTGGTGATCGGTTGGGCGTTGACCGGCTCGGTAGTGATCGGCGTCGTGCTGATAGGCGCCGCGCCATTGCCGGCAGGGAACGTCTGGATGCCGGACGCCCCGGCCCCCTGGGGAATCATCACCGTGACGCCGGAGTCTTCCGGCAGGGTCTGCGCCTGGGGCGTGCCAGCATTGATGCCAGGGGCCTGGCGCTTGGCCGTGACGCGCTCGCTGTTGGACACGCGGGTACTGGAGTCGACCACCGGTATATTGCCGCGAGGCACGCTGGAGCACCCCTGGAGCACCACCAGCGCCGTCACGGCAGGAAACAGCCACTTGTTCACGTCACACCTCTTCAATGCAGCCTGTGCTTAATTCATCCAGCCCTTGACCCAGTCCATGACCGACTCAGCTGGATTCTGCTCGCCGCCACAGGTCGCGCCGGCAGGCGGTTCACTCCCGCGAATATACGGCATCTGCACGGCGCCCGGACAGCTGCTGTCAGACCCCTGGCCGCTGTAGGGATCAATCCAGGCCTGCACCACGTTGTCGGGCTGGGGCATGTCGAGCGGCAGTGGGTCGGCTTTTTTCATGAAGCTGGTCCACACCTGCAGCGCGCCGGTAGCGCCGGTGAAGGGCGTTTTACCGTTGTCGTCGCGCCCCATCCAGACCACCGCCAGCAGGTCCTGGCTGAAGCCTGAGAACCAGCTGTCACGCGAATCGTTGCTGGTACCGGTCTTGCCCGCCAGGGTGAGGGTACGCGGCAAGGTGTTGTACACCGAGCGCCCGGTGCCTTCCCGCATGACCCGCTGCATGGCGTTCTGCACCAGGTAGATGGCCGCAGGGTCGAATGTCTGCTGGATCTGGAACGGATAGCGCTTGAGCGGCTCGCCTTCGGCCGTCAGTACGCTGCGAATACCGCGCATCGGCGTGTTGAAGCCACCGTTGGCCAGGGTCTGGTACATGGTCGCGACCTGCATCGGCGACATCCCGCCTGCACCCAGCAACATCGATGGGAACGCCGGCCAGTCCACGTCCACACCCAGTCGCCCAATGGTCTTGATCACGTTCGGCACACCCACTTCCAGGCCAAGCTTGGCGGTGGACAGGTTGTACGAATGCGCCAGCCCCTGGTACAGGTAGATGGTGCCGTGCGAACGCCTGTCGTAGTTTTGCGGGCGCCACACCTGTCCGTTGGCAGCCTTGACCGAGAACGGTTCGTCCTGCACCCAGCTGGTCAGGGTGTACTTGCTCGGCTGCTCGAGGGCCGTCAGGTACACCGCCGGTTTGACCAGAGAACCAATCGGGCGCACGGCATCGATGGCGCGGTTGAAGCCGGCAAAGCCCGACTGGCGGCTGCCGATCAGGGCCTGCACCTCGCCGGTTTCAGGGTTGGTCACGACCATCGCCGATTCCACCTCGTCGGCGCCCTTGCGCCCGGCCAGGCGCTTGAACGTCTCGTTCATCGAGGTTTCGGCTTTCATCTGCAGGATCGGGTCGAAGCTGGTGAAAATTCGCAGCCCCTCTTCGGTCAAGTCTTCGTCGCGGTAGTCCTGGCGCAGCTGGCGCTTGACCAGGTCCAGGAAGGCCGGGAACGAGCTGTCGGCCAAGCTGCCGCGCTTGGTGACGCCCAGGGGCATCTTCTTCGCCGCATCCACTTCGGCCTGGCTGGCCACGCCCTGCTCGGCGACCAGGTCCAGTACCAGGTTACGCCTGGCCAACGCACGTTCCGGGTAACGGCGCGGGTTGTAGTAAGACGGGCCCTTGACCATGCCGACCAACAATGCGATCTGGTGCAGCTTGAGCTCGGACAACGGCTGGCTGAAGAAGAACTGGCTGGCCAGGCCGAAACCATGCACGGCACGCTGGCCGTCCTGGCCGACGAACACCTCGTTGAGGTAGGCCTCCAGGATCTCGCGCTTGTCGTAATGCAGTTCTAGCAAGACCGCCATCATCGCCTCGGTCAGCTTGCGGCTCAGGCTGCGCTCACTGGTGAGGTAGAAGTTCTTGACCAGTTGCTGGGTCAGGGTACTGCCGCCCTGGCGCATCGATCCGGACGAGGTATTGACCCACATGGCCCGGGCGATGGATTTAGGGGATACGCCCATGTGACTGTAGAAATCACGGTCTTCGGTGGCCACAAGGGTTTCGAGCAGGTACTTGGGCACCTGGTCGATCTTGATCAGGATGCGATCCTCGAGGTTCTTGGGGTAGATGCCGCCGATCATCAGCGGCTCGAGCCGGACCACATCCAAGGCCTTGCCATTGGCGCCCGCAAGCCCTGCCACGTAATCACCGGAAAACCGTACACGCACGAACTGGGCAGGTTCCATGCCCTCATAGAACTGGAAGCCACGGGTATTGAGGTCCACCGTGTTGCCGTTCACCGCTGCCGCGCCTGGCCCGTTGGCGGCACTTTCACGGCGATAACCCAGCGCGTCGAGTTCGGTGAGGAAGTCATCCTTGCTCAGTTTCTGGCCGGCGAACAGCTCCAGCGGCCTGGCATACACCTTGGCAGGGATGGTCCAGCGCTTGCCGGAAAACTTTTCCTGCACGACGGCATCGAGGTAGACCGCGAAGCCGGCGATGATCACCAAGCCGACCAGGCTGAGCTTCAAAGCCCAGCCCAGCCAGGCACGGGAGCGGCCGGTCGGGCGTTTTTTAGGGGTACGGGAATTTCGAGATCGAGTCATGGCGGCGGATTATACGCACTTTACTGAGGCTGGGCAGGCGGCCCGGCGGTAGGCAGGGACGGCACCATTGACCATAATGGCCGATTCGAATTCCCTGCCCCCGGAAGGATTTCCCGTGAGCCAAGCCCTCATCACTGCGTTGCAGAACCCTGCCCTGTACCCCCACCCCGTGGATGGGTTCCACCTTATCGAGACGCATATCTCCTGGGTATTGCTCACGGGTGAGTATGCCTACAAGATCAAGAAGCCGATGAACTTCGGCTTCCTCGACTTCACCCACCTGGATCAGCGCCAGCACTTCTGCAACGAAGAACTGCGCCTGAATCAGCGCCTGACCGATGGTCTGTACCTGGAGGTGCTGCCGATCACCGGCAGCGCCGACGCCCCGCAGATCGGTGGAGAGGGCCAGGCAATCGAATTCGCCTTGAAAATGCGCCAGTTCCCACAGGGACAGATGCTCTCCACGCTCCAGGCCAACGGTGAGCTGACCGCTGCCCACGTCGACCAGATGGCCCGCCAGATCGCCGAGTTCCACCTGCAGGCGCCTCGCGTGCCCGTGGAGCACCCGCTGGGTACGCCCGAGAGCGTGATGGCACCGGTGGAACAGAACTTCGAACAGATCCGTCCGTTTCTGAGCGACAAGGCCGACCTGCAACAGCTCGACGCCCTGCAAGCCTGGGCGCGCAGCAGTTTCGACCGTTTGCATGGGCTCCTCGAACGCCGCAAGGCCGAAGGTTTCATTCGCGAATGCCACGGTGACATTCACCTGGGCAATGCCACGCTGATTGATGGCCAGGTGGTAATCTTCGATTGCATCGAGTTCAATGAGCCCTTCCGCCTGACCGACGTCTATGCCGACACCGCCTTCCTGGCCATGGACCTGGAGGACCGCGGGCTCAAGTGCCTGGCTCGGCGTTTCATCAGCCAGTACCTGGAACTGACCGGGGACTATGAAGGGCTGGAATTGCTCAATTTCTACAAGGCCTACCGCGCACTGGTGCGTGCCAAGGTCGCGCTGTTCAGCATGCCTGCCGACGCCGATGGCGTACAGAAGGCCACGACCCTGCGCACCTACCGCAACTACGCCAATCTCGCAGAAAGCTACAGCGCCATCCCTTCACGCCTGCTGGCCATTACCCATGGGGTTTCGGCTGTCGGCAAGAGCCACGTAGCCATGCGCCTGGTCGAAGCGCTGGGCGCCGTGCGCGTGCGCTCGGATGTGGAACGCAAACGTCTGTTCGGCGAGCAGGCGCAAGACGCGACAGGCCAGTTGAGCGCAGGCATCTACGACCAAGAGGCCAGTGCTGCCACTTACCAACGCCTTCATCAGATTGCGGCTACCGTGCTGCGGGCAGGCTTGCCGGTGGTGCTCGACGCCACCTACCTCAAGCATGCACAGCGCCAGGCTGCCGCCGACGTCGCCAGCCAGACTGGCGTACCGTTCCTGATCCTCGACTGCCATGCCCCGGATGCCGTGATCAGCAGCTGGTTGCAGCAACGCCAGGCGCAGAGCCAGGACCCGTCGGACGCCACCCTGGAAGTCGTCCAGGCCCAGCAGGCAAGCCGTGAGCCGTTGGCTGCCGAGGAAGTCGCGTTGAGCACGCCGGTAGATACCCAGGCGAGCAGCAGCATGGACCATGTCATCGAGCAAATCCGTCAGCGCCTGCCCGGGCTCTGATGCCTGACACGGGAAGACGCCATTTCAAGCAACGCGCCTTCGACCTGCGGCCTTGTTAAAAGGCCGCGCACTTGTACTGCCCCGCTACACTTGGTCTAGCGGCATCCGCTCTTTCCTCAACCATCGCAAGGAGGCGTAATGAGCGAGGATCTTTACTGCCTGAAAAACCTTGGCAAGACTTCAGTCCAGTGGCTGAAGGCTGCCGGAGTGCAAAGCTCGTCGGATTTGCGGCGGCTTGGCGCAGTCCAGGCCTACCTGGCGGTGAAGGCTCGCGGCTTTCGCGCTACCAAGGTCCTGCTGTTCGCCATCGAGGGCGCCCTGCTGGATGTGAACTGGAGAGCGCTGCCGCATGCGCGCAAGGCGGCACTGCTCGAGCAACTGGAATCCGCGACTCAGCGCGAGGCAAAAAATAAAGTGCAATAAGCTATTGACCCATGAATGAGAATCGTTATGATTATCACAACTGGTCGCGAGACTGGTTGGATAACCTCAGAGCCCTTGGTTCGGACTCTCAGATTATCTCCTCATCAGGCTAATCACGGTTATTGACCCGGCAATTTGCCGGGTCTTTTTTTGCCTGGCTGTTCAGGCGAATGTCCGACAGACTTCATGAACACATCCTGCTTCTATTTCAGCGGGCGATGACCAACGGATGCCCCCGCTCAGGATGCGCCTGCACGATGACGTCGATTCCGAAGACGGCCTTCAGCGCCTTTGGGGTGAGCACACTGGCAGGGCTGTCCAGGGCGTAACTGCGTCCCTGTTCCAGTAACAGGATCCGGTCGCAGTACCGTGCTGCAAGATTAAGGTCATGCAGAATGAGCAAAACGCCAGCGCCACGGTCCGCGAAACGACGCACCGCCTCCAGGGTCGTGTGTTGGTGCAGCGGGTCGAGCATGGAGGTCGGCTCGTCGAGCAACAACGTCACGCCCTCTTCGCCCGGCCACAACTGCGCCATCACCCGTGCCAGGTGCACCCGCTGGCGCTCGCCACCCGACAACGCCAAATAACTGCGTTGTGCAAGGTGGGTCGCGTCTGCCGCCTGCAAGGCCGCCTCCACAATCTGCGCGTCACGCTGGCGCCCGGTGGCGTATGGCATGCGCCCCATGCCCACGACGTCCTGCACCTGGAAGGCAAAGCCTAGGCTGGCCACCTGCGGCAACACCGCCAACCGTTGCGCGCGCTCGGGGCCGGCCCAGTCCGACAGCAGACGCCCTTGCAGCGTCACCCGCCCCTGCGCAGGCACGAGTTCGCCACTGAGCGCCCCCAGCAGACTGCTCTTGCCCGCACCGTTAGGGCCCAATACACCGACGATCTGCCCAGGCGCCAGCTGCAGGTCGATACCTCGCAGAACGTCCTGTTTACCACGGCGCAGGTAGAGGCCTTCGGCTTGCAGCATCACGCGCGTCCTCGGATCAGCAGGTACAGGAAAAACGGTGCGCCAATGAAGGCAGTGACGATACCGATGGGAAGTTCGGCAGGCGCCAACAGCAGCCGCGCTAGCAGATCGGCCATCAGCATCAAAGCGCCCCCTGCCAACAACGAGGCTGGCAATACCACCCGATGATCAGGGCCGGCCAGCAGTCGCACCAGGTGCGGCACCACCAGGCCAATGAAGCCGATCAAGCCGGCTGCAGCCACTGCCGCCCCGACGCCCAATGCCGTGCAGAACACCAACTCCCGCTTCAAGCGCTCGACGTCGATACCCAGGTGCCGGACTTCGGACTCACCCAGCATCAACACATTGAGCGCCCTCGCCCGTCGAGGCAGCCAGAGCGAGATGCCCGTCGCGACCAGCAGCAGAGGCCAGATCCGCGCGTAACTGGCGCCATTGAGGCTGCCCAGGTTCCAGAACGTCAGGGTGCGCAGGGTGGCGTCATCGGCCAGGTAGCTGAAAAGCCCCACGGTCGCGCCGCCCAGTGCGGTCATGGCAACCCCGGCCAGCAGCATGGTAGCCACATTGGTCTGCCCGTCGCGCCTGCCCAGCCGGTAGACCAGCGCGGTTACACCCAGTCCGCCGAGAAACGCACACAGCGACAACAGATACGGTGACAAACCCTCGGGGACGTTACCCAGCCACCGAGCCCCAACGATCGCGACTGCCGCCCCAACCGCCGCTCCGGCCGCCACGCCCACCAGCCCAGGGTCTGCCAGTGGGTTGCGAAACAACCCCTGCATGGCCACCCCGGACAAGGCCAGCACTGCGCCTACAGCCAGCCCCAGCAGCGTGCGCGGTAGGCGGATCTGGCCAATGATCATCTGCGCCTGCTGCAAACCCTCCGCTGAAAGCGGCACACCCACAAGCCGCAAGCTGGCCTGCAGCGTATCGGTCAACGGCAGGCTTACGGGCCCCAACGACAACGAAAGCAGGATGGCGAGCATGCATGCCAAGCCCAGCCAGATGAACAACGTGCGCGGTCGAATCCGTGGCCTCATGGCGCGAAGCGGATGTTGGCCGAAGGATAGAACGCTGCCGCCAGCACCTGAAGGCTGGCGGGCAAGCGCGGCCCCAACCCTCCGACCAGCAGGGTCGGGTCGAGCTGAACCAGACGCTGATCGCGCACTGCACGCGAGGCGGCCAGTGCAGGGTTTTCTTTCAACAGGGCCTGCAAGGCGGCTTGATCGGCGAGCACGCGGTCCGAGAACACGATGACATCCGGGTCCAACGCCGCGAGCGCCTCGCTGGAAAAGTCCTTGTAGCCCTGATGGGTTGCAAGGTTACGTCCCCCGGCCTGCTTCAAGACCCAGTCCCCTGCCGTGCCGGCGCCTGCCAGCAGCGGCCTGGCCCCTGCATGACCTACCAGCAACACCACGCCGGGCGCGGGCTGCCCGGCTTGTGCCTGGCGTACCTTGTCGTGCAACTGGTCGAGCTGATGGCGAAAGTCTGCGGTCGCTCGTGCAGCCTGTGCCTGGGCCCCCAACAGCTCGCCCAGGCGCTTGAGGTTCTGCCCCACGGCATCGATATCGGGCTGGCTGGAGAACACCTCGACGGGCACGCCGGCCCTGGTGATTTGCGCCAGCACCGGCGCTGGGCCCATTTCATCCGTACCTATCAACCTATCCGGGCGCAGGCTCAGAATGCCTTCAGCGGACAACTGGCGCTGATAACCAATGCTGGGCAGCGCTTTCAATGAGGCTGGGTGTTGGCTGGTGGTATCGACGCCGACCAGCCGCGGCTCAGCGCCCAACGCCACCACCCACTCGCTCAAGGCGCCGCCCGCACTGACCCAACGGCTCGGCTGGTCGGCTGCCAGGGCCTTGGCGCAGAGCAGTGGGCTGGCGGCGAGAACAAGCACGGCGGCAAGGCGACGCATCATTGGATTTCCTTCATCGGTTTGGCCCCCACACCTTGTAGCGGGCGGCAGAACTGCGCACCATGCAAAGCCAGGCGCAGCGAATGACAGCCATTTGATAATTGTTCGCATTGACGCGTCAAGTCGATCACCGCACTCAGAGTCAGGCCCGCCATGCACTTTCTTTGCCCCTCCCACGGCTTGCCCGAAGGCCAGAGCCGCCCGTTCGAGGTAGACGGCGTTCTGCTGCTGGGCGTTCGCCGCCAAGGTAGCGTTTATCTCTACCGAAACCGCTGCCCGCACCGTGGCATTGCCTTGAACGGGCCGCAGGAACGTTTTCTGGACGACAGCAACAGCCTTATTCACTGCAGCCACCACGGTGCGCTGTTTCTGATCGAAACGGGCGAATGTGTGTCCGGGCCTTGCGAAGGCGAGGCGTTGCAGGCCCTGGACTGCCTCGAAGACAGCCAGGGCATCTGGCTCAAGGCGTAAGGATCACCGGCAGGCGCCGGTCAATGACGATGCCCTCGGCATCCAGCCGGGTCCCATAGGCCAGCACTTCGACCCCCTCGGCCGCCGCAGCCTTCAGGGCCTGGGCATAGGCCAGGTCGATGTCATCGGCCGGTCGCACGGCCTCTATACCCGTCAGGTTGACGCAATACAGCTGAACCGCCCGTATGCCCTGGCGCGCCAGCTTGGCCAGCTCGCGCAGGTGCTTGGCACCGCGCTGGGTGACGGCGTCCGGAAACGCTGCCGTGGTGCTGTCGGCGTAACCCAGGGTCACGCTTTTGACTTCCACATAAGCCGGTGCACCGTCGAATTCCAGACGAAAATCGATACGACTGCCTTCTTCACCGTAGGCCACCTCCCGCTTGAGTGCAGTGAAACCTGCCAGCTCGGTGATGATCCCCGCACGCAGCGCCTCCTCCACCAATGGGTTGGCGCGCCCGGTGTTGACGCAGGCCAGCCTCCCTTGTGGGGTTTCGCTGATTTCCCAGGTGCCTGGCAGCTTGCGTTTCGGGTCGCTGGAGCGACTGAACCACACCAGGCCACCCTCGTGCATGCAATTGAGCATGGAGCCGGTGTTGGGGCAATGAATCGTCAGTTGCTCGCCAGTGGGCAGTTCGATGTCGGCCAGAAAGCGCTTGTACCGGCGCAGCAGCCGACCTTGTTCAAGGGCAGGAGAAAAACGCATCAGCCCTGCCAGCTCTGCAGGCCACGGGCGATACGCTGGACCGCTTGTTCCAGACGCGGGAGGCTCTGGGTGTAGGCGAAACGTACATGATGGCCGGCCAGGTGGCGACCGAAGTCCAGCCCCGGGGTAAACGCCACGTGTTCGGTTTCCAGGAAATGTCGGCAGAACGCGAAGGCATCCCCCCCGAAGGCGCTGATATCGGCATACAGGTAAAACGCGCCCTGGGGCTCTACGGCGATTTTGAAACCCAGGCTGCGCAGGGCTGGCAGCAGGTAGTCACGGCGTTTGGCAAATTCCGCACGACGCGCCTCGAAGATCCCGAGCGCCTCCGGCTGGAAGCAGGCCAGCGCGGCGTGCTGGGCCATGCTGGGTGCGCTGATGTAGAGGTTTTGCGCCAGTTTCTCAAGGTCAGCCACGGCATCTTCGGGTGCCACCAACCAACCCAGGCGCCAGCCGGTCATGCCGAAATATTTGGAAAAGCTATTTAGTACGAAGGCCGAATCGTCGACTTCGAGCACGCTGGGCGCGTCCATGCCATAGGTCAGGCCGTGGTAGATCTCGTCCACAACCAGATGACCGGCGCGGGCGCGCGTGGCTTGGGCAAGGCTGGCCAGCTCATCACGCCCCAGTACAGTCCCCGTCGGGTTGGCAGGTGAAGCCACCAGAGCGCCGACCGTATCGGCGTTCCAGTGTGCGTGCACCAGCCCTGCATCGAGCTGATAGTTCACCTCAGGCCCTACCGGCACCAACTGCGCCCCACCCTCGACCAAGCGCAGAAAGTGGCGATTGCACGGGTAGCCCGGGTCGGCCAGCAGCCAATGTTTGCCGGGATCGACCAGCAGGCTGCTGGCCAGCAGCAGCGCACCGGAGCCACCTGGCGTGATCAGGATGCGCTCCGGGTCAACGTCAAGACCATAGCGCTGGCCATAGAAACCGGCGATTGCCTGGCGCAGTGCAGGCAGACCGCGGGCGGCTGTGTACCGGGTGTGGCCTTCGGCAAGGGCGGCCTGCCCTGCGGCGACGATGGGCGCTGCCGTGGTGAAGTCCGGCTCGCCGATCTCGAGGTGGATCACGTCATGCCCGGCTGCCTGCAGCTCATTGGCACGCGCCAGCAGCGCCATGACATGGAAGGGTTCGATGGCGCGGCTGCGCGCACTGTAGGGTTGGGCCATGTCCTTCTCTCAATCGGGTCTAAACTTTGGATTCTACCCTTGCATGCAATCGAACGTATGGTTTGCGCCGGTGTCAGTAAGCAGGATCGGGCGGGCTAGCGCACCCCCGATCTATCTGGTAAGTTCGGCGGCTCGCAGTCGCAGGGCCGGCGGTCGCCGGAGATGGAGCATCCTGCGCATAGGATCAGATGAGTGAGAGGCGGTCTATTCATGTCCACCGTAGAAAAGCAAAAAACCGGTCAAACCATGTACGGTGTCGAGCCCTATCAAGAGACCAAGGGCGAAGAATACATGGGTGAGCCCATGAAGAAGCACTTCACCAAGCTTCTCAATGCCTGGAAAGGCGAGCTCATGCAGAGCGTGGACCGCACCGTGGACCACATGAAGGACGAAGCGGCGAACTTCCCCGACCCGGCCGACCGTGCCAGCCAGGAAGAAGAATTCGCCCTCGAGCTGCGTAACCGCGACCGCGAGCGCAAGCTGATCAAGAAAATCGACAAGACCCTGCAGAAGATTCAGGACGAAGAATACGGCTGGTGCGATTCCTGCGGTATCGAGATCGGCCTGCGCCGTCTGGAAGCCCGTCCGACCGCTGACCTGTGCTTCGACTGCAAGGAAATTGCCGAGAAGAAAGAAAAGACCGTCGGCAAAGGCTGATCGTCTTCTTCTCCAGCCGGGGCGCATCATGCGCCCCGCTTCATTTATGTACCCTGCCCGACCATGACCCAGTCCCGTTACACCGGCCGCTTCGCCCCCACCCCCAGCGGTTTCCTGCACTTCGGCTCCCTGGTAGCCGCCCTGGCTTCCTGGCTGGACGCCCGAGCCGTGGACGGGCGTTGGCAGCTGCGCATGGAGGACACCGACCCGCCACGGGAAATGCCCGGCGCGCGCGATGCCATCTTGCAAACCCTGGAACGCTACGGTCTGGAATGGGATGGCGAAGTGGCCTTTCAGAGCCAGCGCTTTGATGCCTATGCCAGCGTGGTCGACCGCCTGTTCAACATGGGCCTGGCCTACGCCTGCACCTGTTCGCGCAAGCAGCTGGAAGCATACGGCGGTATCTACCCCGGTTTTTGTCGCAATGCCGGGCACGCCCGCGAAGGTGCGGCCATTCGTATCCGGGTGCCGGAGCTGACCTACCGTTTCACCGACCGGGTGCAAGGTGAGTACCAGCAGCACCTGGGCCGGGAAGTGGGCGACTTCGTCATCCAGCGCCGTGACGGGCTTTATGCCTATCAGTTGGCAGTGGTGCTCGATGACGCCTGGCAGGGCATCACCGACATCGTGCGCGGTGCCGACCTGCTCGACAACACCCCCCGTCAGTTGTACCTGCAGGAGCTGCTGGGTTTCACGCAGCCGCGCTATCTGCATGTGCCGCTGATCGTCCAGCCTGATGGCCACAAGCTGGGCAAGTCCTACCGCTCGCCGCCCCTGCAGGCCGACCAGGCTACCCCGCTGCTGCTGCGGGCGCTCAGGGCACTGGGCCAGGACACGCCCGCGCAGCTCGCAAGCGCCACCCCAGCCCAAGTACTGGCCGTGGCACGTGCCCAGTGGCGGCCCGAACGCATTGCCCAGCGCACCACGGTCCCTGAGGCCGACTTGCACTAGGCCGGGTTTCAATAACCCGCCCGCCTGAATCAAAAGGCCATGAAATTCAAACCCTTGGCCAACGCTGCCGATTCCCGCTAGCATCCGCCACGCCATATGCGCCAATAATAGATCCACACCCGCAGCGCCCAACCGTCGAGGCCCGCATGTACATCTATCGTTTGGTCCTGCTTCTGGTCGTGGGGATCTACCTGTTCTCCCCGGCCATCATGGACTGGTGGATCGAGCCCACCGGAGCCTGGTACCGCCCGTACCTGCTCTGGCTCATCCTGATCGTCGTCACTTTCATCCTGCAGAGCCAACGAGATGCCGATGAGCTTTAGCCTGACCCAGATGATCCTGATCAGTGCCGGCTACCTGCTGGTGCTGTTCGGCGTGGCCTGGGTCAGCGAACGCGGCTTGATACCGCGCTCGATCATCCGCCACCCCCTGACCTACACCTTGTCGCTGGGGGTCTATGCCAGCGCCTGGGCGTTCTACGGATCGGTGGGGCTGGCCTACCAGTACGGCTATGGCTTCCTGGCCTGTTACCTGGGGGTTTCAGGGGCATTCCTGTTGGCGCCCGTGTTGCTGTATCCGATCCTTAAAATCACCCGTACCTACCAGTTATCGTCCCTGGCCGACCTACTGGCCTTCCGCTTTCGCAGCACCTGGGCCGGGGCGCTGACCACGGTGATCATGCTGATTGGGGTATTGCCGCTGCTTGCTCTGCAGATCCAGGCCGTGGCCGATTCCATCAGCATCCTCACCGGGGAGCCGGTCAAGGCCCGGGTAGCGTTCGCTTTCTGTGCCCTTATCATCCTGTTCACCATTTTCTTCGGCTCAAGGCACATCGCCACCCGTGAGAAGCACGAGGGGCTGGTCTTCGCCATCGCCTTCGAGTCGGTGATCAAGCTCATCTCCCTGGGTGGCATCGGCCTTTATGCGCTGTATGGTGTCTTCGGCGGACCCCATGGCCTGGAGGTCTGGCTGCTGCAGAACCAGACGGCGCTGGCGGCCCTGCACACGCCTTTGCAGGAGGGCCCGTGGCGCACCTTGCTGCTGGTGTTCTTCGCCTCGGCGATCGTCATGCCGCACATGTACCACATGGCGTTCACCGAAAACCTCAACCCGCGTTCGCTGGTCAGCGCCAGCTGGGGGCTGCCGCTGTTTCTGCTGCTGATGAGCCTGGCCGTGCCCCTGGTGCTATGGGCCGGCTTGCGCCTGGGCGCCAGTACCAACCCGGAATACTTCACCCTGGGGCTGGGCATCGCGGCCAACAACCAGGCATTGGCCCTGCTGGCCTATGTCGGGGGGCTTTCGGCAGCCAGCGGGCTGATCATCGTGACCACCCTCGCCCTCTCGGGCATGGCGCTCAATCACCTGGTCCTGCCCCTGTACCAGCCGCCTGCAGAGGGCAACATCTACCGCTGGCTGAAGTGGACGCGCCGGGCCTTGATCGTGGCCATCATCACCGCCGGTTTCATGTTCTACCTCACCCAGAGCAGCCACCAGAGCCTGGCCAACCTGGGCATCGTCGCGTTCGTGGCCACCTTGCAGTTCCTGCCAGGGGTCCTGTCGGTGCTGTACTGGCCCACGGCGAATCGGCGGGGGTTCATTGCCGGCCTGGTGGCAGGCACCCTGGTGTGGATGGGCACCATGCTGCTGCCACTACTGGGTAACCTGCAGGGTTTCTACATCCCCTCGCTGGACATGATCTACGTACTGGACGACACCAGCTGGCACATGGCAGCCATTGCATCGCTGGCCGCCAACGTGCTGCTGTTCACCTTGATTTCCCTGTTCACCAATGCCAGCAACGAGGAGGTGGCCGCCGCCGAAGCCTGCGCCGTCGACAACGTCCGCCGTCCCCAGCGCCGCGAACTGCATGCGGCCTCGCCGCAGGAGTTCGCCACCCAACTGGCCAAGCCACTGGGCGCCAAGGCCGCACAGAAGGAAGTGGAGCAAGCCCTGCGCGATCTGTATCTGCCCTTCGACGAGCGGCGCCCTTACGCCCTGCGTCGGCTGCGCGACCGCATCGAGGCCAACCTTTCCGGCCTGATGGGCCCAAGCGTGGCCCAGGACATGGTGGAGACCTTCCTGCCCTACAAGTCGGGCAATGAAAACTATGTGACTGAAGACATCCATTTCATCGAAAGCCGGCTGGAGGACTACCACTCGCGCCTGACCGGCCTGGCTGCCGAACTCGACGCGTTGCGCCGCTATCACCGCCAGACGCTTCAGGAGCTGCCGATGGGGGTATGCTCCCTGGCCAAGGACCAGGAAATCCTCATGTGGAACAAGGCCATGGAAGAGCTGACCGGCATTGCTGCCAAGCACGTGGTCGGTTCGCGCCTGATCACCATTGCCGAACCCTGGCGTGGCCTGCTGCAAGGCTTCATCAATGTGCCGGATGAACACTTGCACAAACAGCGCCTGGCCCTGGACGGCCAGCCGCGCTGGCTGAACCTGCACAAGGCCGCCATCGACGAACCGCTGGCCCCAGGCAACAGTGGCCTGGTGCTGCTGGTGGAAGACCTGACCGAAACCCAGGCCCTGGAAGAGAAGCTGGTGCACTCCGAACGCCTGGCGAGCATCGGCCGCCTGGCGGCGGGTGTGGCCCACGAGATCGGCAACCCGATCACCGGCATCGCCTGCCTTGCGCAGAACCTGCGCGAGGAGCGCGAAGGCGATGGGGAAATCATCGAGCTGTCCAGCCAGATCCTCGAACAGACCAAGCGGGTGTCGCGCATCGTGCAATCGCTGATGAGCTTCGCCCACGCAGGCGGCAGCCATCAGAACAGCGAAGAGCCCGTGTGCCTGGCAGAAGTGGCCCAGGATGCCATTGGCCTGCTGGCCTTGAATCGGCGCAACTTCGACGTGCAGTTCTTCAACCTGTGCGACCCCGACCACTGGGCAGAGGGTGACCCGCAACGCCTGGCCCAGGTGCTGATCAATCTGCTGTCCAACGCGCGGGACGCGTCTCCACCCGGCAGCGCGATTCGCGTGCGCACCGTGGGCTGCGAGCACACGGTCGACCTGATCGTGGAGGACGAGGGCAGCGGCATTCCGAAGAATATCATGGATCGCCTGTTCGAACCCTTCTTCACCACCAAGGACCCTGGCGAGGGAACCGGGCTGGGCCTTGCGCTGGTCTATTCCATCGTGGAGGAGCATTATGGACAAATCACCATCGACAGCCCGGCCGATATCGAACGGCAACGTGGCACCCGGATCCGCGTGACCCTGCCCCGGCATGTCGTAGCGACGTCCCCTGAAAATCGAGACCGTCGAGAGAATTGAATCAATGCCGCATATTCTGATCGTCGAAGACGAAACCATCATCCGCTCGGCCCTGCGACGCCTGCTCGAACGGAACCAGTACCAGGTCAGCGAAGCCGGCTCGGTGCAGGAAGCACAGGAACGCTTCAGCATTGCGACCTTCGACCTGATCGTCAGCGACCTGCGCCTGCCCGGTGCCCCCGGTACCGAGCTGATCAAGCTCGGCGAGGGCAGGCCGGTGCTGATCATGACCAGCTACGCAAGCCTGCGCTCGGCCGTGGACTCGATGAAAATGGGTGCGGTCGACTACATCGCCAAACCGTTCGATCATGATGAAATGCTCCAGGCCGTTGCGCGCATCCTGCGTGATCGGCCAAGCGCGCCCCCTGCAGCCCCTGAGCCACGCCTGGCCTCCGCCAAGGCTGCCCCGGGGGACAAAGGCAACGCACCGGCGACCAATGGGGATATCGGCATCATCGGTTCCTGCGCCCCCATGCAGGACATGTTCAGCAAGATCCGCAAGGTCGCCCCTACCGACTCCAATGTGCTGATCCAAGGTGAGTCAGGTACCGGCAAGGAACTGGTCGCCCGTGCGCTGCATAACCTGTCGCGACGGGCCAAGGCACCGATGATCTCGGTCAACTGCGCAGCGATTCCCGAGACGCTCATCGAGTCCGAGCTGTTCGGTCATGAAAAGGGCGCCTTTACCGGTGCCAGCGCAGGTCGGGCTGGGCTGGTGGAGGCCGCTGACGGCGGCACCCTGTTCCTTGACGAGATCGGCGAACTCCCGCTCGAAGCCCAGGCGCGCCTGTTGCGCGTGCTTCAGGAAGGCGAGATTCGGCGGGTGGGCTCGGTGCAGTCGCAAAAGGTCGACGTGCGCCTGATCGCGGCCACTCACCGGGACCTGAAAAACCTGGCCAAGGCCGGTCAGTTCCGTGAAGACTTGTACTACCGCTTGCATGTGATCGCGCTGAAGCTACCTGCCCTGCGCGAGCGCGGCAGCGATGTGAACGAAATCGCCAGTGCCTTCCTGGCCCGCCAGTGCGCGCGGATCGGGCGTGACGACCTGCACTTCTCACCCGAAGCAGAGCAGGCCATTCGTCATTACAGCTGGCCCGGCAACGTGCGAGAACTGGAAAATGCCGTGGAACGCGCAGTCATCCTGAGCGAAAGCCCGGAAATTTCGGCGGAGCTGTTGGGCATCGACATCGAGCTCAGCGATCTGGACGAGGACGAGCTGCTCGACAGTGCGCTGACCGGAGCCAGTGCCGCCACGGCCAGTCATGAGCCGACCGAAGATTTGTCGCTGGAGGACTACTTCCAGCATTTCGTGCTCGAGCACCAGGACCACATGACCGAGACCGAGCTGGCACGCAAGCTGGGCGTCAGTCGCAAGTGCCTTTGGGAGCGCAGGCAGCGCCTAGGCATTCCACGCCGCAAAAGCAACGCCACCAGCGAGAACTGATTCGACCGGGCAAGAGGCGTCTCCTGCCCGTCTTCGGTCACCCTGCAAGGTTCTTCCCCGTAACGGGACCTCAGACTGATTCCCCCCGCATCCCCCCGCCGCAAAAATCTGTTACCTGCCTGCAGGTGCGTAACAGTTGCCGAGGTAAACGGTAACGAAAAACACGCCGCGCACTTGGCATGCTTCCCTGGAAAAATAGCCAAACCCCCGGATTTGCTGGGCCAGCCAAAGTTGGCACGCCTTCTGCTATATGCTTAGTACAAAAACAATAACAAGCACTGCAACCCACAATAAGAACAAGACGAAACGACTCACGCACAATAAGAACAAGACGGCGGAGGCGCAGCTAACTGATTCTTTTGGAGAGGATGCATGTTTGGGGCTTGCCCCACACCCAGGCAGAGAACAACAAAAACTGCACTATAAAGCAGCACCTGAACTGGATGGATCTACGATCAACGTGACATCAGCGGCCAAAGCAATCCGTTTGCTCTTTACCCCTGGCTTGGGGGTCGTCCACAAGCTTCACGCTTAGTGGCAGGGCACTCAACAAAAACAAGAAGCCCGCAAAAAAAATAATAAGAGCACACGCAACGACTTCTTGGGGAGCTTAGGCTCCCCTTGTCGTTTCTGCCTTTGGGCAGGCATTCTGCGACCGCCTACACCATCCCGCGAGTAAATGCTAGAATCCCCGCCCATCATGCGGCCATTCTCATATTCTTGGCCGAACATTCCTTCAAACAGTGCATCCCATGCTGAAGAAGCTGTTCCAGTCGTTCCGCCCGCCCGTACCGGGCCAGCACCACCGGCGCACCACGCCCGAGGTGATCAACAAAAGCCAGCATTCGCTGCAGCGCCACCAGTTCAGCCGCCATGCGGTGAACATTGTCGAGCGCCTGCAGAGCGCCGGTTACCAGGCCTATCTGGTCGGTGGCTGTGTCCGCGACCTAATGCTGGGCATCACGCCGAAAGACTTCGACGTGGCCACCAGCGCCACCCCCGAACAGGTGCGTGCCGAGTTCCGTAACGCGCGTATCATCGGCCGCCGCTTCAAGCTGGTTCACGTGCATTTCGGCCGTGAAATCATTGAAGTCGCCACCTTCCGCGCCCCTCACTCCGAGGACGATCAGGGCGACAGCCACCGCTCGTCCCATAATGCCAGCGGGCGAATCCTGCGCGATAACGTGTATGGCACCTTGGAAGAAGACGCGCAGCGCCGCGACTTCACCATCAACGCGCTGTACTACGATCCGGTGAGCGAGCGCATTCTCGATTACGCCAACGGCGTGCACGATGTGCGCAATCGCCTGTTGCGCCTGATCGGCGATCCTACCCATCGCTATCAGGAAGACCCCGTGCGCATGCTGCGTGCGGTGCGTTTCGCAGCCAAGCTCGACTTCGGTATCGAAAAGCACACCGTCCAGCCGATTCGCGAACTGGCGCCGTTGCTGCGTGAAATACCGCCGGCGCGGCTGTTCGAAGAGAGCCTGAAGCTGTTCCTTTCGGGCCAGGGCGCCATGGCGTTCGAAATGCTGGTCGACCTGCAGCTGTTCGAACCCCTGTTCCCCGCCAGTGCCCAGGCGCTGGAGGACCGCCCCACCTATACCCACACGCTGATCAGCCAGGCGTTGAGCAATACGGACCTGCGCGTCAAGCAAGGCAAGCCGGTAACGCCTGCCTTCATGTTCGCAGCCCTGCTGTGGCCTGCCCTGCCAGCGCGCGTTCTGCACCTGCAGAACCAAGGGGTGCCGCCGATTCCGGCCATGAACGGTGCAGCCCATGACCTGATCGCCGAGCAGTGCGCACGCATTGCCATTCCCAAGCGCTTCACCCTGCCGATCCGCGAGATCTGGGACATGCAGGAACGCCTGCCGCGCCGCAGCGGTAAACGCGCCGACATGCTGCTGGACAACCCGCGCTTCCGTGCCGGTTACGATTTCCTGCTGCTGCGCGAAAGCGCTGGCGAAGAAACCGATGACCTTGGCCAGTGGTGGACCGAGTATCAGGAAGCCAATGACAGCGAGCGCCGCGACATGATCCGCGACCTGGGCAGCCGTGATGAAGGCGGTGCGTCCCGCAAGCGCAAGCGCAGCAACAGCAAGCGCAAGCGCGGTGGTGAAGAGGCCTTCGAGTGAGCATCCGCGTGTACGTCGGCCTGGGCAGCAATCTGGATGCCCCGGCCGAGCAGTTGCGCAGCGCGCTGGACGCACTCGATCAGGTCCAGGCGACGCGTCTGGTGGCCGCTTCGGCGCTGTACACCAGTGATTCGCTACTGCCGGGCCAGCCCCGCTACACCAATGCCGTCGCCGCGCTCGACAGCGCCTTGGCGCCCCTTGACCTGCTCGATGCCTTGCAGGCCATCGAAAACGACCAGGGCCGGGTGCGCAAGGAACGCTGGGGGCCGCGCACCCTCGACCTGGACATTCTGCTGTACGGCGACCAGGTGCTAGACCTGCCGCGCCTGCAGGTACCGCACTATCACATGCATGCCAGGCCCTTCGTGCTCTACCCGCTGGCCGAACTGGTCCCTGCAGACTTCCGGCTTGCCGATGGCCGCCAATTGTCCCAACTGCTCGCCGCCTGCCCATACATTGGCCTCGAACGCCTGTAACCGGCCGTTCATTAGGGCAGTAACGCCAGTAACACCCTCATCGTAACAATGCGGTAACAGGGTGATTGACTTCCCTCATTTCGCTCACGACTATAGGCGACCCGCGTGGCACCCCTGTGTTGCGCCCCCCTATCGAGGCCCGGACGGACCTGTGCCAGAACATCACGCGCGATGATGTGCCGCTGCGGAAGATGACTACTCAGGTTGCATGCAGTCGTTTCCCCTGGCGCCAGAATGAGGAACTCTCTACATGCCTGAAGTAACCCTTTCCACCCTCAATGGCCTGAAGGCCAAGGGTGAAAAAATCGCCATGCTGACCTGCTATGACGCGACGTTCGCCAAGGCAGCCAGCCAGGCCGGCGTCGACGTCCTGCTGGTGGGCGACTCCTTGGGCATGGTCTTGCAAGGCCATGACAGCACCTTGCCAGTCACCACGGCAGACATGGCCTACCACACCGCCTCGGTCAAGCGCGGCAATCACGGCGCGTTGATTCTCGCCGACCTGCCGTTCATGGCCCACGCCACGCCCGAATCGGCCTTCGCCAACAGCGCGGCGCTGATGCAGGCAGGTGCCCACATGGTCAAGATCGAAGGTGCAGCCTGGTTGGCCGAGACCATCCGGCTGCTGGCCGAGCGTGGCGTGCCTGTGTGCGCCCACCTGGGCCTGACGCCTCAGACCGTAAATGTGCTCGGCGGCTATAAGGTACAAGGTCGTCTGGAGGCACAAGCCCGGCAGATGCAGGCCGATGCCATCGCGCTTGAAGCCGCAGGCGCTGCCATGCTGCTGCTCGAATGCGTGCCCAGCGAGCTGGCCGCAGCGATCACCCAGGCCGTGCGCATCCCGGTCATCGGCATCGGTGCCGGCAGCGCCACCGATGGCCAGGTACTGGTGCTGCATGACATGCTCGGCCTGTCCCTCAGCGGCCGGGTACCCAAGTTCGTGAAAAACTTCATGGACGGCCAGCCTGACATCGCCAGCGCCCTCGCCGCTTATGTCCAGGCCGTCAAGCAAGTCACGTTCCCCGCCAGTGAACACGGGTTCAGCGCATGAATACAGTCAAGACCGTGCGGGAGCTGCGCGCCGCCGTAGCCCGCGCCCGCAGCGAAGGCAAGCGCATCGGCTTCGTGCCCACCATGGGCAACCTGCACAGCGGCCATGCGGCCCTGGTGGTAAAGGCTGCGCAATGCGCCGACTTCGTGGTTGCCAGCATCTTCGTCAACCCGCTGCAGTTCGGGGCCAATGAAGACCTGGACAAATACCCCCGCACGTTGGCAGCCGACCAGCAACTGCTGGTCGAATCGGGCTGCAACCTGCTGTTTGCCCCTGCCGTGGACGAAATGTATCCGGACGGGATGAGCGTGCAGACGCGGGTCAGCGTGCCCAACCTGTCTGAAGGGTTGTGCGGCGCCAGTCGGCCAGGGCACTTCGAAGGCGTGGCTACCGTGGTCAGCAAGCTGTTCAACATGGTGCAGCCTGATCTCGCGGTCTTCGGCGAAAAGGACTATCAGCAGCTGGCAGTCATTCGCGCCATGGTGCGCGACCTGAACATGCCCATCCAGGTGATGGGGCTGCCTACAGTGCGCGCCGCAGACGGCTTGGCACTGTCATCGCGCAACGGCTACCTCACCGTCGAGCAGCGGGCAACGGCGCCTGTGCTGTATCGCGTGCTCCAGACGATGGCAGCTGCCATCGCCCGTGGCCAAAAGGACTTCGCCGCGCTGGTGGCCGACGGCCAGGCCCAATTGAGCGCAGCCGGTCTGCGCCCCGATTACCTTGAAGTTCGACATGCCCTGACCCTGCGCCCGGCCATGGTCGATGACCGAGACCTGGTGGTCATCGCGGCGGCTTACCTGGGCAACACCCGCCTGATCGATAACCTGTACGTGCAGGTGCAGGACAAGACGGCCTGAACGGCCTGGGGTGCCTAGGCACCCCATCTACTTTTGCGCCCCCCATTCCCAGCGCCGGGCCTTTGCCTATAATGATGCCAGCCTGAACCCGGCAATGACTGCCGTGTCCAACGCATCACCACGGACCAAGGGACCCCCGCGCAATGGCGTATTACCGTACCCCCCACGATGTCACGGCTCTACCCGCCTGGCAGGCGCTCAAGCAGCACCGCGATGCCATGCAAGGCTTCAGCATGCGAGAAGCTTTCGCCGCCGATCCTCAGCGCTTCGAACAATTCTCCCTGAGCTCCTGTGGCTTGTTCCTGGATTATTCCAAGAACCTGATCACCGAACAGACACGTGACCTGCTGGTGAACCTGGCCGACGAAGTGGGCCTCAAGGACGCCATCACCTCGATGTTCAACGGCGAGATCATCAACGCCTCCGAAGGCCGGCCGGTGCTACACACTGCCCTGCGCCGCCCGGTGGGTGACAAGCTCAGCGTCAACGGCGTGAACGTCATGCCCGAAGTGCACAAAGTGCTCAACCAGATCACCGAGCTGGTCGGCCGCATTCATGATGGCCTGTGGCGTGGCTACAGCGAAAAGCCCATCACCGACGTGGTCAACATTGGTATCGGTGGCTCGTTCCTGGGCCCGGAACTGGTATCCGAAGCATTGATGCCTTACGCCCAGCGCGGTGTACGCTGCCATTACCTGGCGAACATCGACGGTAGCGAGTTCCACGAACTGTCGGCCAGCCTGCGCGCCGAAACCACCCTGTTCATCGTCTCGTCCAAGTCGTTCAACACCCTCGAGACCCTGAAGAACGCAATGGCCGCGCGTACCTGGTACCTGGCCCAGGGCGGCTCGGAAGCCGAGCTGTACCGCCACTTCATCGCCGTTTCCAGCAACAAGGCCGCCGCCGTGGCGTTTGGCATCCGCGAAGAGAACATCTTCCCGATGTGGGACTGGGTCGGTGGGCGCTATTCGCTGTGGTCCGCCATCGGCCTGCCGATTGCGCTGGCCATCGGTACCGCCAACTTCAAGGAACTGCTCTCCGGTGCCTACACCATGGACCAGCATTTCCAGAGCGCGCCGTTCGAGAAGAACATGCCCGTGCTGCTGGCGCTGCTGGGTGTGTGGTACGGCAATTTCTGGGGTGCCAGCAGCCATGCGATCCTGCCGTACGACCACTACCTGCGCAACATCACCAAGCACCTGCAACAGCTGGACATGGAATCCAACGGCAAGAGCGTGCTGCAGGACGGCACCCCGGTGAAAACCGAGACCGGCCCTGTGATCTGGGGCGGTGTGGGCTGCAACGGCCAGCATGCCTATCACCAGTTGCTGCACCAGGGCACGCAGCTGATCCCGGCCGACTTCATCGTTCCGGTCGTCAGCTTCAACCCGGTAGCCGACCATCACCAATGGCTGTACGCCAACTGCCTGTCCCAGAGCCAGGCGCTGATGCTGGGCAAGACGCGAGAAGAAGCCGAGACCGAACTGCGTACCAAGGGCATGAGCGAAGCCGAGGTGCAGAAGCTTGCCCCGCACAAGGTCATCCCGGGCAATCGCCCGAGCAACACCTTGGTGGTCGAGCGTATCAGCCCACGCCGGCTGGGTGCCCTTGTGGCCATGTATGAGCACAAGGTGTTCGTGCAGAGCGTGGTCTGGGGTATCAATGCCTTCGACCAATGGGGCGTGGAACTGGGCAAGGAACTGGGCAAGGGCGTGTACCAGCGTCTTGTAGGCAGCCAGGAAGAGGTGGCCGAGGACGGCTCTACTCAAGGCCTGATCAATTACTTCCGCGGCCGCCATCGCGGCTGATCAGACCTCTACCTGGCAGGGCTTGTGCTCGCCAGGCAAGGCATCAAGAGATGCGCCGCAGCTTCTGCAATTCGCCCCCTGGGCAATTGCCGGGGCTGCTTCGCAGCGCCCATCGCACGTGGGCCAAGCCCCTACAGCAAGCCAGTCGACGGCTTCATAGCCCCTATCGACCGTACCCGCCCAATCGCCGACCGGTGGAACACCCCTCCCCGCAAAACTGTCCTACCCATTAGCCGTTGCCGTCCCTCGCCCCTCACAAGAGCAGGACCACCGCCATGTTCGATATTCGAAAATACCCGCACGCCCTCGCCGTCAGCCAGGCGGCAGCCCTCTCCCAGGACGACTACCACCGCCTGTACCGCCAGTCGGTCGAAGACCCGGACACCTTCTGGGCCGCTCAAGCGCAGCGCCTGACCTGGATGAGGCCTTGGTCACAGGTTCAACAATCGGACCTGCGCACCGGCCAGGCCCGCTGGTTCGACGGGGGCCAACTGAACGTCAGCTACAACTGCATCGATCGCCACTTGGCCACACGGGCCGAGCAGACCGCCCTGCTATGGGAAGGCGACGACCCCAGCGACACCCAGGCCATCAGCTACCGTGAACTGCACCGCCAGGTGTGTCGCCTGGCCAATGTATTGAAGTCGCGAGGCGTGGCCAAAGGTGACCGGGTGTGCATCTACATGCCGATGATCCCCGAAGCCGCCTTCGCCATGCTCGCTTGCGCGCGCATAGGCGCTGTTCACTCCGTGGTGTTCGGTGGTTTTTCCCCGGACGCGCTGCGTGACCGTATCCTGGACGCCGACTGCCGCACCGTCATCACCGCTGATGAAGGCGTACGCGGCGGTAAGCGAATCGCCCTCAAGCAGAATGTCGACAAGGCGTTGGCCAGTTGCCCGGCCGTCAGTACCGTCGTGGTAGTGCGGCGAACCGGGGGTGATGTCGCCTGGGACGATAGTCGCGACCTTTGGTACCAGCACGCCATCGAGCAGGCCGATGAAGCCTGCCCACCCGAACCGATGGAGGCAGAGGCGCCTCTGTTCATCCTCTACACCTCCGGTAGCACCGGCAAACCCAAAGGCGTGCTGCACACCACGGCGGGGTACTTGCTGCAAGCGGCCATGACATTCGATGTGGTGTTCGACTATCGGGAGGGGGAAGTCTTCTGGTGCACCGCCGACGTCGGCTGGGTCACCGGCCACAGCTACATCGTGTATGGCCCCTTGGCCAATGGCGCCATCTCGCTGATGTTCGAAGGCGTGCCCAACTACCCCGACAGCTCGCGGTTCTGGCAAGTCGTGGACAAGCACCAGGTCAACATCTTCTACACCGCACCCACCGCCCTGCGCGCGCTGATGCGCGAAGGGGATGCGCCCCTGCAAAGTACCTCCCGTGCAAGCCTGCGCTTGCTGGGCAGCGTGGGTGAACCGATCAACCCGGAAGCCTGGCACTGGTATTTCAATGAGGTCGGACAGCGCCGCTGCCCCATCGTCGATACCTGGTGGCAGACCGAGACCGGCGGCATCATGCTCACGCCACTGCCCGGCACCCAGACCCTCAAGCCTGGCTGTGCCACCCAACCCATGTTCGGCGTGCAGCCGGTGCTGCTTGATGACAAAGGCCAGGTCATCGAGGGACCAGGGGCTGGGCTGCTGGCGATCAAGGCCAGCTGGCCTGGGCAGATTCGCACTGTCCATGGCGATCACCAACGCATGGTCGACACCTACTTCAAACCCATGCCCGGCTACTACTTCACCGGGGACGGCGCCAGGCGCGATGCCGACGGGCATTACTGGATCACTGGGCGCGTGGACGATGTGATCAACGTGTCCGGGCATCGCATCGGCACGGCGGAGGTCGAAAGCGCCCTGGTACTTCACGACAGCGTGGCCGAAGCAGCCGTGGTGGGCTACCCCCACGATCTCAAGGGCCAGGGCGTATACGCCTTCGTGACCACCATGAACGGTGTCCGCCCCGATGAGGATCTCAAGGCCCAGCTGTTGGCGCTGGTCAGCAAGGAGATAGGCAGCTTCGCCAAGCCCGAGTTACTGCAATGGGCGCCGGCTTTGCCCAAGACACGGTCGGGCAAGATCATGCGGCGTATACTGCGCAAGATCGCCTGCAACGAGCTCGACAGCCTGGGCGATACCTCCACCTTGGCCGACCCGGGCGTCGTCCAAGGGTTGATCGACACTCGCCTGAACCGATAACCGGCAGCCGCTTCCCAGGCTGCCCAGCCCTGCAGGTCACCATGGAAGCGCTTCGCCGTCGTATCGAAAAACAAGCCATGAGCCTCACCGGCCTGGCGTTGGGCCAGCTCGACCTGGAGTCGCCCAAAGGCGACCCTGGCCTGTTCGGGCCCAACAGCATCAGTTGGCGCGTGCACGGTGACTTCCCTAGCATGCTGGTCGGCGGCATCAGCGCGCTGATGCTGCAGTTGCTGCACCCGCTGGCACTCGCCGGGGTCTGGGACCACTCCAACTTTCGCCATGACCTGATCGGACGCCTGCGGCGCACCAGCCAGTTCATTTCAGGGACCACGTTCGGCGCGACCGAAGATGCGCACTGGTTGATCGAAAAAGTGCGTCGGATCCACCTGCACGTCGAAGGCACGGCGCCGGATGGCCGCCCGTACGCAGCCAGCGACCCCCACCTACTGACTTGGGTGCATGTGGCCGAGGTCAGCAGCTTTCTGGCCGCTCACCTGCGCTACCGCAACCCCCGCTTGTCCCTGGCCGACCAGGACGCCTATTACCAGGAAATCGCCCTGATCGCCGAGCGTCTGGGCGCCCAGGACGTGCCCCGCTCGCGCCGTGAGGTCGCACATTACCTGCATGAGATGCGCCCACAGCTGAGCTGCGATGCCCGCAGCCAGGAAGTCATCGGTATTCTGCTCAACGCCCCGGCACCCAGCCGGCTGGCAAAACCCGTGGGCAAGCTGATGCTGCACGCCGGTATCGAGCTACTGCCCCAGTGGGCACAACAGCAGCTTGGCCTCGAACAGGGCCATTGGCAAAAACGGTTGATCCGCCTGGGCGTGCATGGCACCGCCCCGGTATTGCGCTGGGCCATGCGCGACGGCTCTGCGCACAGGGCCAGGCGCCGCATGGGCATCGAATAAGCACTAGGCGCCCCTCAGCGGAACTGATTTAACGTGCCATACTCCAAGGCATCCCGCCCCGGACAGACGAAGCGATTCATGTACAAAGGACTGACTCGCGCCATCGGCGCATTGCTGGCGTTGCTCGCCCTGTACAGCCTGCTTGGCTTTCTCATTCTTCCGGGCCTGGCATTGCGTATCGCCAACCAGCAGCTTGCCCACTACGCCACGGTGCCGGCCCACTTGCAACGGGCCGAGTTCAACCCCTTCAGTCTCGAATTGACCTTGTGGGGCCTGCAGATCGGCGAGCCCGGCAAAGAGCAGGTCGGTTTCGAAAAACTGTACGCCAACCTGTCGCTGGACAGCCTGTGGACCGGCGCGCTGCACCTTGATGCCCTCGAGCTGGTCAAACCGCGCACCGAAGTGCTGTTCGCCAAAGATGGCACCCTCAACCTCACGCGCCTTTTCCAACTGCCCACCAGCAAAAGCGAGCCCGATACACCCCCAGGCGATCCTTTCCCGCTGCGTATCGGCAGCATCAAGCTCGAGCAGGGCTTTGTGCGTTTCGAAGACCTGCGTCCCAGCGAGCCGATCGAGTTTCTCTATGACAACCTTGGCCTGGAGCTGAAGAACCTCAGCACCCTTGCCAACGACAATGCCGACATGACCATGGTGGCCAACGGCCCCAACGGTGGACGCATCGACTGGCAGGGTACATTGAGCCTGGCGCCTATCGCGTCCGAAGGCACGCTCAAGGTCAGCGACAGCAAGATGAAGCTGTTCTGGCCCTATGTGCGCGATGCCGTGCCCTTGGTGCTGGAAGACGGCAAGCTCAGCCTGAGCACGCATTATCGGCTCAACCTGGCAGACAAGACCGAACTGCGTTTGGAAAAAGCGTCGGTGCGGGTGGCGCCCTTTGCCATCAAGGCCCCGGACGGCCGCCCGTTGGCAAGGCTCGCCAATCTGGAGTTGAGTGATGCCTCCGTCGATCTGGTCAAGCAACAGGTAACAGTCGGCAAAGTGCGCAGTGAAAAGCTCGAAACCTGGGCGGCGCTGGAGAAGGACGGTCAGCTCGATTGGCAGGTGCTGTTTGCCGGCGAGCCTGGCAAGCCAACGCCAGCAGAAAAGGCCGAGCCGCCCACCGCAGGGGCCTCCGCTGCACCGCAGACGCCAGCGGCCCCGAGCAAGCCCTGGCAGGTGCTGCTCAACGATGTCCAGCTCAGGAACTACCGCGTGCACCTGGCAGACCGCACGCAAAAAGAGCCGGTCAGCCTGGACGTAGGCCCCTTGAACGCTGACTTGAAGGGCTTCGATAGCCTCAACCAGAAGCCCTTCACGGTCAAGTTCGACACCGGCATCGGCAAGCAAGGCACCCTGCAAGGGCAGGGCCAGGTCAACCTGG
The DNA here is from genome assembly GCF_043106155.1 of Pseudomonas sp. FYR_7. Classification (NCBI taxonomy): domain Bacteria; kingdom Pseudomonadati; phylum Pseudomonadota; class Gammaproteobacteria; order Pseudomonadales; family Pseudomonadaceae; genus Pseudomonas; species Pseudomonas sp. FYR_7. Next base: position 34,727 of record NZ_JBICMI010000085.1, read on the forward strand.
CGCCGGTGTGGGCCAAGCTGGATGTCGGTACCCGGGACATCGACTTGCGGTTGGCGCAAGCCTACATCAACCCCTACATTCTGTTGGAGCTGCGCAGCGGCATGCTCGACAGCGACCTGAAGGTGGACCTGAAAAGCGCATCGCCGCTGGCCTTGACGGTGAGCGGCAAGGCCCAGGTGAATCAGTTGCACACCCTCGACACCATCAAGAGCCGGGACTTCGTCAAATGGCAGCAGGTCAACCTCGATGGCCTGACGTATGTGCATGGCGATGCCCTGTCGATCGACAAGGTGACGCTGCAACAGCCCTATGCACGCTTCATCATCAATGAAGACCGTACCACCAACATCAATGACCTGTTGATTCCACAGCCAACCGATGCGCCTGCCAAGGCTCAGTCCCAGCCTGCAAGCGCCACCGAGGAAAAGCCACTCGGTATCCGCATTGGTCAGATCGTGATCAAGGACGGTTCGGCCAACTTCGCCGACCTGTCGCTCACGCCCAATTTCGCCACGGCCGTGCAACAGCTCAACGGCCAGGTCGGCACCATCGATAACCGCAAGCCCCTCCCTGCCCCAGTGGATGTGCAAGGCAAGGTCGACCGGTACGCGCCCGTCACCATCAAAGGTGGCCTCAACCCATTCGACCCGCTCGCGAGCCTGGACATCGCCGCCGTGTTCAAACGCGTCGAACTGACTACCCTGACGCCCTACTCGGGCAAGTTTGCCGGCTACCGCATCCGCAAAGGCCGGCTGAACCTGGACCTGCATTACCTGATCACCAAGGGCCAACTCAAAGCCGAGAACAAAGTAGTCGTTGAGCAGTTGCAGCTGGGGGAGAAGGTAGACAGCCCGGACGCGGTCGATCTGCCGATTCGCCTTGCGGTGGCACTGCTCAAAGATACGCACGGCAAGATTTCAATCGAGTTGCCCGTGGCGGGCGATCTGAACAACCCGCAGTTCAGCGTAATGCCGATCGTGTGGCAAACCTTGCGCAACCTTGTGCTGCGCGCCGCGCAGGCACCGTTCAAGCTCATCGGTGGCCTGGTTGCCGGAGGCGGCGCCGAAGACTTGGGCACCGTCGCTTTCGCCCCTGGGTCCAGCGAGCTGGCAGGCGACGCTCAGGCGTCCTTGGACAAGCTCGCCGAGGGCCTGAGAAAGCGGCCGGAACTGCGCCTGGAAATCGAAGGCACCAGCGCCCAGGCAAGTGACGGCCCCATCCTTGCCCAGCAGCGCCTGGAACGGGAATACCAGGCCACCTGGTACAAGATCCTGCAGCGGCGCGGCGACAAGGTCCCGGCCAATGCGTCCCTGATGGTGGTCGACGAGGCCGACAAGCCGGCGATGCTCGAAGGCATTTACCGCAGTCGCCTCAAGCAGCAGCCCCCTGCCGAATGGGAGCAGCTTGACCGTGACGCGCGCACCGCCAACCTTCGTAACGCCGTGCTCAAATCCTGGGCCGAAAGCACAGCCCTGTTACGCACCCTGGGGCAGGAGCGCGCTAGCAGCATCAAGGATTATCTGGTGGACAAGGCCAAGCTCGAGGACGACAGGGTGTACTTCATCGATACCCACCTGGGGCAGCCCGAGAGAGATGGCCGCGTTGTGACGCCGATGCATCTTGATGCCGACTGACTTTCAACGGCAGGCTTAGCGAAGCCTGCACGGCCTAATTAGACCGCACACGAAAAGCCCCGGCACA
>NZ_JBICMI010000086.1:0-1016 GCF_043106155.1 Pseudomonas sp. FYR_7
TTCGGGCATAACATGAGTAAGAGGTGCATGTATGCCAACCAAAAAGAAACCCTTGCGTGACCTGCCCAAAATCCCCAAAGAATTGCTGGAGCAGTTCGGTGAGGGCTTGATGACCGCAGAAGCCATCGAGGATGCCTCTGCGGCATTCAAGAAGGCCCTTATCGAACGCGCGCTGAATGCCGAGCTTGGTTACCATCTGGGCTATCCGCCGGGCGCGCAGCGCCCAGAGGATGAAACCAACCAGCGTAACGGCAAGAGTGGCAAGACGGTTTTGACCGGCGATGGCCCGCTGCGGCTGGAGATTCCTCGTGATCGAGACGGCAGCTTTGCGCCCATTCTGATCCCCAAGCACGAGCGCCGTTACACCGGCTTCGACGACAAGATCATCGCCATGTACGCACGTGGAATGACAGTACGAGAGATCCGAGCTTTTCTTTCCGAGCAGTACGGAACAGAGGTTTCGCACGACTTCATCAGCTCTGTGACAGACGAGGTCATGGAAGAGATCGGCGCGTGGCAACAACGGCCCCTGGAACCGATGTATCCGGTTATTTTCTTTGATGCGCTGCGGGTGAAAATCCGCGAAGAAGGCCTGGTGCGCAACAAGGCCATTTACTTGGCGCTGGGCGTTCTACCCGATGGGACGCGCGATATCTTGGGCATCTGGATCGAGAACACCGAGGGTGCGAAGTTCTGGATGAAGGTGTTCAATGATCTCAAGACGCGTGGTATCGAAGACGTGCTGATTGCTGTGACCGACGGACTCAAAGGGATGCCTGAGGCTCTGAGCGCAGTGTTTCCGGCTACGACACTGCAAACCTGCATCGTTCATCTGATCCGCAACAGCCTTGATTATGCGGCCTGGGATAAGCGTCGTGAGTTGGCCAAGGCGCTAAAACCGATCTACCAGGCCATCAACGCTGAGGCAGCTGAGCAGGCGCTGGACGATTTTGAAAACGGCCCTTGGGGCAAGCAGTATCCAACAGTGGTGGCTGCCTGGAGACGGGCGTGGGATC
>NZ_JBICMI010000087.1:0-26479 GCF_043106155.1 Pseudomonas sp. FYR_7
TTGAATTTGGTCGCTTTCGGGGGCAGTGCAAGAATCAGCGATAAGTCGGCAATGCAAAACGCTGCTGGCTCTGCAACATCGAGATCACTGGCAACTCGCTGGCTTGTTCGGCCAAGTCGCGGCGAATGGCGCTGATGGCCCAGGACAATTGCTCGGCGCTGTGCAGTTGGGTGTAGGTCAGTACACGGCGGGTAACCTTGCCGTCGGCCGCACGCAGAGTCAGCAAGATGCCGCCGTCAGGACGTGATTGAGTCGCGACTTGGTAAGCAGGGAACACCGAGACGAATTTTTCCTGGATAAGGTTCATGACTACTCCTGACAAGGTGTGTGGCAATCGATGTCTAGATAGATTGCAGCGACCGTGCCAGAAACAGCGTGTAGGAAAAATCCAGGTAAATCAGTGAGTTGGACTACTTTTAGAGAATGCCTTCCGTGCAAGCTGCAAGGTCATGCATTTTGCACAGTGCATTTTGCACGGCAAGCCAATCAACGCTATGGGCTCGATAGAAACGGAACCTTTGACGCGCAGGAAGGGCCTGACAAACACTTGGGCAACGATTTCTACCAGGAGGTTCCTTATGTCCACCCAGACTGCGTCCGCTCAGCCTGCTCAAATGTCTACCGATGAAGCGGCTGCTTTTGCCGCACAAGTGTTCGACAAGGCCCGTCAAGGCGATGCCCAGATGCTGGAGCGCCTGCTGCAAAGCGGTCTGCCGGTGAACCTGCGTAATCACAAGGGCGACACCCTGCTGATGCTGGCCAGCTACCACGGCCACCATGACGCCGTTCAGGTGTTGCTCAACCACGGGGCCGATCCGCTCATTGCCAACGACAACGGCCAGCTCCCCATCGCCGGTGCCGCTTTCAAAGGGGACATGGCCATGATCCGCCTGTTGCTGGAAAACGGTGTACCGGTCGATGCCGCTGCCCAGGATGGACGCACGGCCCTGATGTTGGCCGCCATGTTCAACCGTGTAGAGATCCTTGAGTACCTGCTGGCCCAGGGTGCCAACCCTGCCTTGCAGGATGTGCGCGGTGCAAACGCACTGATGGCAGCCCAGACCATGGGCGCCGTGGACGCCACCGCACGCCTGCAAGCGCTGGCAGGCTAACCGGCAGGGGGCGTTTGCGGCTATCCTTGGCGACTTTGCCATCGCCACAGGCCCCCCTTCATGAAAACTCAGTTGCTCGAATTCATCCGCCTTATCAGCGCAGGCTGCCTGCGCGAAGAAGACATCGAGCGCATTGCCGACGAGGCTGCCCAGGCCTACGCCGACCCCGCCGCTTTCCTGGCCGCCAACCCCGACATCAACTACGACGACAGCTTTCCCATCCCACTGGGCGAGTGGGTAGTACTCGGCAGCCTGCCTGACACCGTGGTATTCCAGGCTGACACCTATCAGGAGCTGTTCCAGCAGATCAGCGACTCGTTCGACAAGAGCGTGCCGCTCACCCTCAAGCCCAAGCAGCTGGCACGCACCGAGCCGCTCGTGGCGCTCAACCGTATCCAGGTGCAGATGGGGGCGCTCAACAAGGAAGCCGGTGGCTACGTGCTGCTCGATTTCAGCCAATTGCTCGATGATGAGCTGCAGATGGTCATGGTTGGCCAGCATGACCTGGAGCGGGTCCAGGCGCTGGCCGCTGAACTTGGCATCAAGGCCGAGCCCGCCCTGGAGGCCCTGAAGGTCGCCCTGCACGTCTGAGCGCGTCGTACGCGGCCCTGGCAGGCGGGCAACGGCGCTGTCAACCCAATGCGGTGTCCAGGAACATCATCACCGCGAAACCGCCCATCAAGCCGAGCGTGGCGGAGGTCTGGTGGCCGTGACGGTGGGTTTCGGGAATGACCTCGTGGCTCACCACGAAGATCATCGCCCCCGCCGCCAGCCCCATGCTGATAGGGTAGGCCACGGCAAAGCCGGTGGAAATGCCCAGCCCGATGACCGCGCCCAATGGCTCCATTACTCCTGAACCAATGGCCACTAGTGCGGCCTTCAGGTTGGACAGCCCGGTCGCCCGCAGCGCCAGCGCCACGGCCAGGCCCTCCGGGATGTCCTGAATGGCGATGGCGGTGGTCAGCGGCAGGCCGATGTTCATGTCGCCGTTGGTGAAGCTCACCCCGATGGCCATGCCCTCGGGCAAGTTGTGCAGGGTAATGGCCAGCACGAACAGCCACACTCGGCTGAACCGTTCGGTTTCCGGCCCCACCACGCCGACGCGTTCATGCTCGTGCGGCGTGAAACGGTCCAGGCCCAGCATCAGCAGCACGCCCAGCCCCATGCCGACGACCACGATGAAGGCCGCACCCGGCCCACTGCCGGTGATCTCCCGCGCCGCGTCCAGACCCGGCAAAATCAGCGAAAAAGAACTAGCTGCCAGCATCATGCCGGCAGCGAACCCCAGCATCACGTCCTGGTTACGGCTACTGACATCACGCAACACCACGGCCAGCACAGCGCCCAACGCGGTGGCGCCAAAGCCGGACAGGCCCCCGAGCGCGGCCAGGTGCAGGTTTTCGGAATGATCGCCGTTGACCGCATTCCACAGGCTCGCACCCAGCAGAATCACGACGGCCAGCAGGCTCAGCGCAAGGCCTGCACCGACCCAGGGGTTATTGGCTATCTGTTGCCGCCACACGCTGAACGGCGAGGGCGGGGTGGCGCTGTGGCTGTGGGCAGGTGGCATGCAGAACCTCTGATCGGAATGTCGATGCATCATAGGCAGTGACCTGCAGGCGGCGCCAAGGATTCCCTTCTATTGAACCGATAGGGGGCTATGCTATGCAGCAATACACTCATCAACTGGAGTACGCGGTATGGGATCGATGTTCAACAGCCTCGTAGGTCTGATCATTCTTGCCCTGGATATCTGGGCCATCATCAACGTCTACAAGAGTGACCGCGAAGTGGGGGTCAAGGTGTTGTGGATTCTTCTGATTGCCCTGCTGCCGGTCGTGGGGCTGGTGATTTGGGCCATTGCCGGGCCGCGCGGCACAGGCCGGCTCTGAAACCAGCACTCTGTGCCCCCATGGCGCCAGAGGCAATCCAGGCCGTGACAAAATTTTCACAATGAATTAAACAGAATCCGCACCCGCACAATGCTGCGCTGGTCTTGCGCCAGCGCCTTCTTCGCAAACCGCATTTCTAGGACCTTCCTGTTCATGGCCAACCCGGACGCCTTGAAGCAATGGCGCGCGCGAGCGCCGTTCTCGCCGACCCTCAAATCCCACCTGGCCTATACGCTGCTCAGCGCGCTGGTCATCATGCTGATGCTCAGCCTCGTGCGCCTGGCGCTGCTGGTCTACAACAGCGACATGGTTGGCGACACGCCAGCGGCCACGGTCGCCGAAGGGTTCGTCAACGGCCTGCGCTTCGACCTTCGGGTGGTGGTGTACATCAGCATTCCGCTGCTGCTGGCGCTGCTCAGCCCTTGGGCCATGGCCCGGCGGGGCGTATTCCGTTTCTGGCTGACGCTCACCGCCAGCGTGGTGATGTTCCTGGGCCTGATGGAACTGGACTTCTATCGCGAGTTCCACCAGCGCTTGAACGGCTTGGTGTTCCAGTACATCAAGGAAGACCCCAAGACCGTCATGAGCATGCTCTGGTACGGCTTCCCAGTGGTGCGCTACCTGCTGGCCTGGGTGTTCGGGACCTGGCTGCTCAGCCTGCTGTTCAAGGGTGTCGACCGGCTGACCAGGGGTATCGGCACCCAGCCGGTGGCCGCATGGTATTACCGCCTGGCGGTGTTCATGGTGATCCTGTTGGTGGCCGTGATCGCCGCCCGTGGCACCCTGCGTCAAGGCCCGCCCATGCGCTGGGGTGACGCGTTCACCACCGATTCGAACTTCGTCAACCAGTTGGGCCTCAACGGCACCCTGACCCTGATCGACGCCGCCAAGAGCCGCTTCGGCGAGGACCGCGCCAACATCTGGAAACCGGTGCTGGAGCAGAACCTGGCGACCCAGACTGTGCGCCAGCAACTGCTGACCCCCCATGACACCCTGGTCGATGCCGACGAAGCGGCCGTGCGCCGCGACTTCCTGCCGCCGGCCGAGGGCACCCTGCCCATCAAGAACGTGGTGGTGATCCTGATGGAGAGCTTCGCGGGCCATTCGGTCGGCGCGCTGGGCAGCCCCAACAACATCACCCCTTACTTCGACAAGCTGGCCAAGGAAGGGCTGCTGTTCGACCGCTTCTTCTCCAACGGCACTCATACCCATCAGGGCATGTTCGCCACCATGGCGTGCTTCCCCAACCTGCCCGGCTTCGAGTACCTGATGCAGACGCCGGAGGGCGGTCACAAGCTGTCCGGGCTGCCGGCCTTGCTCAGCGCCCGCGACTACGATGACGTGTACGTCTACAACGGCGACTTCGCCTGGGACAACCAGTCCGGGTTCTTCGGCAACCAGGGCATGACCACCTTCATCGGCCGGCAGGACTTCGTCGACCCGGTGTTCTCCGACCCGACCTGGGGGGTGTCCGACCAGGACATGTTCGACCGCGGCAACCAGGAGCTGGCCAAGCACGATGGCAGCAAGCCGATCTATGCCTTGCTCCAGACCCTGTCCAACCACACGCCGTACGCCCTGCCCAAGGACCTGCCGGTGGAGAAGGTCACCGGGCAAGGCCGCCTGGATGAACACCTGACGGCCATGCGCTACTCGGACTGGGCCTTGGGCCAGTTCTTCGAGAAGGCGCGCAAGGAGCCCTATTTCAAGGACACCTTGTTCGTGATCGTGGGGGACCATGGTTTCGGCAACCATCAACAGGTCACCGAACTGGACCTGGGGCGGTTCAACGTACCGCTGCTGCTGATCGCCCCAGGCATCCAGGAGAAATTCGGTGCGGTCAACCACACCGTGGGCACCCAGGTCGATATCGTGCCGACTATCATGGGTCGCCTGGGCGGCCAGACGCGCCATCAGTGCTGGGGGCGCGACTTGCTCAACCTGCCTGAGGGCGACCCAGGCATCGGCATGATCAAGCCTTCGGGTAGCGAGCAGATCGTGGGGTTGGTACAGGGCGACCGTATCCTGATCGAGTCCAAGGACATGACCCCGCGCCTGTACCGCTATCAGCTGGGTCGCGAGTTCAAGGCCGAGCTCATCGAAAGCCCTGACCAGCCGCAGCTGCTCAAGCAGCTCGAAGCCTACATCCAGACGGCCACCAAGAGCTTGCTGGACAACACGGCAGGGGTGGTGCACGGCACGCCGAAGTAACCCTGTTTACACCCCGACCCGAGCCGCTACCTAGCGGCTCAGGTCGACGGGTGTTCAACTTTCTGAACATTCCCCAAGGGCCAAGGTCATTTATTCAGGCATCGCATAAGGTGTCGTTTGATTGAGAGGGCTCGTTCGATGAAAGAGTGGGAAGTCATCTTTGCCGACCAGAAAGGCGCACCGACCTCGATTGTGCTGCAGGCCGAACATCGCCCCAGCGAGGAAGACGCTGCCCGTGCCATCCGCACGCGGTTGTTCCCGGTCATGGATGAGCTGGACCTCAACGATTTTCAGGATCGCGCGGTGTCCCCCACGGCGCGCTGGCTGAAAGAACACAGCGGCGTCACCATCACCAGCATTGAAGAGGCGCCCTGATTCACGGTTTGCGTAGCGTCCGCCTGGGCACTACGCTGCATGAAGGTGCCCGCCGGCTGCGCAGGCGGCACCGTTCCCACCCGCGTCTTGTATCAGCTCGAACTGCCCGACGATTTGGGGCAGGTGCCCTTGCACGGAAAGTCTATCCACTGCGTTATTCAGGAGGACGATTCATGAGCAGCCAACACGACGATATCAGCAGCAACGTCCTGCGCCAGATGAAGGCAGGTGGCTTCGATTTCACCCAGATCCACCCCATCGAGTTCTATGCCGTTTTTCCGGATGAAGCCGCTGCGCGCCGCGCAGCCGGGGAGTTTCGTGGCGAGTCGCTTAACGCTCAGGTAACCGAACTCGACGACGGTGCCTGGCACCTGGAACTCAGTAAAATCATGTTCGCCACCCACGGTGGCATTGGCGACTTCGAGGAGGCCTTCGAACAGGTTGTCACGCCTTATGGAGGCGAAGTGGAGGGGTGGGGGGTCAAGCACGAGCGCCTCACGGCCTAGGCCATTGGGCCGCCCTGCGGCCCGATTTTCTCAGGATTTGCGCGTGGCCATGTGCCGCAGGTAGGCCAACAGCGCATCGAGCTCCTGATCATTCAGCACGCTTGGGGCAAAGCCCGGCATTTTCGCCTGGGGCCATTGCCGCAAGCGTTGTGGGTCCCGAATCAGCATGCGCAGGTAACCCGGCTGGAAATACTCGGTCGGGTTGTGCGGCACATTCAAATCAGGCCCTACCTGCGCATCCCCTGCACCGTTCAGACGGTGGCAGGCCAGGCAGTTCTGCTGGAACAATGCAAAGCCTTGTCGCACGGGGCTGTCGCCCGGCAGGTCGGGGTCTGGCAGCAACGCCGGGAAGCGCTGCTCGACAGAGGCTAGCTTACGTATCGTGGAGATCTGAAAGGGCCATTGTTCGGGGCGAATGCCGCTCGCTTGCGGCGCCGTCCACACCAAATAAAACGGCCCTGCACTCGGTTTTCCCTTACCTAGGGGCGGCCAAGGGGCGGCTGGGTCTTCGACGGCTAGCCAGGCCTGCGCCGGGCCGGGTTGAAGCAGAGGGCCAGCGGGCATTTCTGCCGCAAAGCCATCGGCTGCAATGGCCTGCAGGTGGTCCTCAGGCTGCACATCGTTGAGCAGCGCCGCGAGGGGCACTGCGCGATAGCGCATGGGGCGCTTATAGGAAACGTCCTCACTAATGTCCACCGTCTTGGCTTGGGGATGTGCGAGCAACTGTTCGCTGCTCCACTGCTTTTGGCCAGTGCCAAGTTCAAGGTGCAGTTGGGCCGCCGACAGCGGCAGGCACGACAGCAAGGCTGCCAAGGCAATGCATGGGCGCATGGGATACTCCGGCCATCAGGGCCAGCAGGTTACCGCTATCCCGCCTGCTACCGCCACCACCCGCCTTAGCCGAACAGACGTGTCAGGTTTGGCACTATCAGCAACAGCGTGGTTGCGAAAAGAATGAGCCCAGCTTGGCGAAGTTTCGATTGTCTAAACATGGCGGACCGCCTTCTTGTTGTTATTCCTAAATACCCGTTGGCTTCCTTGTCACATGTCGGGTCGATCGCAATGGCCCCTACTAGCGCCGGCACGGCTTGCCTCATGAATGTGGACATACTGCAACAGTAGGGCGTACATCATTCAATATTGAGAACCCTTTGTTCTAACTGCCAGCGGCCTATAACATTTCGTTTTAAAGCATTAAGCCATCGCGCTGATAGGCTTCACCTAGACAGGTTGGGTGTTTTTGTGCCGTCTCAGCCCAAAGCGCACCGTTCGTCTGCGCGCCCCTCTTGCTTGTACGTGCCTTTCGCGTCACGCTCTATAGCTGTTTTCCATCCATGTCGTTCAGGACTATCCCTATGTCGTTACGCATCTGCATCCTTGAAACCGATGTTCTGCGACCGGAATTGACGGCGCAGTACGAAGGCTACGGCAGGATGTTCGAGCAGCTCTTCGCCCGTCAGCCGATCACAGCACAGTTCAGTGTCTACAACGTCATGAACGGTGAATATCCCGCCGATGACCTTAAGTTCGATGCTTACCTTGTGACGGGCAGCAAGGCCGATTCGTTCGGTTCCGATCCCTGGATCCAGACGCTCAAGGCTTATCTGCTCAAGCTGTATGACCGGGGTGAGAAGCTGCTGGGTGTGTGTTTCGGTCACCAGCTGCTGGCGTTGACCTTGGGCGGCAAAGCGGAGCGAGCGGAGAAGGGCTGGGGCGTTGGCGTACACCGTTATTCACTGGCAGCGCGTGCACCATGGATGCAACCTCAAGTATCGGAGCTGACCTTGCTGATCAGTCACCAGGACCAGGTGACCGAATTGCCCAAAGGCGCCACGGTCATTGCGTCCAGTGATTTCTGCCCCAACGCCGCGTATTGCATCGGCGATCAGGTGCTGTGTTTCCAAGGCCACCCGGAGTTCGTACACGACTACTCCCGGGCCTTGCTCGACGCACGCCAGGCGCATCTAGGCGATGAGGTCTACCAGCAGGCCGTCGCCAGCCTCGCCACCGAACATCAGGGTGACGTGGTAGGCGAATGGATGTTGCGTTTCATCCAGCAACCGGCTAACAAGCACAACGCGGCCTGACAGGGCAGGGGTCGCCCGGTGACCCCTATCTTGGTTACAACCAGCCGGATTTCTTGAAGCTGGCGAACAGGCCTGTGCACCCGGCCGCGATCACCCCCAGGACTACGTAATAGCCGTAGTGCCAGCTCAGCTCGGGCATGTTCTGGAAGTTCATCCCGTAGATGCCGGCAATGGCAGTGGGGAAGGCCAGAATGGCCGCCCAGGCGGCGAACTTGCGCTGCACGATGCTCTGGCGAGACGCTTCGAGTAGCATGCCGATCTCGATGGTCTGGCTGGCAATGTCGCGAATCCCGGCCAGGTCTTCCATCTGCCGGGTCACGTGGATCTGGACGTCACGAAAGTACGGGCGCATGTTCTTGTCGATGAAGGGAAAGCTCAGGCGCTGCAGTTCTTCGCTCACTTCCACCATAGGCGCCACATAGCGGCGCAGGCGCAGCAGATCGCGCCGCAGGCTGTGCAGGCGACGGATGTCGGCTTCAAGCAGCGAACCGCCCAGCACGCTCTGCTCCAGCGCTTCGATCTCCCCGTGAATCGCCTCGCTTACAGGCTGGTAGTTTTCGGTAACGAAGTCCAACAGCGCATACAACACGAAGTCCTCCCCGTGTTCGAGCAGCAACGGCCGTGCTTCGCAGCGCTCGCGCACCAGGGCATAGGATTTGGAATGGCCATTGCGACAGGTAATCACGTAGCCAGTGCCGGCGAAGATGTGGGTTTCGATGAACTCCAGCCGACCCTGCTGGCGCACGGGTGAATAGGTGACGATGAACAAGGCGTCGCCGAAGGTTTCCAGCTTCGGCCGGCTGTGCTTCTCCAGGGCGTCTTCGATGGCCAGTTCGTGCAGGTTGAACTGGCGCTGCAGGTTGGCCAGTGCTTCGGCGTCGGGCTCCTCCAGCCCGATCCACACGAAGTGGCCCGGTTTGCGCGCCCACTCGCTGCCTTCATCGATACTGATGTTGGTGACCTTCCTACCGGCGCTGTATACCGCCGCTGCCACGACTCGCCCCATGACTGCCCGCTTTCTTGTGGTTGAACACGCCTTACAGCTTGGGCTGTAGCGGGCGCGAGAGCAACGGGTCAGGGCAGTTCGTTTTCCATCCGGTCGATGCACTGCTGCATTTGCGTGCGGCACTGCTCGATCAGCGCAGGCAGGTCTTGTTGCGTCATGCCGGTGGTGGCAATGGGAGGCAAGGAGCGCACGATCACCGTCCGGCGGCGCCAGCTGTTGAGGTCCAGCCGGTGCGCATAGCGGCTCACGCACACAGGTACGATGGGTACCCCGGCCTCGATGGCCATGTGGAATGCGCCTTTCTTGAACGCCAGTAGCTGTTCACCGGCGTTGCGTGTGCCTTCAGGGAAAATCCAGATGGAGGTGTCGTTCTGCAGGACGCGGGTGGTCTTTTGCAACGCCTTGCGGGCCTGATAGGCGTTCTTGCGGTCGACCAGCACGTTGCCGCCCAGCCAGAACAACTGCCCGAACAGCGGAATCCAGCCCAGGCTTTTCTTGCCGATGGCCACGGTGCGTTGCGGAACCACCTGGCCCAGGACGAACAGGTCGAAGTTGGATTGGTGGTTGGCGATGATGACGCAGCCAGGCGGCTGATCCCACAAAGGCCCCACCTGGGCCTGGACCTTCAGGCGCATCAGCCAGGTGGCCGGCACGCTGTAGAGCCGGGCGAACACGCGGCTGTTATCGGGGTTGAGCGGGCGGCACAGGCCGATGATCAGCCCCACGGCGCCAACGGCGAGAAAATGCAGCGCCAGCAGGAACATGCGAAGAACGTAAAGCATGGTACGACTCACACCAGACAGTCGCCCGGCAGTGTACGACTGTGCACTGGCCGGGGCAAACCTTGGTGTAGGTTGAGTGGGCGATCTGTGCAGGTGATGGGGTCACCCCATGTGTTGCTGGTCTTGCTCGATAGCCTTGTCCAGGGCTTCGAGTAGGCCCTTGCGGACCTTGAGCTTGGTGTTCTTGTGGGCCAGCATGTTCAGCTGCTTGAGCGCTTGTGCTGCAGCCAAGGCGGTATCCATCAGTTGCTCGGCGGGCACGACCTTGTCCAGAAAGCCTGCATCCACCGCCCCCTGGGGGTCGAACACTTCGGCGTTGATCACCGAGCGGTGGAAGGCCGAGCGGCGCAGGCGGTCACGGGCCAGTTCGATGCCCGCGTGGTGCATGGTCATGCCGATCTGCACTTCGTTCAGGCACACCTTGTACGGGCCCTCGACGCCAATGCGGTAGTCGGCCGACAGCAGCAGGAACGCCCCTTTGGCCACGGCGTTGCCCGGGCAGGCCACCACCACTGGAAACGGGTGCGACAACAGACGGCGCGCCAGGGTGGAGCCTGCGGTGACCAACTCGATGGCTTCTTTGGGACCGCGGGTCATGACTTTCAGGTCGTAGCCGCCCGACAGAATGCCTGGCTGCCCAGTAATGATCACCACCGCCCGGGCCTCGAGGGCGCGATCAAGCGCTGCATTGAACGCGTCGATGACCTCCGGCGAGATGGCATTGACCTTGCCATTGTTCAGGGTCAGGGTGGCGATGCCGTCTTCGGCATGGTAGGTGATCAGCTCGCTCATGGCAGAGTCCTTTTGTTGGCGTGGCGCTGACGTTACCCAGCGGCGCAGGCCAGGTAAAGCAGCAAGGCTGACCGGCCAGTCAGCCGCTGACGACGGCCGGATGCAAATGCATGAAAAAACTGAAAAAAATGCTTGCCAAAGGAAACGTCTTTCACTAAATTAGCGCACCTCGACAGGCCGTACGGCTTGAAGATAAACGGTGAAGTGTCCGAGTGGTCGAAGGAGCACGCCTGGAAAGTGTGTATACGAGAAATCGTATCAAGGGTTCAAATCCCTTCTTCACCGCCACATTCTACGAAGAGCCCCTGTGCTGAAAAGCATGGGGGCTTTTTGTTTTTGGGGTAGCTATTTGGGTTGCCGGTGTTGTGTGAGGCACGGGCTGCAGCTTTGGAGCAGGCATTGCCGGGGCCGCGCTGCGGCCCCCGGCAATGCCTGCTGCGAAGCTAGTAATCCCACTCACCCCACTACAACTCAAAAACTCACCGAAGCCGATAACCGTGCCGTACGCGGCGCCCCCTGGAACAGGTAGTTATCCCCCAGATAATCCCCCACATCCCGCCAATAACGTTTGTCGAAGACGTTGTCCACTGTCAGCCGCAGAGCCGTGTCATACCCCCCGACGCGCGTCTGGTAGCGCCCGCCCAGGTCGAACACGGTATACCCGCCCACCGCCACGTTGCCTGTATGGTCGGCGTACTTGCGGGCGCTGTAGCGGACCCCGCCCAAGAGCGCCAGCCCTGGCACCGGCAGGCTGTACTGCGCCTGCAGGGCTACCCGGAACCTTGGCACGTTGATGGCCTGATGCCCCTCACGCTCAGCGGTGCCGCTGCCCACCACCCGCGCACGAATGGCGGCCGCGCTGGCCTGCAATTGTAAGTTGGATGTCACCCAACCGCTGGCCCCGAGTTCCAGCCCTGTGTTTTTCTGCTGGCCTTGCTGCACATAGGTGAAGACGCCGTCGCCGTCAGGGCGCGCGTACTGGTACGCCTGACGAATCTGGAACAACGCAGCGCTCACGCTCAGCGCCTCCCAGTCATGCTTGAGGCCCACTTCCAGCTGGCGCGAGAGGGTAGGGGCAAGGATCTGCGCAGCGTTTTGGGTAAACCAAGGTGCAGTGCCGCCCGCCGAAAGCCCTTTGGCATAACTGGCATAAAGGGTGGTGTCTGGCGCAGGTTTGTAGACCAGCGCTGCGTTGGGCAGCAGTTGATATTGGCGAGTGTGCCGCCCGGCAGTGCCGGTTTCGTCCCAGGTGCGTTCATCCAGACGCACTTCCCGGGCGCCCAGTATGGCTTGCCAGTGTTCATTGAACGTCACCCGGTCAGTGACGAAGAGCCCGTACTGGCGGCTGTCCAGGCGCCTTTCGCTGGCGCCGACGGGTTGATCTGAGGGGGGAAGGGCAGGCGCGACTTCGCCCAGGGTGCCGGTGCCGAGCCACACGTTGTAGTACGGGCGCAGGTCCAGTGTACGGCGCTGGGCGCTGGTGCCCAGGGTCAACGCGTGGCCTAGGCCCAGCGCATCGAAGCGCCCATCGAGCGTGGCCTGCGCTTCGTCGATACGCCGGGTGTCGTCGGGGCTGCGAAAATCATAGATGTCGTAGTCGCCGGCACTGCTGAAAAAGGCGCCTTCGCCCGACCCCCAGGCAAAGGCACTGTAGTCGTCGATCACCGCCTGGCTGCGTGAGGCGCTGACGGTGCCTGTCCAGGCCTCGCTGAAGCGGTACTCCAGGCGCCCGCCCAGGTTCAGCGAATCGGTTTGCACAGGCTTGGCCCACTGCTGGTAGGCCAGGCGGTCCTTGGGGTCCACGTCGTGAGGCAGGCGCGTGCCGCCCAGCAGCTGATAACCCGGTACCGAGCGTTGCTGGCGGTGCTGGTAATCGGCATCCAATTGCAAGGTGGCGTCCGGGCTGATCTGCCAGTCAAACGCCAGCGCCGCGAAATCACGCTGGCCGTCGGCATGCGCGACATAGGAACGGATGTCCTCATGCGCCAGGTTCACCCGCAGGCCAAACTGCTGCTGGTCGCCGAACCAGCCGCCGACGTCGGTGGCCAGGTAACGTTCGCCCTGCTCGTTGGTGGACACCGTGACCCGGCGCACGGGCGCGGCCCGCTTGGTCACATAGTTGACCAGGCCGCCTGGCGACGACACGCCGCTTTGCAGCCCCGACAGACCCTTGAGCAGTTCCACCTGCTGCTTGTTCTCCAGGGCCACGTTCTGCTCGCCGACAAGGGTGTGGCCGTTGAGGCGGTAGCTGCTGGCGGCGTTGAGCTCGAAGCCGCGCACGTTGAAGTTCTCGTAGTACCCGACCGGTGCGTAGCTTTCCCCCACCGAAGCGTCGCCTTGCAGCACTTCGCTGAGCAGGCGTACCTGCCGATCTTCCAGCAAAGGCTGGCTGAAGACGCTGATCGATGCCGGGGTGTCAAGCAGGGGGGCAGCCTGAAAACTGCCCACGGCAGCTTCACGTGCCTGGTAGCCATCGTTGCCGTAGGTATCGGATACCTCAAGCGGGTCCAGTTGCACCCCATGGGCTGCGAACGCCGCAGGGCATTGCAGGGCCAAGCCCAGGCTTAAAAGGCCAAGGGGCAAGCGAGGATGAGGCGGGGGCATGCGTGGGGCTCCTGAAGGCGCGGCACAGGCTGTGAAAAAGCCCGCATAGTATCAGTCGCTTCAGGTAATGGGCGCAGACAAAAGCCTTGGGGGCGTCTTAGGGCGGGGCTGCGCGCCAAGCAGCCCCCGTAGGCACGGCTACTGGCGCACCAAGGCTTCGGGTTTGGCTTTACGCGCGGCTACCCACCAAACGATCAACGCCAACGCACCAATCACCAGGCCTGCCAGCACGATGCCTGGCCAGCCCTGGCGCTGGAACAGTTGCGTGCCCAGCAGCGACCCCAGGGCGCCACCGATGAAATAGCATGTGATATAGCCCGCGTTCAGACGGGTCCGCGCTTCGGGGCGTAGGGCGATAACCGCGTTCTGGTTGCTCACATGCACCAGCTGCACGGCCAGGTCGAGCATCAGCACGCCCAGCAGCAAGGCCAGCAAGGACTGCTCGGCAAAGCCCAGCGGTACCCAGGACAGCAGCAAGACCACCAGCCCCACCGTGGTCCCCAGCGAGCCCTTGCCATGGTCAGCCAGCCGCCCGGCCCAGTTGGCCGAAAGCGCCCCGGCCGCACCCGCCAGGCCGAACAGGCCGATCACCGCGTCGGAGTAGTGATAAGGCTCGTTGGCCAGCAGAAATGCCAGGGGCGTCCAGAACAGCGCGAACAGGCTGAACGCCAGCAGGCCCAGCAGCGAGCGCAGGCGCAGCACCGGCTCTTCGATGAACAGGCGGAACACGGAGCCAATCAGGGCCGGATACCGCAGGCCTGCATGGCTGTGATGCTCCGGCAGGCTACGGTGCAGGGCCAGGGCCGTGATACCCATCAGCACCGCAGCCAGCACGTAGATGCTGCGCCACCCGCCCAGTTCGGCCATGAAGCCTGCGGCCGTACGCGCCAGCAAGATGCCCAGCAACAGTCCGCTCATCAGGGTGCCGATGGCACGCCCCCGTTGATTGGGCTCGCTCAGCGAGGCGGCCATGGGCACCAGGATCTGCGCCACCACGGAGAACAACCCGGTCAACGTGGTGCCCAGTATCAACCAGGGCAGGCTGGGGGCACAGGCACTGATCACCAAGCCAAGCGTGGCGATCACGGTCATCACGGTGATCAGCCGGCGTTGTTCGAACAGATCGCCCAGCGGTGCCAGCAGCAACAGGCCGGCCCCGTAGCTGAGCTGCGCGGCAATCACGATGCTGCCGGCGCTGGCAGTGCTCAGGCCGAACTGCTGGGCGATGCTGTGCAGCAGGGGTTGAGCGTAGTAATTGCTGGCCACGGCCAGGCCAGTGGCCGTGGCCATCAGCAGAATCAGGGCACGGCTGAGGGTTGGGGTGTGCATTGGGGTTCTCGTGACAGGCAGTGAAGTGGAAAAGATTATCGCCATCCGAGACGCATGACACCAATGTATAGTGCTCACGCCATCGATCGTGAAAGCAGATAGATCCACGAACCTCAAACAGCTCGAATACGCCTTGGCCGTGGCCGAGACCGGCAGTTTTACCCGTGCCGCCGAGCGCTGCCATGTGGTGCAGTCGGCCCTCAGTCATCAGGTGGCCAGGCTGGAAGGCCAGCTGGGTGTGAGCCTGTTCGAGCGCACCTCGCGCCGGGTGTGCCTGACCCCGGCAGGCGAGGCGTTCGTGCTCAGCGCCCGGCCAGCCGTGGAGGCAGCGCGCCGCATCGCCGACGATGTGGCGGCCGCCTGTGGCCAGGTTCGCGGTCGACTGACCATTGGCGAAATCAGCTCGCTGACGGCCCTGGACCTGGTCGATCTGCTTGCCGATTTTCACGGGCACTATCCGGATGTGGACGTGCGTTGGCTCACGGCAAAGAGCGAACTGCTGGTCGCCGATGTGCTCGAACGCCGCCTGGATGTGGGTTTCATCGGCTTGTGGGAAGGCGAGGGCGTGCAGGGTGTGCAGCATCGCCTGCTGGCTCGGGAAGCACTCGTCGCCGTGCTTCCACCCACCCACCGCCTGGCCGGACACGGGCAACTGACACTCGCCGACCTGGTCCGGGAGGTGCTGGTGGATTTCCCGGAAGGCACGGGTGCACGTCGGCAGACCGACGAGGCTTTCCAGGCGGCAGGGCTGCACCGTCGGGTGCAGTTCGAGATCGGTCATGTGCGCCTGGTGGAGAAGTTCGTGCAGCGCGGCATGGCGATCGGCCTAGTGCCGGAGCAGGTGGCCCAGGGCTTTGACGGCGTGGCCGTGGTGCAACTGCTCGATGCGCCTGTGCGGCACCTGTACGCGATCTGGTCCGCCCATCCGACACCCGCCGCCCGGGCCTTTCTAGAGCTCATGGAGCAGCGCTTGGGGGCGATTGATGGCAGGCGCTAGATCACCTCGACGAGTGTCCAGCGTGTGGCGTTGAGACAGACCTCGTCGTCAATGTGCTTGCCCATCAGCTGTTGCCCCAAAGGTGAGCGCGGCGTGATCACCATGACCACCCCATCGCCCGTGCCGATTTTCAGCCCGGCCGCCTCTGGCCCGATGATCAGCCTGCGGCATTGGCCCTGTTCATCTTCCAAGGTGACCACCTGGCTCACCTGCACCCCTTGCTGAGGGTCGTAGTCGCGCAGCTTCAGTTGCCGGTAGGCGTGCAGTGCCTGGCGGATCTCGGCGCTGCGCCGGGCCTGGCCGGTGGCCAGGTAGGAGGCTTCCAGGCCCAGCGTGTCGTACTTGTTCTCGGCGATGTTTTCTTCGGCAGTCGCAGCTTCATAGGCGCTCTGCGCTGCCCGGGTTACCACATCCAGGTCGTGTTCAAGGGCCGTGATGATCTGCGCTATCAGGTGGGGCTTGTTCATGATCAGTAACAGAACTCCAGCACGTTGGCTTGGCTTTTGTCTGTAGGGGCCGTGCGATTCTGCTGCAACCAGAACTGGCACTTGGGGCTGTTGAGGTTGCGCGGGTTGCCTTGGGCGGCTTCGGCAGCCTGTTCCAGTTGCTGCTTGTGCAGCATGTCCTTGTAACGCTCGAACATTTCGCCCTGGGCGTCCAGTGGCTGGGTGACGGTCGGGGGCGTAGTGGCGTGGGGGGCGTCTTGCGTGGTGGCTGACGCCGGTGCTTCGGCCGGGGTGGGCATAAGCTGGTCTGCAAGCCACAGGCTGGCAGCAATAGCCAGGGCGCCCAGCCATAGCCCCAGCGCAATGCTCAGTATCAGCGGCAAGGGTTTGAGTGTGATCGTCAATTCGCGGCGACGGGGCATGGTTGCTTCCTGGCAAGTTGGGCACTGGCGCATTGTTGCATGCAAGCCGGCCTTTTTTCGCCCACGGCTGTCTTTGGTGACAATTTATGCGCAGAATCCGCAGCTTTGGCACGGGTTAGGGAGCCGAGCATGACAGCCACTTGGGACATCTTTTGCAGCGTCGTGGACAACTACGGCGATATCGGTGTGACCTGGCGCCTGGCCCGGCAACTGGTGGCCGAGCACGAGGTGGCCGTACGCTTGTGGGTTGATGACCTCAATGCCTTCGTGCCCATGTGCCCTGGCGCAGATGCCACGGCGGCGCAGCAATGGCTGCGGGGTGTAGAGGTGCGTCAGTGGTCGCCTACCTGGGTGCCGGTGGAGCCGGGTGATGTGGTGATCGGCGCATTCGCCTGCCAACTGCCCGACGCTTTTGTCCAGGCCATGCGAGCGCGTAACCATCCGCCTGTGTGGCTGAACCTTGAATACCTGAGCGCCGAGCCTTGGGTGGAAGGTTGTCATGGGCTGCCATCACCGCAGCCAAACGGGCTGCGCAAGGTGTTTTTCTTTCCAGGCTTCACCGAAAAGACCGGTGGACTGCTTCGCGAGCATGACCTGCTGCCAAGGCGTGACGCCTTCGAGTCGTCCAACCGAGCGCGCGCAACGTTTCTAGAGGCCTTAGGGGTGGCGCCTGGGCAAGATGCGCTGTTGATCATGCTATTTGCCTACGAGAACCCGCAGCTTGCCAACTGGCTGGAAGCGCTGGCCACCGACCCGCAGGCGTGCCATGTGCTGGTACCGCAAGGACGGAGCATCGCCGGGCTTGCGCAGTGGCTGGGGGTAACGCAGCTGGAGGCGGGCGATGTGCATGTGCGCGGGTCATTGACGGTGCAGGTGTTGCCTTTCGTCAGTCAGGACGACTTCGACCGGCTGTTGTGGAGCTGCGATTTCAACGCCGTACGGGGCGAAGATTCCTTCGTTCGCGCCCAGTGGGCCGCCAAGCCCATGCTTTGGCACATCTACGTGCAGGAAGAAAACGCTCACTGGGAAAAACTCGAGGCGTTCCTGGCGCTTTATCGACGTGGCTTGTCGGACGAGGCGCAAGCTGCCCTGCTCGGGCTGTGGCGCGCCTGGAACATGGACCAGGACATGGGGCAGGCCTGGCGCGCGGCCCGCGCATATTGGGCGCAATTGCAGCAGCATGCCCGCTGTTGGGCTGCTCAGCAGGCCGCTGGGCCGGACCTTGCCAAGGCGCTAGTACACTTTTGTGGAAATTCGCTATGATATGCGGCCTCGATTTTTATAAATCCATCCAGATTCGGATACTGCGTAATGAAAACTGGTAAAGAACTGAAACCCGGTACCGTCCTGCGGATCGACAACGACCCGTGGCTGGTTCAGAAAGCTGAGTTCACCAAGTCGGGCCGTAACAGCGCGATCATGAAGACCAAGCTCAAGAACCTGCTGACCGGCTACAAGACCGAAACCGTATACGGTGCGGACGACAAGCTGGACGACGTGATCCTGGACCGCAAGGAAGCCACGCTGTCGTTCATCAACGGTGATGAATACACCTTCATGGACACCACCGACTACACCATGTACGAGCTGAACGCCGAAGACATCGAAGCCGTTCTGCCGTACATCGAAGAAGGCATGGAAGATGTCTGTGAAGCCGTCTTCTTCGAAGGCCGCCTGGTATCGGTAGAACTGCCGACCACCATCAGCCGTCAGGTCGTCTACACTGAGAACGCCGCGCGCGGTGACACCTCGGGTAAGGTGATGAAGCCTGCCAAGCTGAAGAACGGTACCGAGATCTCGGTGGCGGACTTCATTCAGATCGACGAGTGGATCGACATCGACACCCGCGACAACAGCTTCAAGGGTCGCTCCAAGAAGTAATGCTTCTTGGGTAGCCTGAAGCACCGCTATTGCCTGGTGCTTATTTGGGGCCGCGAAGCGGCCCCAACTGTTAATCCCACGCAAAACTGGGTTTTACAGCACCGCCTCTGCGCAGCGCCGCTCCAACCCAAGGTCCCCCCTCACAACGTCCTCTGCAAGCTCTCGCGCAGTGCCAGTAAATCTGCCTGCAGCTTTTGCAGCCCCTCATGGGTACGCCCACTGGCCTTGAGAATCAGCTGAGGCACTTCTTCAGCCTGCTTCTGCAACTTGCGCCCTTTGTCTGTCAGCTGCACCAGCACAACCCGCTCATCTTCACGGCTGCGGGTGCGCTTGAGCAGGCCTTCGCTTTCCAGGCGCTTGAGCAACGGTGTCAGTGAACCTGGGTCAGTGAGCAGGTGCTGGCTGATTTCGCCCACGGTCAAACCATCGTGCTCCCACAACACCAGCATCGCCAGGTATTGCGGGTAAGTCAGGTTGAGGGCCTGAAGCAAGGGCTTGTACACCTTCGTCATCAATAACGAGGTGGAATGCAGCGCGAAGCAGACCTGGTTCTCCAGTAGCAGTTCGGCGCCAGAGGCTTTGTTATCGGCGTTCATGCAGGTCCTTGAATTCGTTGAATAAGAAACTAGCACGCTGATGGTGGGTACGCTTACTACCAGCGTAATTCACTGCGCAGTGCCAGATCCCACGGCGGGACTGGGCTAAAGCGGCTCTTGAGGAATTCGAGCAGCAATCGGCTGCGAGAGTTCGTTTCATGTTCAAGGCGAAGTGCATAAATGCCGCTCGTCTCCGGTTGGGGCAAGCCAGCGTCGCAAAAAAGCGCGATCAATTCCCCGCGCAGCAGGTATTCACTGGTCAGCCACGTCGGTAAATGGGCGATTCCCAGCCCGGCCAGGGCGCCGAACAGAAGTGTTTCGGCATTGTTGGCAACCATGCGCATGCGCGAGGGCCGGTACAGACGTGTCTGGCCGTCCACCTCGAATCTCCAGGCGAACGGGGGTGCCAGGCCGTCCCAGTCCAGACCATCATGCCCGGGCAATTGGCTGGGGCACTTGGGCAAGCCCCGCGCCGCCAGGTAGGCGGGGCTGGCGCAGGCGATGCGCACCATGTCGGCAAGGGGTGTCGCCACCAGGCGTGTATCGGCCAGCGGACCTGCCCGTAACACCAGGTCGACTTCCCCCAAATGGCTACCGTGCATGTCGACGAAGCTGTCGATCAAGCGCAACTGCACGTCAAGGCCAGGGTAGGCCACCAGAAAATCGGCGATCGCCGGTGCCAGATGACGACGCCCGAAGGCCGCCGGTGCATCCATGCGTATCAAGCCTTCCGGGGCATTGCTCAGCGACACCGCTTCAGCCCGGGCCAGGCGCAACTCATCGATGACATGCCTGGCGCGTTCGGCAAACGCATTGCCCGCAGGCGTTGGCCGCACGGCGTGGGTGCTGCGGCTGAACAGGCGACTGCCGAGGGCTCGCTCCAGGTTGTCGATACGCCGGGCAACTGCTGAAGGCGTCAGCGGGTGACGCCGGGCCGCGCCGGAAAAGCTCCCGGTTTCCAGTACATCCAGAAACAAGCTCAGTTGATCGATCAATGCATCGGGGTTCATGGGCAAATTCGCTTATGCAGGAAACGCACAGCCATTGTGCGTGGCTGTGCGTTTCGCTGCCAGCGTGCAGCCGCTAGCATGACGATCCCTGTGCACGATAAAAGTAGAAGGCTGATGATCGAGTGGGTACTGTACGGCGTATTGGGTGTCGCCCTGGGAACCGTGGGTGGGCTTTTCGGCATCGGTGGCGGCCTGATTGCCATCCCGGCCCTTGGCGTTTTGTTCGGGCTTGACCAGCAATTGGCGCAGGGCACGGCGTTGGTCATGGTCGTGCCCAACGTGCTATTGGCGTTATGGCGCTATCACCAGCGCAATCGCATCGAGCTGCGGCATGCCTTGCCGCTGTCCTTGTGCAGCTTTGTGTTCGCGTGGTTGGGGTCGATCTGGGCGGTGGGGTTGGACGCGCATGCCATGCGCCTGGGCTTCGTGGGCTTTCTATTGGCGCTGGCGATCTGGAACGTGGC
Organism: Pseudomonas sp. FYR_7; assembly: GCF_043106155.1. Classification (NCBI taxonomy): domain Bacteria; kingdom Pseudomonadati; phylum Pseudomonadota; class Gammaproteobacteria; order Pseudomonadales; family Pseudomonadaceae; genus Pseudomonas; species Pseudomonas sp. FYR_7. The sequence goes on from NZ_JBICMI010000087.1 coordinate 20,513, forward strand.
CAGGATGTTCATGAAAGTCAGCCCTGCCAGTACCGAGTTGCGTCATCCCTGGCCTTGGCTTGGCGTTCTCGGCAGCTTCGCCGGGACCATGGGCGGGTTGTTCGGCGTCGGTGGCGCGGTCGTCGCCACGCCCATATTGACCAGCGTGTTCGGTGCCACCCAGGTGGTGGCGCAAGGGTTGTCGCTGGCCCTGGCCGCGCCGAGTACGTTGGTTACCTTGGTGACCTACGCCGTGCACCACAGTGTGGACTGGGGCGTGGGTATCCCGCTTGCGGTAGGCGGGCTGTTGAGCATCAGCTGGGGCGTGAAGTTGGCCCACGCCTTACCGGAAAAGGCGCTGCGGGCGATGTTCTGCGTTTTCCTGGTGGCCTGCGCGGTCATGCTGGGTTTTGAACTGTAGCCCCAGGCGTGTCACTTGAACCCTTCGATGATGTACTGCGCCATGCAGTCGGTGATGGGGGAGGGTGACTGACCGCCACGTACCAGCATGACGTTGGCCAGCGGCAATTCAGGCAAGCCTTCGGCTTCGCCGAGTACCCGCAGATTGCCGCCAATCAGGCTCTGCAGCTGGGCGGTCACCGCCAAGCCTGCGGTGACCACGGCAAAAATCGCTGAGAGGCTGGGGCTTGTGTAGGCCACTCGGTAGTCGATGCCCTGGGTTTCCAGTGCGTTACAGGTCCAGGCGCGGCAGAAGCATTCGGTGTTGAACAATGCCAGTGGCATGGGGCGCTGCTCGTGCGGGCAGAAGCCCTCGGCCGCGGCCCATACCAGACGCTCCTGGCGTAGCAATTGGCCGATCTCGTTGCCGGGCTCGCGGGTGACGATGGTCAGGTCCAGGTCCTTGCGCAGCATCAGTTGGCGTGAGGTATCGCAGTGCACCTCCACCTGAACCAAGGGGTAGGCTTTGGCGAAGCTGGACAAGATGCTCGGCAGAAAACGCATGGCGTAGTCGTCCGGCGTACCGATACGCACCAGGCCCACCATGTGCGGCATGCGCAGCGTGTTGAAGACTTCGCCGTGCAGCTTGAGGATGCGCCGGGCATACCCCAGCAACACCTGACCTTCGGCGGTCAGGCGCACCTGCCGCCCCTCGCGCTCGAACAAGGGCCGCTGAAGGATATCTTCTTCCAGGCGCTTCATCTGCATGCTGACGGCCGATTGGGTGCGGTTGACCACTTCACCAGCTCGGGTGAAGCCACCTTGCTCGGCAATGGCAACGAAGGTGCGTAACACATCGGCGTCAAGGCTCTGGTACTGGGACATTGCATCAATCTCCGAGATGCATGGCATCAGAAACATTCGTTGGATTGATCTTAATCGGCGCGTGAGACTGAAGCCATCGATAACGGAGGGCTTCACGATGAAAGGTAAGATCAGCAGCGCAGAGGCTTCGGCCATTTCGTTCAGGCCGCTGTGGCGGGCGACCTGGGGGCGAGTGGCCCGGTGGTTGGAGCTGCACCGCCAGCGTCAGCAGCTTGCCAGCCTGAGCGATGCCATGCTTCACGACCTGGGTTTGAGCAGGGCCGATACTCATCAGGAAATCGAGCGGCACTTCTGGGACGACCCGCTGTGCAAGTGAGCCCAGCGGTGTCCTTGCCTGGCGTTTCGGGGCTGTCGTTTAGCGCCGCACCTGTTTCAATGTTTCAGCGATCAGGAACGCCAATTCCAGCGACTGGTCGGCGTTCATTCGCGGGTCGCAGTGGGTATGGTAGCGATCCGACAGGGCATCCTCGGTGATCGGGCGAGCCCCACCGATGCATTCGGTGACGTTCTGCCCGGTCATCTCGATATGAATACCGCCCGCATGGCTGCCTTCGGCCTGGTGCACCTGGAAGAACTGCTTAACCTCGTCCAGGATCTGGGCGAAGTCGCGGGTCTTGTAGCCGCTGCTGGCCTTGATGGTATTGCCGTGCATCGGGTCCGAACTCCACAGCACCTTGCGACCCTCTCGCTCGACGGTGCGGATCAGCCCCGGCAAATGGTCCCCGACCTTGCCCGCGCCCATGCGCACGATCAGGTTCAGGCGCCCTGGGTCGTTGCCGGGGTTGAGGATGTCGATCAGGCGGATGAGCGCCTCTGGGTCCATGCTCGGGCCCACCTTGACCCCAATCGGGTTGTGCACCCCACGCAAGAACTCCACGTGTGCGCCATCGAGCTGGCGGGTGCGATCGCCGATCCAGAGCATGTGCGCGGAGCAGTCGTAGTAGTCGCCGGTCAGGCTGTCCTGGCGCACGAAGGCCTGTTCGTAGTTCAGCAGCAGGGCTTCGTGGGCCGTGAAGAAGCTGGTCTCACGCAGCTGGGGGGCGCTGTCCAGGCCACAGGCGCGCATGAACGCCAGGGTTTCGTCGATGCGGTTGGCCAACTGGTGGTATTTGTCGGCCAGCGCCGAATTGGCGATGAAGTCCAGGTTCCACTTGTGCACCTGGTGCAGGTCGGCAAAGCCGCCTTGGGCAAAGGCGCGCAACAGGTTCAGGCTGGCCGTGGACTGGTGGTAGGCCTGCAGCAAGCGCTCTGGGTCGGGGATGCGGCTCTTGGCATCGAAGCCGATACCATTGACGATGTCGCCGCGGTAGGCGGGCAGGGTAACGCCCCCCAGGGTCTCATCACCGGCCGAGCGAGGCTTGGCGAATTGCCCGGCCATGCGCCCTACCTTGACCACGGGGCAACCGGCGGCAAAGGTCATGACGATGGCCATTTGCAGCAGCACCTTGAAGGTGTCGCGAATCTTGGCCGCGGAAAATTCCGCGAAGCTCTCGGCACAGTCGCCACCTTGCAGGAGAAACGCCCGGCCTTCGGTCACCTCGGCGAACTGGCGTCGCAACTCGCGGGCTTCGCCAGCGAACACCAACGGCGGGTAACTGGCCAGGGTTTGCTCGACCTTGTGCAGGTGCGCAGTGTCAGGGTAGACGGGTTGTTGCTGGATCGGCAGGGCACGCCAGCTGTCAGGGCTCCACGTTTGGGTCATTTCAGGCTCGGTCATGTAGGTTGCAGGCTGGCAGCCATGGTAACAGCTGGCACCGTGCTTGTTGCTAGCACCGGTGTTGACGGACAATGCAGCTTTTGCGGGGTGATTGGCACATGGTGGCGCAACGGCAGGAACGGTTGCTGGCACGCGTGGAGGATGCCTTTGGCGTCATCAGCGTGTACGAGGTGGATGATTACCGTTTCCTCGAATTCGGCGACGCCATCGAGCAGAGCTGCGTGTTCACGGCGGACCCCAGCTGGCTGGAGTACGACTATACCCGCGCCATGCTGGTAGGGGCGCTCTGCCATGGGCAGCCGGAAAGTGCGCTGTTCCTGGGGCTGGGCGCCGGAACCCTGACCCAGGCGTGCATGAAGTTTCTGCCCCTCGAAGACATCGAGGCCATCGAGCTGCGCCCGGATGTGCCACGTCTGGCCATGGAGCACCTTGGCCTGGACGATGACCCACGGCTGTACGTGCGCATTGGCGATGCTGTCGAACTGCTGCCAACCACGGAAAAGACCGACTTGCTGTTCGTCGACCTTTATACCGACCATGGCCCTGGCGTGGGGCATCTGGCTTGGAAGTTTCTGGAGGGCTGCCAGCAACGCCTCAATCCCGGCGGCTGGCTGGTGATCAATCAGTGGGCCACCGACGAGGGCAAGCCGCTTGGGGCGACATTGCTGCGCGGGTTGTACCACCGCCATTACTGGGAGTTGCCGGTCAAGGAGGGCAACGTGATCGTGCTGGTGCCAGCCGATCTGGAGCAGACCCTGGACATGGCGGGGCTGCGGGCACGGGCCGAGGCGCTGGCACCACGCCTGGGGTATAGCCTTGAAGGGTTGATCAAGGAAATTCGCCCGGCCAGTTGAGCCGGGCGTGTGGGATGAGCTTGCAGGGGCCGCTGCGCAGTCATGCAGAGGCTCCGAGAAGCAAACCCGTAGCATTTCAGTAGCTTGGCGACAATCCAAACAACGCCCATTGAGGTGCAAAAGATGTATCGTTTCAGCCACCCCTAGCCGACATCCCTCCCACACCCCGCGGTCTGAAAAAATTCCTCCCGTCCCGTTCGATTTCAGGTATAGTACGCGCCGGTCTTTTAGCGGGCCTCAAAAATCAGGCGGTGCAAATCCTCCGAGTCCAGCTTCGGCTGCACGTCCGCTAGGCGGACCTTCCCAAGTATCTTTTTCAATCGTTTTCGCAAATCCCCGCCGCCAAAGCTGCCTGGGTGACCTGTCGGTCTTTCATGGCTTGTGCAGCTTTGGAGCATGGGTCTTTGCGGATGCACTCTAGAGGCAGACCCATGACCCAGGAAATCGCCGGCTTCGCCGCTCTCGATCTCAATCCGAACATTGTTGCCGCTGTCGTGGCCACCGGCTATGAAGAGCCGTCGGCCATTCAGCAGCAATCGATCCCGATCATCCTCGCCGGTCACGACATGATCGGCCAGGCGCAGACAGGCACCGGCAAGACCGCTGCCTTCGCTCTGCCGATCCTCAACAAGATCGATGTGAGCAAGCGCGAGCCGCAAGCCCTGATCCTGGCACCAACCCGTGAGTTGGCGCTGCAAGTTGCAACCGCTTTCGAAACCTACGCCAAGCAGATGCCGGGCGTGAACGTCGTGGCCGTCTACGGTGGTGCCCCGATGGGCCCACAGCTGCGCGCCATCCGCAACGGCGCGCAAATCGTCGTCGCCACCCCAGGCCGTCTGTGCGACCACTTGCGTCGTGACGAGAAGGTCCTGTCGACCGTGCAGTACCTGGTACTGGACGAAGCCGACGAGATGCTCAAGCTGGGCTTCATGGACGACCTCGAAGTGATCTTCGATGCCATCCCGGCTACGCGTCAGACCGTACTGTTCTCCGCGACCCTGCCGTCGTCGATCCGCTCGATCGCCGAACGTCACCTGCGTGAGCCCAAGCACGTCAAGATCCAGAGCAAGACCCAGACCGTCACCGCGATCGATCAGGCTCACCTGATGGTACATGCCGACCAGAAGATCCCGGCCGTGCTGCGTCTGCTGGAAGTCGAAGAGTTCGACGCGCTGATCGCCTTCGTGCGCACCAAGCAGGCTACCCTGGACCTGGCTGCCGCATTGGAAGCCAAGGGTTACAAGGCTGCTGCGCTGAACGGCGACATCGCCCAGAACCAGCGTGAGCGTGTGATCGACTCGCTCAAGGATGGCCGCCTGGACATCGTCGTCGCCACCGACGTCGCTGCCCGTGGCCTGGACGTGCCGCGCATCACCCACGTGTTCAACGTCGACATGCCGTACGATCCAGAGTCCTACGTTCACCGTATTGGCCGTACCGGCCGTGCGGGTCGCGAAGGTCGCGCACTGCTGCTGGTGACGCCCCGTGAGCGCCGCATGCTGCAGGTGATCGAGCGCGTGACTGGTCAGAAAGTTGCCGAAGCGCGCCTGCCCAACGGCCAGGCGGTGCTCGATGCCCGTATCAAGAAGCTGACCAACAGCCTGGCGCCGCTGGTTGCCGAAGCCGAAGCCACCCACGGTGAGCTGTTCGACCGCCTGACCGCCGACCTGGGCTGCAGCGCTCGCGCGCTGGCTTCTGCCCTGCTGCGCAAGGCCACCAATGGCCAAGCCCTGGACCTGGCAGCGGTAGAACGCGAACAGCCGCTGGTGCCAAGCTTCGCACCGCGTGGCGAGCGCACCGAACGTGGCGAGCGCCCGGACCGTGGCGAGCGCGAGCGTCGTGCGCCATTGCCGCTGGCAGAAGGCCGCGTACGCTGCCGTACCGCCCTGGGCGCACGTGACGGTATCGCCGCCAAGAACCTGCTGGGCGCCATCCTCAACGAAGGTGGCCTGGCGCGTGATGCCATTGGTCGCATCCAGGTGCGTGATAGCTTCAGCCTGGTCGAGCTGCCGGAGGATGGCCTCGAGAAGCTGCTGACCAAGCTCAAGGACACTCGCGTCGCTGGCAAGCAGCTCAAGCTGCGTCGCTACCGCGAAGATTAATCCCCAAGCAGTGAAAAATCCCCGGCCTAGG
>NZ_JBICMI010000088.1:0-6003 GCF_043106155.1 Pseudomonas sp. FYR_7
TTGGCGGGTTTTTTTGTGTTGGGCGTCTTATTCTTCGCCCATCTGCGACTGCAGGTAATTTTCGATACCGATCTTGTCGATCAAGCCCAGCTGGGTTTCCAACCAGTCGATATGCTCTTCTTCGGACTCCAGGATATCTTCCAGGACGTCACGCGAACCAAAGTCACCTGCTGTTTCGCAGTGGGCAATGGCCGCCTTCAGGTCGATCAGGCCTTTCTGCTCGATGCGCAGGTCGCATTCGAGCATCTCCTTGGTGTGCTCGCCGATCAGCAGCTTGCCCAGGTCCTGAACATTGGGAATACCTTCGAGAAACAGAATACGCTTGATCAGTTTGTCAGCGTGCTTCATTTCGTCGATCGATTCTTTGTACTCGTGCTTGCCGAGTTTGTTCAGGCCCCAATCTTCGTACATGCGCGCATGCAGGAAATACTGGTTGATTGCGACCAGCTCGTTTCCGAGGATCTTGTTGAGATGCTGGATGACGCTGATGTCGCCTTTCATTGGGGTTCCTGCCCTGTCGAAGTGTGCCAATACAGGGAAGTTTGAGCCTGATGACCAAGCCTGTCAAACCTAAGTAATTGAATAATAAATGAAAATTAATAGGAATAAGAATGTTTGTGAACCGCGTTGGTACGCTAACTTGTTGAATTAAGGCGAAAAAAAACCGGACACAGGGTCCGGTTTTCGTCATTCCGTATATCAGGCAGCGGTAAATTCCACTGGGTAGGGCAGGGCGGCCTGGCTGACCTGAAGTTTGGTCAGTGTTTCGCGCACCACTTCCTTGGCCAGGCAGGCGCACTTGCCACACTGGCTGGCGACACCGGTGGCGGCTCGGACTTCCTTGTAGCTGCAGCATCCTTCATAGATCGCATCGCGGATCTGTCCGTCGGTGACGCCGACACAAAGACACACATACATAGGGCTGACCATCGCTGGCGGGTTCGATGGGTAGGAGCTTAATGTGAATGAGAATGCTTGTCAAAGTTGTTTCAGAAGGCATTCGCCCCGAGTGACCAACGGTCGCGCGCTCAGCATTCGGCCTGCCACCGTAACCTGTGTATGATGGTCAACCTTTGTTGCATGTCGGGTCGGCGACTCGGCCCGGCAATGGTTCTTCACTCACATCAGGAGATAACAATGAGCGTACTCGTTGGCAAGAAAGCCCCCGATTTCACCGTACCTGCCGTACTGGGCAGCGGCGAGATCGTCGACAGCTTCAACCTGGCCTCGGCCATCAAGGGCAAGTACGGCCTGGTGTTCTTCTACCCGCTGGACTTCACCTTCGTCTGCCCGTCCGAGCTGATTGCTCTGGACAATCGCATTCCTGACTTCCAGGCGCGCAACGTGGAAGTGATCGGCGTATCGATCGATTCGCACTTCACCCACAACGCATGGCGCAACACCCCCGTCAACAACGGCGGCATCGGCCCAGTCAAGTACACCCTGGCTGCCGACATGACCCACGAAATCTGCAAGGCCTACGACGTAGAGTCCGAAGGCGGCGTGGCCTTCCGTGGCGCCTTCCTGATCGACACCAACGGTGTCGTGCGCTCGCAGATCATCAACGACCTGCCGCTGGGCCGTAACATGGACGAGCTGCTGCGCCTGGTCGACGCCCTGCAGTTCCACGAAGAGCACGGCGAAGTCTGCCCTGCCAACTGGAAAAAAGGCGACAAGGGCATGAACGCATCGCCAGAAGGCGTTGCTGCCTACCTGAGCGAGAACGCCGGCAAGCTGTAAGCCCGCGTCGAGCAAAAAAAACCGGCCTTCATGGCCGGTTTTTTTTGCCAGCCGCACGGGCTGGCTTTAGCGCTGAAACGCGCGGATCAATCCTGTCGCCAGCCGCCCATGTCTTTCCAGCGGTTGACGATACCGCAGAACAGCTCAGCCGTTTTTTCGGTGTCGTAGCGTGCCGAGTGCGCCTCGCGACCATCGAAATCGATGTCAGCGCTCTGGCAGGCGCGAGCCAGCACGGTCTGCCCATAGGCGAGCCCTGCCAGGGTGGCCGTGTCGAAGCTCGAGAACGGGTGGAACGGGTTACGCTTGAGGTCGTTGCGCGCTACCGCCGCGTTAAGGAAACCCAGGTCGAAACTGCTGTTGTGGCCCACCAGGATGGCGCGCTTGCAACCATTGGCCTTGAGCGCCTTGCGGATGCCTCGGAAGATATCCGTCAGGGCCGTTTCCTCGCTCACCGCCATGCGCAGCGGGTGGTCGAGTTTGATGCCGGTGAACTCCAGCGCCGCGGCCTCGATGTTGGCGCCTTCGAAGGGCTCTACCCGGTGAAAATAGGTATGTTCGGGGAACAGAAAACCCTTTTCGTCCATGCCAATGGTGACGGCAGCAATTTCCAGCAAGGCGTCGGTGGCGCTATTGAAACCACCCGTCTCCACATCCACCACCACGGGCAGGTAACCCCGAAAGCGTTCGGCCATCGGGTGACGGTGACCACCGCTGCCAGAGGATTCAAGTTCATCTTCGTACAGGTCTTCGCTCACGCGTGTTCCTCCAGCAGGCGCCAGCGCAGTGTTTCCCCGGCGCGAAGCGGAATCACGGTTTGCTCACCGAAGGGCAGGCTTTCTGGGGCCGTCCATTGATCACGAACCAGGGTGATGGTGTCGGTGTTGGCTGGCAAGCCGTAGAAAGCAGGACCGTGCAGGCTGGCAAAGCCTTCGAGCTTGTCCAGAGCGTTGCGCTGTTCGAACGCCTCTGCATAGAGCTCGATGGCCGCATAGGCGGTGTAGCAGCCAGCGCATCCACACGCCGCTTCCTTGGCGTGGCGGGCGTGGGGAGCCGAGTCGGTGCCGAGGAAGAACTTCGGGTTGCCGCTGGTGGCGGCGTCGAGCAACGCCACCTGATGCGTGTTGCGCTTGAGGATGGGCAGGCAATAGAAATGCGGCCGTATGCCGCCCACCAGCATATGGTTGCGGTTGTACAGCAAGTGCTGCGCGGTGATGGTGGCGCCAACGTTGGCCGAAGCCTCGGTCACGAACTGGGCCGCATCGCTGGTGGTAATGTGCTCGAAGACCACCTTGAGCGAGGGGAAGCGCTCGACCAGGCGGCGCATATGCTCGTCGATGAAGCGCTTTTCACGGTCGAACACGTCGATCTCGCTGCGCGTGACTTCGCCGTGCACCAGCAATGGCATGCCGACTTCAGCCAGCGCCTCGATAGCCGGGAAAATATTGTCGATGCTGGTCACGCCAGAATCGGAATTGGTGGTGGCGCCTGCCGGGTAGAGCTTGGCGGCGTGCACGATACCGCTAGCCTTGGCATCTCGGATGTCTTGTGGGGTGGTGCGGTCGGTGAGATACAGTACCATCAACGGCTCAAACCGACTGCCAGCCGGGCGAGCAGCCAGAATACGGTCACGATAGGCCCCGGCTTCGGCGGCATTGCGCACCGGCGGCACCAGGTTGGGCATGATGATGGCACGGGCGAAGGTGCGCGCCACATCACTAACGGTGTGAGGCAGGACGGCACCATCACGCAGATGGATGTGCCAGTCGTCGGGGCGCAGAAGGGTCAGGCGATCGGACATTGAGGATTCCAGGCGGGTCGAACTCAAGCCGTAATGCTACCGGAAAAGCCCCTCCAGAGCACAGGTATCAAGTTTTCCCGCGGCCGCCCGATAGTGTAAAGGTGAGTGTCGAATTATGTGGAGCCCGCCGTGCGCCAGCGTTACCTAGCCCTGTTTATCGTGTTTGCCAGCGTGCCGGCCGGTGCCTTGACGTTTCAGACACGCATGGAGCGCATTGCCTGGACGGTGGAGGGTGACGCGTTCGAATGCCGGCTGACCCAGCCGATAGACGGTTTCGGAAGCGGTGAGTTCGTACGCCGTGCCGGTGAGCAACCGGTGTTCCGCCTGCGCTCACAAACCAATGCGATGGGTGCCGGCGGTGCCACCTTGCTGGCTGCTGCAGCGCCCTGGCAACCTGGGCGCGGGGACATCAACCTGGGCAATGTGCGCATGGCACGTACCGGCGTGCTGTTCAACTCCTCCCAAGGCCAGGCCAGCCGCTTGATCAACGGCCTGCTCGATGGCCGCAGCGCCGTGGTGCGCAACTTCGCCGGGGAGGGCGGGCGGGCAATGGAAGTGCGCGTGCTGCCGGTCAGTTTCGCCAAGGCCTACAGTGACTACCAGGCCTGCGCCAGCAAGCTGTTGCCGATGAACTACGACCAGGTGCGTCAGACCCAGGTGGGCTTCCCCGGTGGCGGCATCGTGCTGGATCAGGCGGCCAAGACCCGCCTCGATGTGCTGCTCGAATACATGAAGGCCGACCCCAGCGTCAATCAGGTGGCCTTGGACGGGCATTCCGACAACAGCGGCAATCGGTTGACCAACCGCGACCTGTCCCGCCGGCGGGCACTGGCGGTCGCCGATTACCTCATGGCCCACGGCGTGCCTGAAAGCCAGATAACCGTGCGTTTCCACGGCGAGCGTTATCCGCTGGTCAAGAACAACAGCGCCGGCAATCGCGCCCGTAACCGGCGGGTCAACATCGAACTTGAGCGAGGCCCTGCCCAGGCGCAGCCCACGCAAAAGGCGGTCGAGGCCCCCGCTGCCTCCGCTGCCCCGGCGCAGGCTGCAAGTGCCACCAAGTCGGTCCCGGACAAACCCGCCACTGCCAAGTAGCGGCCGTCGCGCCATCGACAATTCTTGTCGCTTTGTCGTCAGAAGCTGTCGCGCCTCTATAAATTGAGCCTCAACGCCGTTAGAATCGGGCCTTTTCCGTACAACCCCGTGGAGTGATGGCATGGCGGACGTAAAAAAGGTCGTACTGGCGTATTCTGGCGGCCTTGATACTTCGGTGATTCTCAAGTGGCTGCAAGATACCTACAACTGCGAAGTGGTGACGTTCACCGCCGACCTGGGGCAGGGTGAAGAGGTCGAGCCGGCGCGTGCCAAGGCTCAGGCAATGGGCGTCAAAGAAATCTACATCGACGATTTGCGCGAAGAATTCGTGCGCGATTTCGTATTCCCGATGTTCCGCGCCAACACCGTGTATGAGGGCGAGTACCTGCTGGGTACTTCCATTGCCCGTCCGCTGATCGCCAAGCGTCTGATCGAAATCGCCAACGAAACCGGTGCCGACGCCATCTCCCACGGCGCTACCGGCAAAGGCAACGACCAGGTTCGTTTCGAACTGGGCGCCTATGCCCTCAAGCCCGGCGTCAAGGTCATCGCGCCATGGCGTGAATGGGACCTGCTCTCGCGCGAGAAACTGATGGACTACGCCGAGAAGCACGGTATCCCGATCGAGCGTCATGGCAAGAAGAAGTCGCCGTACTCGATGGACGCCAACCTGCTGCACATCTCCTATGAAGGCGGCGTCCTGGAAGATACCTGGACCGAGCATGAAGAAGACATGTGGCGTTGGAGCGTTTCGCCCGAAAACGCCCCAGACCAGGCAACCTACCTTGAGCTGACCTACCGCAACGGCGACATCGTCGCAATTGACGGCGTAGAGAAGAGCCCGGCCACCGTGCTGGCCGATCTGAACCGTATCGGCGGCGCCAACGGCATCGGTCGACTGGACATCGTCGAAAACCGCTACGTGGGCATGAAGTCGCGTGGCTGCTACGAGACCCCTGGCGGCACCATTATGCTCAAGGCGCACCGCGCCATCGAATCGATCACCCTGGACCGCGAAGTCGCTCACCTCAAAGACGAGCTGATGCCCAAGTACGCCAGCCTGATCTACACCGGTTACTGGTGGAGCCCGGAGCGGGTCATGCTCCAGCAGATGATCGACGCGTCCCAGGTCAATGTGAACGGTGTCGTACGCCTGAAGCTCTACAAGGGCAACGTTACCGTGGTCGGCCGCAAATCCGACGATTCGTTGTTCGATGCCAACATCGCCACCTTCGAAGAAGACGGCGGTGCCTACAACCAGGAAGACGCGGCGGGCTTCATCAAGCTCAATGCGCTGCGTATGCGTATCGCTGCGAACAAGGGCCGCTCGTTGCTCTGATTCAGCACGCCGTTTTGCAAAAACCCGGCCT
>NZ_JBICMI010000089.1:0-366 GCF_043106155.1 Pseudomonas sp. FYR_7
TTTCGAGACATCAAAAGCTCAATGCAGCAGAACGCGGTGACGTTGCGCAGCAAGAAGATTGATCTGATTTATCAAGAAGTCTGGGGGCTTCTGCTGGCTTACAACATCATCCGCCGAGAGGCCAGCCAGGCCGCAGTAGCCTTTGGCCGAACGCCTTCAGACATACGCTTTAAACCCGCCTGCCAGTACATTGCGGTGCAACTGATCGTTATGGCAGCTGCCAATCCGGTATCGGCAACGGGGAGAAGGTTGGCCGAGCTGCGAGGGAGCTTAGGAGGGCTGTTTCTGGATCACCGTCCAAGGCCAGGAAGGCCAAGGACGGTGAAGATTTCCAAAACCCGGTATCCGGTGGATCGTAAAGCTGCT
>NZ_JBICMI010000008.1:0-13384 GCF_043106155.1 Pseudomonas sp. FYR_7
AGCCAAAGCAACGGCAACGGCAACGGCAACGGCAACGGCAACGGCAACGGCAACGGCAACGGCAACGGCAACGGCAACGGCATTTTGGACGATAGCTCAGAGACATATCGATTAAAGCGATAAAATAGAGCCGATATTTACGCTTATTTTAGATGTTTCATAAGCGCATGATGGCCCTATTACACCTTTTGAAGGAGTCCAATCATGCTTCAACTACGACCATTCAACACCCTGGGCGCCGCCAACCACGGCTGGCTCGATGCGCACCATCACTTCTCGTTCGCCGAGTACTACGACCCAGCCCGCATGCACTGGGGCAACCTGCGGGTCTGGAACGACGACATCATCGCCGCTGGCAGCGGGTTCCCACCCCACCCTCACCGGGACATGGAAATCATCACCTACGTGCGCGAAGGGGCCATTACCCATGAAGACAACCTGGGCAACAAGGGCCGGACCGAGGCTGGCGACGTGCAGGTGATGAGCGCCGGCACAGGCATCGCGCACAGTGAGTACAACCAAGAGGACAGCGAGGCGCGCATTTTCCAGATCTGGATCGTGCCCGAGCGCACTGGTGATGCACCGTCCTGGGGTACACGCCCGTTTCCCAAGGGTGAACGCGGCGAAGGCTTCGTGACCCTGGCCAGTGGCAGAGATGGCGATGAAGGCAGCCTGCCGATTCGTACCGATGCCCGCCTGGTCGCCGCAACGCTGCGCGCCGGAGAAACCGCCGAGTACCGGTTCGACCCCAAGCGTCGCGGTTACCTCGTCCCGGCCAAGGGCCGCATCGAGGTCAATGGGCTGCAGGCCAATGCCCGGGACGGCGTGGCCATCGCCGAAGAAACGTTGCTGCAGGTCACCGCCCTGGAAGACAGCGAGATCGTGCTGGTGGACGTCGCCTGAAACGCTGGCACTCAGCCGGGCCGGTCCTCAAGGATTGCCCGGCTGGGCCAGCTCAGCCAGCACTTCGGCGGACGTGATGACCTGGCGGAAATGATGCTCCCACAAGGCGATGCCCATCTTCGCCGAACGATCCAGCGAGGAGCCGACGGTCATGTCGGTCACCAGAGTCGGCATCAACCCAGCGTCGAACAGCGCGAAACCGGCTGCCAGCACACAGGTGTCGGTCTGCAAACCGCTCACCAGCACACGCTCCACCCCGAGACCGCGCAGGTACTCGATCATCTCTTTACCCGGTCCGTAACCATGCTTGATGAACACCCGATCGGCTTCGATCAGGCTTTCATCCTGGGCAGCCGGGTGCCAGCCCAATTGCCGCTCGAAAGGTGTCACTCGCTCATCGTGCAACTCGACCGAGGCGATGGTAGGTATGTTGGCCGAAAGCAGTCGCAGGCCGTCGACCAACCATTCCGGCGGGCTGAATGTGGACTGGACGTCCACGATGAGCAGGACCTGACGCATGAGCACCTTCCGTCATGAAAAAGCCATGGAGTATACCCGTCTGGGCCTGACAAGCGCGTTGAAGCCCAACCCGCTCATGCACGACGGTGCTCGGCCAGGCTGATGAACAAATCTTCATGCAGGCTTGAGCCCCGCAGGCTCGGGCGGCCTGGGCGCGGCCCACCTCACCGCGCTGCGCGGCGCCTTGAGGCGGGCATGCAGCTTGCGTAGCATCACTGCCCCACCCGGCACCAGCCCGTTACCAACGCCTGCCCGCCCAGCCTTCTACAGACAGAGCCCATGCCCCAACCGATCCCCCTCAAGGACCATGAAAAGGAAAAGCACCTGGTCAACCGCCGGCTCCTGGCCTGCGCTGCGCTGGTCTTCAGCCTAGTCGCCATCCTGATTGGTCGGTTGTATGTGCTGCAAGTCATCCAGCATGACCAGCAAAGCGCCGTGTCGGAGAACAATCGCGTCCATGTGCTGCCGATCGCACCCGAGCGAGGCTTGATCTACGACCGCAATGGCACTGTGCTGGCCGACAACAAGCCCAGCTTCGACCTGACCATGACCCGTGAACGGACCGGCGGCGACAGCGCCAAGGTGCTCGACACCCTGACCCAGGTGCTGGGGCTGGATGACGAGGACCGCAAGCAGTTCGACAAGGACCTGCGACGCGGGCGCAAACCCTTCGAGCCGGTCACCTTGATGGTGGGCTTGAGCGAAGAGCAGATTGCCTTGATTGCCGTCAACCAGTTCCGGCTGCCGGGCCTTGAGGTGGAGCCGCAGTTCATTCGCGAATACCCGCTGGGCGAGCACTTCGCCCATTCAGTGGGGTACGTAGGCCGCATCAACGAAAAAGAGGCCAAGACCCTGGACGGCACCGAGTACCGGGGGACTCAGTCGATCGGCAAGACGGGCATCGAACGTTTTTATGAAAGTCAGTTGCACGGCCACGTAGGCTATGAGGAAGTCGAGACCAACGCCCAGGGCCGGGTGATGCGTGTGCTCAATCACAAGGCCCCCACGCCAGGCCAGGACATCGTGCTGACCCTCGATGCCCACCTGCAACTGGCGGCGGAAAAGGCCCTGGGCGAGCGCCGAGGCTCGGTGGTGGTGCTGGACCCGGCCAACGGCGATGTGCTGGCGATGGTCAGCAACCCGGGGTTCGATCCCAACCTGTTCGTCAAGGGCATCAGCTTCAAGCAGTACGCACAACTGCGCGACTCCATCGACCGCCCCCTGTTCAACCGCGTGCTGCGCGGGCTGTATGCCCCAGGGTCGACGGTCAAACCCGAAGTGGCCATTGCCGGGCTGGACAGCGGCGTGATCACGCCGGCCAACCGCGTGTTCGACCCGGGTTACTACGAGTTGCCCAACTACGATCACAAATACCGTAACTGGAACCGCAGCGGTGATGGCTGGGTGGACATGTACACCGCGATCATGCGTTCCAACGACACCTACTTCTACGACCTGGCGCACAAACTGGGTATCGAGCGCCTGCACGACTACATGGCCGAATTCGGTCTTGGCCAGAAGGTGTCGCTGGAC
The DNA here is from genome assembly GCF_043106155.1 of Pseudomonas sp. FYR_7. Classification (NCBI taxonomy): domain Bacteria; kingdom Pseudomonadati; phylum Pseudomonadota; class Gammaproteobacteria; order Pseudomonadales; family Pseudomonadaceae; genus Pseudomonas; species Pseudomonas sp. FYR_7. The sequence goes on from NZ_JBICMI010000008.1 coordinate 2,956, forward strand.
ATGTTCGAAGAAGCGGCCGGGCTGATGCCTTCGGCCGAATGGAAGCGCGCGACCCGCCGACAGCCCTGGTTCCCCGGTGAAACGTTGATTCTGGGTATTGGTCAGGGCTACATGCAGGTCACGCCATTGCAACTGGCGCAAGCCACCAGCCTGCTGGCCAGCAAAGGCGTATGGCATCGCCCGCACCTGGCGATGACCGTCGGTGGCGATGCGCCCATCGACCCTAACCCCATGCCCGATATCGTGCTGCACGACAAACGCGCCTGGGATCAGGTGAGCCAGGGTATGCAAATGGTCATGCACGACCCGCGCGGCATCGCGCGCGCTGCCGCCGCTGGCGCGCAATACCGCATTGCCGGCAAGAGCGGCACGGCCCAGGTGGTGGCCATCAAGCAAGGGGAACGCTACAACCGCAACAAGACTCTGGAACGACACCGTGACAACGCCTTGTTCGTCGGGTTCGCCCCGGCCGAGCACCCCAGCGTGGTCGTGGCGGTGATGATCGAAAACGGCGAAGCCGGTGGGCGGGTGGCAGGCCCGGTAGTGCGTGAGGTCATGGATGCCTACCTGCTGGACGAACAAGGTCATCTAAAGCCCGAATACGCCGGCAGCTCGGCGGGCAAGTCACCTGCCCACGGCTGAAAGCAAAGCCCGCAGGCGGTCAGGCCTTGCGTTCAGGGCGCAACGCGGGGCATCAGATCGTAAGGGTGCTGCCACCCCGGCAACGCCTGCAGTCGCGCTTTCCAGGCTTCGATGTGCGTGTACTGCTGCACGTTCATGCCGGTGTCCTCGGGCATGAACACATAACCGGCCAGCGACAAGTCGGCGATGGTCACCCGCGCGCCGACCATGAACGGTGTGCCGGCCAGGTGCGCATCGACGATGCGGTAGGCCGCGGCGGCTCGCTCGCGCAGGAACGTCGTCACCTCGGTTTCGCCCGTCTTCTTCAGGCACAACAAAAAGCGCAGCGCCGCGTAGTAGCTGGTGAACTTGTGGTTGTCGAACAGCATCCAGCGCCAGATCTCACGCCGCTCTTCTTCACTCTGGGGGCCGAACTGGCCTGTTTGTGCGCTCAAGTAGTCGAGGATCAACGCCGACTGGGTCAAGCAGGTGCCCCCATGCATCAGCACCGGCACCTCACCCTGCTCGTTCACCTCGTCGCGCCACATCGGGTCGCGGGTCTGGCCATTGAAGAAGTCCACGAACACCGGCTGCCAGTCCTGGCCGGTCAGTTCGAGCATCAGCGCAGCCTTGTAGGCATTGCCGGATTCGGCGAAACAATGCAGCGTGTACTCGGACATGGTGCAGCCCTCGGTGGCTGTTGGGGTAGGCCGCTGAGCAGAGCACACCGGTGGCGATGCGGTCAATCCGGGCCTGACGTCGATGTTGGCCAGGCCCGTTGACCCGCCCAACCCTGCCCCGCCTGAGCAGACCATCGGCTAACGCTTCGGTGAGGGAACTCCACCTGCATGCGTAGCCTCTCACCAATAGTGGTAATCCCCTGGGCTTCACCTATTGGAGAACACGACATGCGCCAACTTGCCCTCGTACCCGCACTGCTGCTTCTGTTGCCTGCCGGCGCTGCCATGGCCCGCGTCGACGGCCGCGACATTGCCACTTCGGCCGGTGTCTCGGCTTCGCTGTACTCAACGTTCAAGGATGACAAACGCATCATTCCTGCCCGTGACGAGCTGTCTGCGTTCGTCGCCAGCGGTGGTGCCATTCGTGGTGCCTACGTGGAAGCTGCCTTGCAGCAAGCACGCAAGGACCACCCCGGCCTGCAAGTCAACGATGAAGAACTCGCTCGCGCCATCCTCTCCCAGGACGACCCTCTGGTCGCCCAGCAATGACTGCCGCCGGCGTTGGCCCTCGTTGTGGCCAGCGCCGGTCGTAGCCCGCCCCGCAAGCCCTAAGTCCAGACTGGGGCTACACTCGTCATGACCCTATAAGAACAACGCATCCAAGTGAGATGACGATGCTGTATGACGAACACGTCGACGGCGCGCTGCCGACAGTTGATCGCGAGCTTTTGGTTCAGTCCCTGCGCGAGGCACTGCCTGACCTTCAGGTGCTCCACCGCGATGAAGACCTCAAGCCGTATGAATGCGACGGCCTGGCGGCGTACCGTACGGTGCCGCTGCTGGTGGTGTTACCCGAGCGCGTAGACCAGGTGCAGCGTGTGCTGCAGCTTTGCCACCGGCTCACCGTACCGGTCGTGGCTCGCGGCGCCGGGACCGGGCTGTCTGGCGGTGCCATGCCCTTGGCCAAAGGCGTGTTGCTGGTGATGGCGCGGCTCAATCGTATTCTCGAAGTCAGCCCCCAAGGCCGCTTCGCCCGGGTCCAGCCGGGCGTTCGCAACTTGGCCATTTCCCAGGCCGCCGCCCCTTACGGGTTGTACTACGCCCCCGACCCTTCATCGCAGATCGCCTGCACCATCGGTGGCAATGTCGCTGAAAACGCAGGCGGCGTGCATTGCCTGAAGTACGGTCTGACCGTGCACAACATCCTCAAACTGGAAGTGCTTACCGTGGAAGGTGAACGGCTGACCCTGGGTAGCGATGCGCTCGACAGCCCTGGGTTCGACCTTCTAGCACTGTTCACCGGCTCCGAAGGCATGCTGGGGATCGTCACCGAGGTGACCGTGCGGCTGCTACCCAAGCCACCCGTGGCACGGGTTCTGCTTGCCAGCTTCGACCGGGTCGAGGACGCCGCGCGGTCCGTTGCCCACATCATTGCCGCCGGCATCATTCCCGGGGGCCTGGAAATGATGGATAACCTGGCCATTCGGGCGGCCGAGAGCTTCATCCATGCCGGGTACCCAGTGGAGGCAGCCGCCATCCTCTTGTGTGAACTCGACGGGGTCGAGGCCGATGTGCACGAAGACTGCGAACGGGTGGCCACACTGTTCACCCAGGCCGGTGCCAGCGAGGTGCGGCTGGCGTGTGACGAGGCGCAGCGTGCACGGTTCTGGGCAGGACGCAAGAATGCCTTCCCTGCCGTCGGCCGCTTGTCCCCGGACTACTACTGCATGGACGGTACGATTCCGCGGCGTGAGCTGCCCCGCGTGCTGGTGCGGATTAGTGAAATGGCGCGCGAGCATAGGCTGCGGGTGGCCAATGTGTTCCATGCAGGTGACGGCAATATGCACCCGCTGATCCTGTTCGACGCCAACCAGCCTGGCGAGCTGGAGCGGGCCGAGTCCCTGGGTGGAAAAATCCTGGAGCTGTGCGTGGCCGTTGGTGGGAGCATCACCGGGGAGCATGGGGTCGGCCGGGAGAAGATCAACCAGATGTGCGCCCAGTTCACCCATGACGAGCTGCGGGTGTTTCACGCCGTCAAGGCTGCATTCGACCCGCAGAGCTTGCTCAACCCTGGCAAGAACATTCCCACGCTGCACCGCTGCGCCGAATTCGGTGCGCTGCACGTGCACCATGGGCAGTTGCCCTTCCCTGCGCTGGAGCGGTTTTGATGGGCACGGACCAGGATGCAAGCCAGGCGTTGCTCGAGCAGGTTCGCCAGGCGCTGGATGCTGGTACGCCCTTGCGCATCCAGGGCAGTGGCAGCAAGGCCATGATCGGCCATGCCGTCAACGGGCAAGTGCTCGATACACGCGGCCATCGCGGCATCGTCAGTTACGACCCCACGGAGCTGGTGCTGACGGCTCGCGCCGGTACGCCGTTGCGCGACATCGAGGCGGCGTTGCAGGAAAACGGTCAGATGCTGGCTTGCGAGCCACCGCACCTGGGCCCGGGTGCCACCTTGGGCGGCATGGTGGCGGCTGGCTTGTCCGGGCCCAGGCGGCCCTGGTCAGGATCGGTCCGTGACTTCGTGCTGGGCACCCAGGTAATCACAGGCCAGGGCAGCGTGCTGCGCTTCGGTGGCCAAGTGATGAAAAACGTGGCCGGGTATGACCTTTCACGGTTGCTGGCAGGCAGTTTCGGCTGCCTGGGTGTGCTGACCGAGGTGTCGCTTAAAGTCCTGCCCGTGCCGCGGCACTGCGTAAGCCTGCGCCTTGGAATGGATCGGAGCCAGGCCTTGGCCGCGCTCACGCGCTGGAGCTCGGAACCACTGCCGCTCAGTGGTGCCTGCCACGATGGACAAGCATTGTTCGTGCGCCTGGAAGGTGGCGAGGGTTCGGTAGCGTCGGCCCGCCAGCGCCTGGGGGGCGAGTACGTGGACGGCGAGTTCTGGACGCAACTGCGTGAGCAGCGCCTGGCATTCTTCACCCAGGGCAGCGAGCCCTTGTGGCGTGTGTCGGTACCCCTCGCAACAGGGGAACTGCACCTGCCGGGACGCCAATGGCTGGACTGGGCAGGCGCCCAGCGCTGGCTGCGGACAGACGCCCCAGCCCATGTCATTCACCGCATCGCCGAACAGGCGGGTGGCCACGCGCTGTGCCTCACCCCAGGCCAGGCCCCCTACCCGCCCTTGTCAGAGCCGCTGATGCGCTACCACCGGAGCCTCAAGGCCCAACTGGACCCCAAGCGCATCTTCAATCCTGGCCGTCTGTACCCGGACCTCTGAGGGCAGCCCATGCAGACCAACTTGAGTGACAGCGCACGCACACTCGAGCGCGCCGAGGAGGCAGAACGCATCCTGCGCGCGTGCGTACATTGCGGCTTCTGCACAGCGACCTGCCCCACCTACCAGCTGCTTGGCGATGAGCTCGATGGCCCGCGCGGGCGCATCTACCTGATCAAGCAGGTGCTCGAAGGCCAGCCCGCCACTACCAGTACTCAATCTCATCTGGACCGATGCCTGTCGTGCCGCAGCTGCGAAACCACTTGCCCGTCGGGTGTGCGTTACCACGACCTGCTGGACATTGGCCGGGCCGTCGTGGAGCAGCAGGTGCCACGACCACTGGGCCAGCGCCTGTTACGTCACGGCCTGCGCTTTGCGATGGTGCGCCCCGCCGTTTTCAAGGCCCTGCTGCGAACTGGCCAAGCCCTGCGCCCCTGGCTACCGGCGCAGGCCCAGCAAAAGGTGCATTTGCAAAAGGCGGCTGACCTGATGCGCCCGGCGGTGCGCCATCCGCGGCGTGTCCTGATGCTCGAGGGGTGTGTGCAACCGGCATTGTCACCGGCGACCAACGCCTCGGCGGCGCGCCTGCTCGATCGCCTCGGTATCAGCGTGACCCCTGCACCGGCCGAGGGTTGCTGTGGAGCAGTGGACTACCACCTCAACGCCCAAGCGCAAGGTTTGCAGCGCGCACGGCGGCGCATCGATGCCTGGTGGCCAGCCGTTGAGGCGGGCGTCGAGGCTATCGTGATCCCAGCAAGCGGCTGCGCCGCGTTCGTGCGCGAGTATGCTCACCTGTTGGCTGCTGACCCGGCCTATGCAGCCAAGGCGGCGCGGGTCAGCAGCCTGTGCCGTGACTTGGTGGAAGTCCTGGGGGATGCGCCCGTCGAGCAGCTGGCGGTGCCCGCCGGACGGCGCCTGGCGTTTCACTGTCCGTGCACTCTGCAACATGCCTTGAAACTGGGTGGCGCTGTGGAAGCGCTATTGATCCGGCTGGGGTTTACCCTGACTCCGGTCACCGATGCCCACCTGTGCTGTGGCTCGGCAGGCACCTATTCGCTGACCCAGCCAGAGTTGTCCAGGCAGCTGCGCGACAACCGGCTGGACGCTCTGGAACGCGGGCAACCGGACGAGATAGCCACCGCCAACATCGGCTGCCAGGTGCATTTGAATGGCGCAGGGCGCACCGCGGTTCGGCACTGGGTGGAGATCGTCGAAGAGGCGCTCAGGCACGCAGAAGAGCGCGCCGGGGCGAACGAGGGATAGGCACCCCCTGCCGCCTTGTGCATCTCGTCCTGGGTAAGCTTCATCTTCGCCCATTTACTTGATTGGGATTTTTCACCGGCCAACCTAGGAACCGTCCTACTTGTCGCTTGGCAGAGCAAAAAACATGATCGACGCAGTCGCCCCCACACAGGACGCTGCGCATGCTCGCCAACCCGCACCTTCTTGCCGAACTGCGCAGCCACCTGCGCGAACTGCTCACCCATGACCTGGCCAACCCAGACCAGGACCCTCATCTGTCTGGCGTCATGTTCTTCTGCGTCACCGACGAGCCATCCAGGCAACTGATCGAGCGAATCGAACTGCTCGCCAGCGAAGCGTTTTTCGATGCTCGGGGCCGGGCCATCACCCATCACATGAAGGCCGCCGCCGTGGAAGGGGTTCAGATCAAGCGCTGCCGTAGCGCCCCTGCCGACGAAACCCGCATCCGCATCATTCTCTCGGGCAAAGGCTACATCACGGTGAGCATGACCAGGGCCTAAGCAGTCTTGCTGCTGCGTGAGCAGGCACCTCGCCGTACGCAATCCGCTATCCTGAGCGCTCTCTTGCTTTGGAATGCTTCATGGAACTGCATATTCGCCTGGAGGGCCGCAAAGGCTTGGCTGCCCAGCTCTACGCGCAGTTGCGCGCAGGCATCGAATGCGGTCACCTGGCGGCTGGCAGCCAGTTGCCGCCCAGCCGCTTGCTGGCCGAGCAATTGGGAGTGTCGCGCAAGACCGTCGCGGACGCCTATGCACGCCTTACCCAGGACAACCTGCTGAGCGCGGTAGTCGGCCGGGGTACGTTCATCAATGCGCTTGCACCCAAGCGCAGCGCGCCGCCAAGCGCCTTGACCCTTGCCGGCGATGCGTCGCTCAGGCGCTGGCAATCCCGCGCCACCGTACTGGGCCAACGTCAAGCGCAATTGGGGGTGCGTTATGACTTCATCGGCGGTGTGGCGAGCAAGGCGCTATTCCCGTTCGACCTGTGGCGCAGCTGCCTGAACTACGCCGTGCGGCGAAGCCAGCATCATCCACAGCGGCATTTCCCAGCCCAGGGCCTTGCGGAACTGCGCGAGGTCATCGCCCACCACATCGCCTACGCCCGGGGCGTGCACTGCACGGCTGACGATATACTTGTGTGCAACGGCGCCCAGCAGGCCCTGGACCTGATCGCCAGGGTGCTGGTGGAGCCTGGCTGCAAGGTCGCCATGGAGGACCCGGGGTATCCGCCGGCACGGCAGTTGTTCCTGGCCTTGGGCGCCCAGCTGCAGGGGGTGCCGGTGGATGAAGAAGGTTTGTGCGTTGACCAGATTGCCGAGGGCACGCGGCTGATCTATGTCACGCCTTCGCACCAGTTCCCATTGGGCATGCCGATGGGCGAGACACGCCGGCGAGCGCTGCTGGCCCGGGCAGCCGCGTTGGGTGCGCTGATCATCGAGGACGACTACGACTGCGAATTCCGCTATCTGGGGCCTAGGGCCGATGCGCTGCAACGCCTGGACACCCAGGGCCTTGTGGCTTACGTCGGCACGTTCTCCAAGACCCTGCTCCCGGAGTTGCGCCTGGGTTATGCCGTTTTGCCAGAAGCCGTGCTCAAGGCCAGTTGCGTGGCCAAGCAATTGAGCGACTGGCACAGCCCGACCGTGCTGCAGTGGGCCCTGGCCCGCTTCGTGGAACAGGGGCATCTGAACCGGCACATCCGCCGTTGCCATGAGGTATACAGCGCGCGTCGCGATCGCGTGTTGCAGCGTCTGGACGACGACCTTGCCCCTTGGCTCAGGGCCATTCCCGCCGAGGCGGGGTTTCATCTAAGTGCCTTGGTGCAAACGGGGCTCGACGTGGAGCACCTGGTCGAACAGGCACGCAAGGTCGATCTGGGCATTTACTCGCTCGCCCCGTTCTTCAATGAAACGCTAGTGCGTCCGGGGCTGTTGATGGGCTTTGGTGCCATTGAAATGCTCGACATCGACCCAGCATTCGACCGACTGCGCGATACCCTGCGGCGGATCAGCTGAGGGCATCGATGTTATCGACCGGGACGGGTCGAGCTAGCGCCTTCGCGTAGCTCTGCGGGCTGAAGGCTATCGTCACCAGCAGCATCGTCAACACGCTGGCCGTGAGCACGGTCCACGCGCTTTGAAAATCACCGTCGAGCGCACGCAGCCACCCGATGATGTACGGCACACAGCCGGTGATGATGAAGCCGATACCCTGGACGAATCCCGCCAGGCCGCCGGCTTCGGCTGGCGTAGGAAGATGTTCGAGGGTCAGGGTCAGGCTTTGGCTGAAACAGGCGCCCAGCCCGAACCCGATCAACGCTACCCAAAGCCCTGGTGCGGCGGTGGGTGCCATCAGTAACCCCATGAACCCTACCAGTTGAATCGACAGCGCCAGCGCAAGGCCTGGGCGCCGATCCACCCAGCGCCTGAGCAGCAGCGGCAGGCCCAATGCGCCCAGTACCTGGAATAGGGTCATCAGCCCCACCAGGTCGGCGCCTCCCTGTGCGCTGCCTCCCTGCTCCAGATAAAACGCTGGCAGCCAGGCGACCATGCTGGTGTAGCCGCCATTGATCAAACCGAAGTACACGGCCAGCAACCAGGCCCGTCGGTTGCCAAACCAGTGCCCGCCGTTTCCTTTGAACACTGGGGACTGTATGTTGCGTGGCCGCAGGATGAGCCATGCCAGCAGGGCAAGCATCGCCGGTGCGGCCCAGGCCCCCAGGCCCAGTTGCCATTGCCCGGAATACTCAGCCAGGTGCGGGCCCAGCACAGCAGCCAGCCCGCCGCCGCTCATCAAGGCAGCCGAGTACAGGCCCATTGCGCCAGCAAGGCGCCCCGGAAACCAGCGATTGACCAACCCTGGCATCATGCCCTGCACCACCGCCACGCCCACGCCGGCAAGCACGGCGCTGGCAACCAGTGCCCAGGCACTTTGAAGTTGCAACCGCCAGAGGCACGCCAGCGCGATGGCCGCCAAACCACCGAGCATGCCGGCGTGTTCGCTCAGCCATCGGCGTGACCAAGGGTGCAGTAACGGAACCGCTCCCATGCACAACACCGGCAGCGCCGTCAGCAATGCCGCTTGCTGATAACCCAGGCCGGTACTGATGCGCATTGGCTCGAGCAAAGGGCCGATGCTGGTCAGGATGGGGCGCAGGTTCAAGGCCAGCAGCACGACCAGCATCGCTCTCCAGACTACTGTCATTGATCGTTGGCCTGTTGCCACTGAGCGTACAGCCCGCTTTCGTCGTCGGGTTTGAAGGCGCGCAGCGGCAATGACTGCTGCTGGGGCGCACGCGTCATCTGCGCGTACAAGTCAGCGGTGGACAGCCCGTAAGGCTGGCCTTCGTCGTTGTCATAGGCGAACCAGGCCTGGCTGATACCGCACAGGTGCATGGCCGCCAGGCACATGGGGCATGGGTGGCCGCTGGCATACACCTGGGCGCCGTCAAGACGGGCGCGCCCCAGCGCCTGGCTGGCCTGGCGGATGACTTGCATCTCGGCATGGGTGGTCGGGTCTTGTGAGCGGTGTATCTCATTGACACCGCGCGCCACAACCTGGCCTTGGTACACCAGGACGGCACCGAACGGCCGACCTCCGGCTGCGATGTTGGCGCGTGCCAGTTCGAGGGCCTCGCGCATGAAACGGACTTCTGGCATGGCTCGATCTCCTTGGATGGGACGGGTCATTATCCCGAGTCGGTGGCAGTGGCAGAAATGAAGAGATTGGATGCCTGTCAGTGGGGATGCGAATGGCAGGATTGGCCTCCCCGAAGATGAGCGGATTGGCTATCGGACGTATCGGTGCCCGAGGGTATCGTGACGCCACCCTAAAGCGTTTCTGGAGAGCGCCATGCAACACCGCATCGACTGGTCGAAACAAGCCCCTGACGCCTACAAGGCCATGGCAGCCCTGGAGCAGGCGCTGACCCGCACGGGCCTTGAGCACGATCTGCTTGAACTGGTGCGCTTACGCGCCTCGCAGATCAATGGCTGCGCGTACTGCGTCAATCTGCATGCCAACGACGCGCGCAAGGCCGGCGAGCGCGAGGCGCGCCTGCAGACGTTGTGTGTGTGGCGGGAGACGACCTACTTCACGGGGCGTGAGCGAGCGGCGCTGACCTGGGTTGAGAGCCTGACCCGGCTGGCCGATTGTGGCGCCCCGCAGGGGGAGTATGAGGCGTTGCTGGAGCACTTCGAGCCAGCCGAGGTGGTGAATCTGACCTTGGCTATCGCGACGATCAATGCGTGGAATCGGTTTGGGGTGGGGTTTGCCATGGTGGCGGGTTGAAGGAGCCTGGGAGGCTATTGTTTAATTCAGCCTTTCTCTAATTGGAAGCATCAACATCTAGCTATGCCGCGTGATGAATCGTGGCACATCCCTCGAAGGCTACGCTTTACCGGTGTAGATACCGTCTTGATCCTCACCTCGCAGGTGCGATTTGAGGGTCAAGACGGTATCTACCTTGGTCCTGTATTGGCTGAGATAGCGCAGGCCTGGATCATGCAGAAGTAACGGCCTAGCGCCGTTTATGGAGGCTAGCCGATTTCCGGGTGGGAGCGGCCTTGTGCCGCGATGGGCCGCGCAGCGGCCCCAGCATTTCAGCTTCGCAGCACATATTGCCGGGGCGCGGGACCGGCCGCGAT
>NZ_JBICMI010000009.1:0-18362 GCF_043106155.1 Pseudomonas sp. FYR_7
AGCCAAAGCCAAAGCAAGATCAAGATCAAGATCAAGATCAAGATCAAGATCAAGATCAAGATCAAGATCAAGATCAAGATCAAGATCAAGATCAAGATCAAGATCAAGATCAAGATCAAGATCAAGAGCAAGATCAAGAGCAAGAGCAAGAGCAAGAGCAAGAGCAAGAGCAAGAGCAAGAGCAATTGGCGTTAGTTATTGCGGGGGTTTATTGGCTAGAGTGCCCTGGGTAGTAATTGTTGATGATCTATCTATCTATCCACAATGGCAGCTGCATCACGATTCAACCCGCATACACGGTCATCGCAACCAGCCTTCCCACAATCGGTCTTACAATCAACACGCAAACAAAGGCTACCGGCATTGCCAATCGATAGGCTTTCAACACGTTGCTTATATAATCCTGATCAATTCCGGCGTTAGCTGCTGTAATCACGAAACACATCAGCAACGCCATGATGGCCGACATGTAAAAGGCAAACACATACGGCGTGGCATTCACATGCAGTCTGCGGCGACGGCTTTGAGTGGCATCAGTCATGCGACCTCCTGGAGTCCGATTGAGGCGTTACCCTATCAACCCACGGCGCTCCCCCAGTAGACCGCTGCGCCTTAGTCCTTTATAAAGCAAAACTTACGAATCCCAAGGGCATAGCATGGACCTGCTCAACGCCATCCGCAGCTTCATCAAGGTCGTCGAAGCGGGAAGTATTGCTGCGGGCGCCCGCAGCCTGGGCATCAGCCCAGCCGCCGTGAGCCAGAACCTGGCGCGTCTTGAAGGACACCTGCAGGTCCGCCTGCTGACCCGCACAACGCGGCGCATGACCCTGACTCCCGCCGGCACCCAGTACTACAAGCATGTCAGGCTGATAGAGCGTGACCTGGCGCGCGCTGAGCAAGCGGTGATGACGCCTGAAACCGAGCCCCAAGGTCGGCTGTGCATCGCTTCGACCTCCGCGTTCGGTCGTCACGTCCTGGCGCCACTGATACCTGCGTTCAGCGAGCTGTACCCGCGTATCTCGATCGAGCTGGTCATGAGCGACAGAAAGGTTGACCACGCACGTGAAGGTATCGATGTCAGCCTGCGCATCACGCCCCAGCTGGACGAGCACCTGGTCGCCAAGCACATCGCCCGCATTCCTTTCGTCTGCTGTGCAGCGCCAGGGTATCTGGCCAGTGCCGGTGTACCGCAAACGCCAGAGGCCCTGCGCAACCACCGTTGTCTGGTGTTTCGCTACCCGGTCGATGGCCGTCTGTTGCGTTGGGGGTTCATGCGTGATGGGCAGCGCCTGGAGCCCGAATTCGGCGACGTGCTCATCTGCGACGACATCGATGCGCTCACGCAGATGGCGGTGCATGACGGCGGCATCACTCGCCTGGCTGCGTTCATTGCACGTCCGCACCTGGCTTGCGGTGCCCTGGTGCCGCTGTTCGAATACAGCCCTGACGGACAGGCGTACGCGCAGACAGAACCCATGGACGTTTATCTCTGCGTGGCCGATCGCTTCGCACTCACGAGCAAGGTAAACGCCTTCATGCATTACCTGCGCGACCGTCTTGGCGAAGATTGGCAAGTGCCAACATGAAAAAACCGCCACGAGGGCGGTTTTCCAGTAGCGGGAATGATCAGAAGCGGTAAGTGAGGGATGCCCCTACACCGTGCGCGCTGTTCTCGTACTTGGCACGGTAGGCGCCCTTGGTGGCGCTGACCTGATTGACCTTGGTGTCTTCTTCCCACAGGTAGGAATACGCCACGTCGATGGTCATGTCCTCGCTCGGGCTCCAGCCGGCGCCCAGGCTGAAGATCTTGCGATCGCCTGTGGGGATGCGCGGCGAGCGATCCTGGTTGTTGGTCGGCGACTGGTCGACGGTGAAGCCGGTGCGCAGCACCCACTCCTTGTTGACCTTGTACGACGCACCCACGGCGTGGGCCCAGGTGTCATGCCAGTTCTGTTCTTCCGAAATGGTCTGGAAGGCTGAGCCGATCAATGGGCGCGGGACATCGTTCTGTACAGTGATGTCCTTCAGACGGCTCCAGCGCGTCCAAGTGCTGCCGGCGTACAGCGTCCACTGATCGTCGAGCTCATGAGTGACCGAAAGGTCCACCGACTCCGGCGTCTTGATCTTGAGCGAGGCATCGAACTTGCTGCCGCTGAAAGGTCCGATCAGCGGGGTGTTGACCTTGGTCTTGCCCTCGAGCTTGTAGTCGACCATGGAGTGATAGGTCAGGCCGATGCGCGTGCGGTCGGTGGCTTGCACCATCAGGCCGATGTTGTAGCCGACCGCCGTGTCGTCGCCTTTGATCTTGACTTCACCGTCGTTGCGCCCGGGAGTGGCCGGGTTGATCAGGTTGGAACCCAGTTCGCCCTTGATCCGGTTGAAGGTCGGGCCGAAGCCGATCGACACCTTGTCATTGAAGGCGTAGCTGACGGTAGGCTGGAATGTCACCACTTCCACGTGGCTTTTCTTGCCCCAATAACGCGCCGCGTCGTCACTGCCGTAGTCGGTGACCAGACCGAATGGCACGTAGACACCGAAGCCGACGGTCCAGTGATCGTCGATGGGCTTGACGTAGTAACCCATGGGTACGCCGACCACCGGTACCATGTCACCGTCAGTTTCCCCCCCAAGGTTGCTGCCAGGCCCCGAGATATCGGTTTTGGCGATGACCGCTGCGCCACCGACGGTGACCTGCTGGCGCTTGAGGCGGGACATGCCGGCCGGGTTGCCGTATACGGTGCTGGCATCCTCGGCAGAAGAGGAACGTCCCGCGAAACCTGTCCCCATGCTGCTGACGCTTTGTTCGTTCAACGCGAAGCCGCTGGCGAACAGTTGGCTCGAAGCGAGCGCAACAGCAACGCCAAGGGAGGTTTTGAGCATTACTTTTTTCATTATTAGAACTCCTTGGGATCTCCGAGGCGAAAAGCTACCAACAAATCACGCGCCGCGCTATAGGCGCAATCGCAGGAGATAGAGCGGTTTTGTAGGACAATCCGACTAAAATTCCTTTTCTCAGTTGAGTCTGTAAGAACCGTCTCAAGAAGCCACTGGCAGTTTCTGATCCACGCAGGCTTGCCAGGCTTCTGTGAAGTCTCGCAAGCGACCTTGGGGGTTGAAAATCTGACGCCAGATGCGCGCCTGGCCTATCCGGTCGTCCACTGCAGGCAAGGTCACAACCTGGGCTTCGACAAGTAGCCAGGCAATGGCGGTGGCGTAGCGCAGGTTCACGGTAAGTTCCAGGTCGGGTCCGCCCAGGAAGGCATGCTGGCTGGCCAGGCCGCGTACACGGCTGGCCAAGTCGGGGTCGCGTGCCAGGTAATCGTCCCAGAGCGTCCGATGACGCTGGTCATCTATGCGAAAGAGACCATGCCCACGTCTACCGTGCAGCGCCGACCCCAATGCCGACTGGCAGGCAGCAATGCCGAGCAACAACATTTCGGCGCTGACGCAGTGGCGGTCAAGGTAGATCAGTGTGGGCCTGATGACATGCTGACGTAATTCTTTGGCCGCAATACCCATGGTGCCCCCGAGCAGTAAGAGACCGACGGGCGCAGGCGCTTGGCAGCTGGATGAACGGTCAGGCCCGCCGGAAGCGGCGTGCACCGCTCGAGTTGAAGTGTAGTGTGATAAGAATGATGTAAAGGGCTGTTTTTAAATCGATTGCTGCCTGACAACCCGAGCGATATACCCGAAGGCAATTACGCTGGATTTGTACAGGCAAGCGGGGAGGGGGGTGTATCTGACAGGTGAATGCCGCAGCATTCACCGCTCACGCGGTGAGTGACTGGCGGGTACGGGCGATAACGGCCTGCAGCGGTTCGCTGCGGCTGTACTGCTCGTGGTACAGACGTTCGGTGTGGCAGGCGATACCGTGTTCGTCCACCAGCGTGAAGCTGAAGCTGCCCTTGCGTGGTGCAACGAGCAAGCATTTCAGCGGCGAGAACGCTTGGGATAGGGTACCGATTGCAGCCTGGATTTGATGTTGAGTTTGCATATTATTGGAGGTTCCTGCATTAAACACGGGGAGTAGATCCGTGCATCATAGAAACGTTCCAGTGACGTCTTTATTAAGGGACGAGAGAACCTGCTGGAACAAAGCAGCCAGAAGGAGCGCAATCAAAAGTGGGCGCTTGGGCTGACTGGTAGGTACTTCAGAGGACAGGCAGCACACGGGGCCAAGGTTCTGGGCCTTCGTGCGGGATCCTGATCAATTAGTCTCGTGATGGATGTCGCGGCAGCATATCGGCTGCGGGCGAGTCATCGAAAGGGCCGGTCCTGGTTTCAGCAGCGCGCTGTTGGGAAAGCGAATCTGCAAGGACATTGTTGGCCAGAATTGACTTTCAGCTTGGTACTAACGAGGCGCATCCTACCTGAACCTTTCAATGAAGGCAAGCCCTGGAAGCGCTTGGGTAGCCGAGCAGTATGGCCCTTAATTTTGCCGGTGGGAAGGGGGTAGAGCACGCTTAGAGGATGCCTAGAACGCCTGCCTGACACACGAACGGATGCCCGGCCGGGGCTTGTTCACACCGAAAGGATGATTTGTATCAAACGCGTCCTACCTTCCGCTCCGGTCGCCAATGACTTGACTGGCCAGTTAAGTCAATGAAAAAAAACACTATTTTTTGTTGGTGAAAAAATCGTCAGTTTGACAGCAGCCCCCGTAATTCGGGGCTTGGCGGGGGGGAATAGGGTGTTGTCCACCGACTTATCCACAGGAACTGTGGATTGTCGTCGCCGCTTGCTCTAGTGCGGGGTTGGCGCCAAATTGTCTCGGGTCTTGCCAAAAATCAGACCAGTTCGCATGACCATCCATCGTCTTGCAAACGTCAAGAAACAATCACATGAAATTTTTATAAAAAAGTCCTCGGCATTAGGCCGGCACGTCAAAAACCGGTAGAGTGGCGCGCTTTTCGATTTGCCTGACCTGCCGCTCATGAAGTCTCGCAGCAAACAACTCGCCAGCCCCATGCCCTCGTCTGCACAGCGCCCTGGACGGTTCACGCTCAAAGTTGCCCTGTGGCTACTCGACAGTTCGCGTTTGGGCGACAAACCACAGGTCAAGCACCTGGCTGGGCGGTTGCTCAAGCGCCCAGCGCGCGAGGGTGTGGTGGTGGCTCAAAGCCGCCTGGGACAGATGCTTTGCCGCGACTGCGGCAGCGCCCGTGATCGGCGTATCGGCCATGACCTGCTCCGTCAGGCCGCACGCGCAGGCGATTGTCGCGCCCAGGTGGAGTATGCCCGAGCGTGCCGGGCGTCTGCGCCCGAGCAGGCTCGCAGCTGGCTGGAGTTGGCGGCCGGGAAGGGATCCCAGGAGGCCCGCCGTTTGCTGCGTCAGTGGTTCGGGCGCTGATCACTCCTGCATGTGACAACGCCGCGGGCAACCTGCCGGTCAGGCTGTTAAGCTTCAGCGAATTTGCCAGACAGTGACCGGGGTAGCCATGACAGTGGATCTGGCCAGCATTCTGCTGGGCTTGGTGGCGGGCGCGGTACCGTGCCTGGTGTGGGTCATGCAGCTGCAGCGTCGGCATGCGGCACGGCATGGCGAGCGTGCCTTGCTTGAGGAGCGTCTGAACGCAGCGCAGCTGGCCCAGGCCGGTTTGCAGGCGCAACTCGATGCCAGTCGTGATGAAGTCAGTGACCTCAGCGAAGCCAATACCCTCAAGCAGACGCAGCTTGCAGCCCAGGGCCGAGAGCTGGAGCTGCTGCAGATCGAGCGGGACAATGCCCGCGACGCCGCCCATGCCTGGAACCTGGAGCGCGCTACCCGCGAGGCAGAGCAGCGCCGCCTGGAGTCTCAGGCCGCACGCCTGGAAGCCGAGCTGCGAGAGCAGCAGGAAAGCCACCAGCAGCGTCTCGAGGACCTGCAGGAGGCCCGCGATACCCTGCGTGCCCAGTTTGCCGACATGGCCACCAAGATCTTCGATGAGCGCGAACAGCGCTTTGCCCAGACCAGCCAGCAGCACCTTGGCCAACTGCTCGACCCATTGAAGGAGCGCATCCAGGCGTTCGAAAAACGTGTCGAGGAAAGCTACCAGCAGGAAGCCCGCGAGCGCTTTTCGCTGGGCAAGGAGCTCGAGCGCCTGCAGCAACTGAACCTGCGCCTGTCCGATGAAGCGACCAACCTCACCCAGGCGCTCAAGGGGCAGAAAACCCAGGGTAACTGGGGCGAGCTGATCCTGGAGCGCGTGCTCGAACACGCAGGGCTCGAAAAGGGCAGGGAGTACCAGACGCAGGTCAGCCTCAAGAGCGCTGACGGTGAGCGCTTCCAGCCCGATGTGCTGATCATGTTGCCGGGCAACAAACAGGTGGTGGTCGATGCCAAGGTAAGCCTGACGGCCTACCAGCAGTTCGTGTCAGGCAACGACGAGGCGGCGCTCAAGCAGCACGTCCAGTCCCTGCGCAGTCACGTCAAGGGCCTGTCAAGCAAGGACTACAGCCGTCTCGAAGGCCTGCACAGCCTGGATTTCGTGCTGCTGTTCGTGCCCATCGAGGCCGCGTTCTCGGCGGCGTTGCAGGCCGAGCCCAACCTGTTCCAGGAAGCCTTCGACCGGCAAATCGTCATCGTCAGCCCCACCACCTTACTGGCCACGTTGCGGGTGATAGACAGTTTGTGGAAGCAGGAACGCCAAGGCCAGAACGCCCGGGAAATCGCCGAACGTGCCGGGTGGCTGTACGACAAGTTCGTGCTGTTTATCCAAGACCTGGATGAACTGGGCAGCCGCCTGCAACAGGTGGACAAGGCCTACGCGGCAGCCCGTAACAAACTGTGCGAAGGGCGCGGCAACCTGGTCAGTCGCAGCGAGCAGCTCAAGCTGCTCGGCGCCCGGGCCAGCAAAAGCCTGGCGCCCGACTTGCTCGAACGCGCCTTCGCCGATGAAGCGCCCGACCAGGCGCTTACTGCACCAGGCTCAGATGACGGTTGAGCAGGGCCCGCAAGGCAGCGGGCTTCACCGGCTTGGGCAGATAGTCCAGGCCTGCGGCATGCACCAGTGCGACGGTTTCCTTGCTGCCGTCGGCGCTGATGACCACCCCAGGCACCGGTTCGCCCAACCGAGTGCGTAGCCAGCCCATCAAGCGCGTGCCGGTGTCGCCTTCATCCAGGTGGTAGTCCACCAAGGCCAGGTGCGGACGCATGCCCTCGGCCAGCAGCGCCTCGCACTCGCTGCGGCTGCGTGCGGTCCACACCTGGCAGCCCCAGCGGCTGAGCAGGCTGTTCATGCCAATCAGGATGCTGTCTTCGTTGTCGACGCACAGCACCTGCAGCCCGGCCAGCGGCTCGCTGCGCTGCTCTACCGCCGAGGTGACGAGGGCTGGTTGTTGAGAGATCGGTACGCTTACGCGGAACACTGTCCCCTTGCCTGGCCAGGAACGTACCTCCAGTGTGTGGCCCAGGACCCGGCACAGTCCGTCAGCGATCGCCAGGCCCAGGCCCAGGCCTTTTTCGGCGCGGGTCTGATGGCTGTCCAGGCGTTTGAACTCCTGGAAGATCACGTGCAGCTTGTCGTCGGCGATGCCGGGCCCCCTGTCCCAGACTTCCAGCCACAGGCGCTCGCCCTGGCGGCGAGCCCCCAGCAGGATCGGGCTCTTGCCATAGCGCAGGGCGTTGGTGAGGAAGTTCTGCAGCACACGGCGCAGCAGTTTGATGTCACTGTTGACCCGCAGGCGGCTACCGCGCAGACGAAACGCCAGGCCTTTCTCGGCAGCCAACACCTTGAATTCCGCCCCAAGGGTGTCGAACAGCTCGTTCAGGGCAAACGGCTTGGCGTCGGGGGTGATCTTGCCGTTTTCCAGGCGCGAGATGTCCAGCAGGTCGCTGATCAGCTCCTCGGCCGAACGCAGTGAACTGTCCATGTGCCGGACCAGTTGCCGGGCTTCTTCGGTCATGCCTTCGGCTTGCTGCGACAAGGCCGCAGAAAACAGCCTGGCGGCGTTGAGCGGCTGCATCAGGTCGTGGCTGACCGCAGCCAGGAAGCGGGTCTTGGACTGGCTGACCGCTTCGGCATGGCTCTTGGCTTCGGTCAGCGCCTGGTTCAGTTGCGACAGCTCGTAGGTGCGCTCTGCCACGCGTTGCTCAAGGCTCTCGTTGGCGTGGCGCAGCGCTTGCTCGGCTTCGCGAAACGGCGTGATGTCGGTAAAGCTCATGACGAAACCGCCACCTGGCATCGGGTTGCCGATCAACTCGATCACGCGCCCATTGGGGAACAGCCGCTCGGACGAGTGAGCCCGGCCCTGGCGCATCCAGTGCAGACGCCGGGCCACGTGCACCTGGGCTTCCCCTGGGCCGCACAGGCCGCGCTCAGCGTTATAGCGAATGATGTCGGCAATGGGCCGTCCCACGCTGATCAGCCCGTCCGGGTAATTGAACAGCTCAAGGTAACGCCGGTTCCAGGCCACCAGGTGCAGGTTCTGGTCGACCACACTGATGCCCTGGTTGATGTTCTCGATGGCGCCCTGCAGCAACGCCCGGTTGAACTGCAGCACCTCGCTCGCTTCATCGGCAATGCGCACCACGTCTTCGAGCTGCATGTCGCGGCCCTCGATGGCTGCCTTGACCACTGCACGGGTAGACGAACTGCCCAGGACACCGGCCAACAACCGCTCGGTGTGTTCGATCCAGTCACCGTCGGCGTTCTGGTTGGGGTTGAAGCCCTTGCCCTGGCGATAGGCGAACCGAATGAAGCTCTGCCGCGCGCGCTCCTCACCCACGAAACGCGACGCCAGGGTCAGCAGGTCGTCGATCTGCACCGCCAGCAGCGGCTTGCTGCTGGGGCGGGCGCTGGTCTGCTGGCCAATGAAGCGGCCCGCTTGCCAATGCTCGGACACGCGGGTACGCGACAGCAGCGAGACCCAGGCAAACAGGGTGAAGTTGCCGGCAAGCGACAGCACCACGCCTTGGGTCAGCGGGCTGATCGGCAGATTCAACGGGTTGCCATGCAACCACGCCAACCCTGGAAACACCTGCAGCGACCAGCCCAGGCTGTGGGCGGCGATGGGCAGCACCAGGGTGTAGAACCACAGGAAAATACCCGCCGCCAGGCCTGCAAAAACGCCCCGGCGGTTGGCCTGCTTCCAGTACAGCGCGCCGAGCATGGCGGGCGTCAATTGGGTCACGGCGGCGAACGCGATCTGGCCGATGGTCGCCAGGCTGGCCGTGGAGCCCAGCAGGCGGTAACTGACGTACGCCAGCAGCAGGATGACCACGATGGTGACCCGCCGAACCGAAAGCATCCAGTGCCGGAACACCTCGAATGGTCGCTCGGCGTTGTTGCGACGCAGCAACCAGGGCAGCAGCATGTCGTTGGACACCATGGTCGACAGCGCTACCGCTTCGACGATGACCATGCCGGTAGCAGCTGACGCGCCACCGATGAATGCCAGCAGCGCCAGGCTGGGGTGTGCCTCGGCCAGGGGCAGGCTGATCACGAATGAGTCCGATATCACCGTACCCGGCAGCAGCATCTGCCCCGCCAGGGCGATGGGCACCACGAACAGGGCGGCCAGGGCCAGGTAAATCGGGAACACCCAGCGTGCCAGGCGCATGTCCTGCGGCTCGATGTTTTCCACAACGGTCACATGAAACTGCCGTGGCAGGCAGATGATGGCCATCATGGCAACGGCCGTCTGGACCACCATCGACGGCCAGTTGATGGTCTCCGTCCAGTAATCGTGCAGTTCGATGGACTGGCGCGCCTGGGTGAACAGGTCATCGAACCCATCGTAG
This sequence comes from Pseudomonas sp. FYR_7, assembly GCF_043106155.1. NCBI lineage: Bacteria > Pseudomonadati > Pseudomonadota > Gammaproteobacteria > Pseudomonadales > Pseudomonadaceae > Pseudomonas > Pseudomonas sp. FYR_7. The sequence continues at coordinate 9,722 of NZ_JBICMI010000009.1, forward strand.
AGGTTAAAGACGACGAAGATCCCCACGGCCAGAAACGCCAGCAGCTTGATCAACGACTCGAACGCGATCGCCAGCACCATGCCCCGGTGGTGCTCGGTGACATCCAGGCTGCGCGTGCCGAATACGATGGCGAACAACGCCAGCACCAGCGACACCACTAGCGCTGTGTCCTGTACGCGTGTGCCGGTGGCGTCTGCACTGGCGCCGATCAACAGGTTGACGCCCAGTACGATGCCCTTGAGCTGCAAGGCGATGTAGGGCAGCACCCCCACCAGGCAGATCAGGGCCACCACCACGGCCAGCGTCTGGGACTTGCCGTAGCGGGCGGCGATGAAGTCGGCGATGGAAGTGATGTTCTGCTGTTTGCTGATCAGCACCATCTTCTGCACCACCCAGGGTGCGAAGACCAGGAGCAATACCGGCCCCAGGTAGATCGGCAGGAATGCCCACAGCTGCTCGGCCGCTTGTCCGACCGCGCCGAAGAACGTCCAGCTGGTGCAATACACCGCCAGCGACAGGCTGTACACCCAGGCACGCAATTTGGGCGGCAATGGGGTGCTGCGCCGGTCGCCATAGAAGGCGATGGCGAACATGACGGCCATATAGGCCAGGGCGACCGCGGCGATCAGCCCGCTGGACAACGACATGGTGACTCCGACGCTTAATGGATAACGAGGCCCGGTCAACCAGTCTGGCACGACAGGTGGCGCGCCGTCAGCGCAGACGATGGTCGCAGTGGCAGGTGGTCGCAGCATGACGCCCCCAATTGCAGGCTCGGGCGAAGCCAGTTGACCGATGGAGGATTGACAGATGATGCCGCGAAGCAAATACTCCCGAAAAATTCATATAGATGTATATATAACAAGACGAGAACACGCCCATGCTTCCACTCGCCAGCGACACACGACTGCCACGCTACCAACAGCTACGCGACCATCTGTTAGCCCAGATTGCCAACAATCGCTGGCACCCCGGTGAAGCGATTCCCACCGAGGCTGCGCTGGCGACCGAATTCGACCTGTCGGTAGGCACCGTGCGCAAGGCCATCGATGCGCTGGTGGCCGAAGGCGTGCTTGAGCGTCAGCAGGGGCGAGGCACCTTCATCCGCCGTCCACAGTTCCAATCCTCGCTGTTTCGCTTCTTCCGCTTTGAGGCGGTCAACGGCGAGCGTGTCGTGCCGATGAGTCGCATCCTGGGAATGAACGTCGTGGCGGCCCCGTCTGCCGTGGCCCAGGCCTTGGGGCTGGCCCCCGCAGCCGATGTGATCCACTTGCAGCGCCTTCGTCTGCTCGACGCCCAGCCCGTGCTGGCCGAGGACATCTGGCTGCCCCGCCAGCCGTTTAAGTTGCTGCTGGAGACCGATCTGGATAGCAAGGGCCCGTTGCTTTACCCGATCTACGAACAGGTGTGTGGGCAAGTGGTCGCTGCTGCCGAAGAGACCCTGACTGCCGAGGCCGTGGATCAAGTACACGGGCGCCTTCTGCAGGTACCGGCTGGCAGCCCGATCGTGGTGATCGAGCGGCTGGCCCGTGACTACGCCGGTAAGCCCCTGGAGTGGCGCCGGTCGCGAGGGCACGCGCAGCACTTCCGTTACCGCATCGATATTCGCTGACCGCGCCGTTTCAACCTTTTTTTACCTGCCTGCGCCCCGTCACCCGGGCGCAGTGGCTTCGCCTGCTCGGTTGCCTGCGCTGCATGCAACCGAGCGTACCCCTCACCATTAAAAGGATAAAAATCATGTTCAGCTGGTACCGCCAAATAACATCGCGCGAACGCAAGACCTTCTGGGCCTGTTTTGGGGGCTGGTCGCTCGATGCGCTGGAAGTGCAGATGTTCGGCCTGGCCATTCCCGCGCTGATCGCGGCTTTCTCGCTGTCCAAAGGCGATGCGGGCCTGATCAGCGGCCTGACCCTGGTGACCTCCGCGATCGGCGGTTGGCTTGGCGGAACCCTGTCGGATCGGTACGGCCGTGTGCGCACGTTGCAATGGATGATCCTGTGGTTCTCCTGCTTCACGTTCCTCTCGGCTTTCGTGACAGGGTTCTATCCACTGCTGTTCGTCAAGGCCATGCAAGGCTTTGGCATTGGTGGGGAGTGGGCGGCCGGGGCCGTGCTGATGGCCGAGACCATCAACCCCAAGTACCGCGGCAAGGTCATGGGCACGGTGCAAAGCGCCTGGGCGGTAGGCTGGGGCCTGGCGGTGGCGTTGTTCACCTTGATCTATTCGCTGGTGCCGCAGGAATTCGCCTGGCGTGTGATGTTCTTCGTTGGCCTGTTGCCGTCGTTGCTGATCATCTGGGTGCGTCGCAACGTGCCAGAACCGGACAGCTTTCAACGCCTGCAGAAACAGAACGCCATTCCCCAGGGCTTCTTCGCCTCGATGGCCGGGATCTTTCGCCCTGAACTGCTGCGTGTCACGCTGCTGGGCGGCTTGCTGGGCCTCGGGGCGCATGGTGGCTACCATGCGGTGATGACCTGGCTGCCGACCTTCCTCAAGACCGAACGCAACCTGTCGGTGCTCAATTCCGGTGGCTACCTGGCGGTGATCATCTTCGCGTTCTGGTGTGGCTGTGTCGTCAGCGGGCTGCTGATCGATCGCATCGGCAGGCGTCGCAACATCCTGCTGTTTGCGCTGTGCTGCGTGCTGACGGTTCAGGCCTATGTCTTCTTCCCGTTGAGCAACACCCAGATGCTGTTCCTGGGTTTCCCGTTGGGCTTCTTCGCAGCCGGTATTCCGGCAAGCCTCGGCGCCTTCTTCAACGAGCTGTACCCTGCCGACGTGCGCGGAGCAGGGGTGGGCTTCTGCTACAACTTCGGCCGTGTGCTCTCGGCTGTCTTCCCATTCCTGGTCGGACACATGAGCGAATCCATGTCGCTGGGTACCGCCATCGGCATCGATGCCGGCATCGCCTACGGCGTGGCGGTGATCGCCGCGCTGTGCCTGCCAGAAACACGCGGCCGCAACCTCGAACCTGCCCCGCAAGCACCCGGTGTGGCCGCCCAGTAACCTGACCTATAGATCAAAGACATGCCTCACGACCCTACTTGCTCCGTTATTGCCATCGACAGCCATGCCCACGTGTTCAGCCAAGGGCTGACACTGGCGCGCGAGCGCCGTTATGCCCCCGCGTACGATGCGCCGTTGGCTGACTATCTCAGCCAGTTGCAGGCGCACGGTTTCAGTCATGGCGTTCTGGTACAGCCCAGTTTCCTGGGTGCCGACAATGGCTATCTGCTGGGCGCTCTGCAGGCCGCTCAGGGGCGCCTGCGGGGGGTGGTGATGCTTGAGCCGGACGCTGCCCGCCAAACCCTCATCCGGATGGACCAGCTAGGGGTCAGAGGCGTGCGCCTGAACCTCATGGGGCAACCGCTACCGGACCTTGCGGCCCCGCAGTGGCGCCATCGCTTCGAATGCATGGCCGAGCTGGGCTGGCACGTCGAGCTGCATCGACACCTGGCGGACATTCCCACCCTGGTGCGGGCGCTGCAACCGTATGGGCTGGATATCGTCATCGACCACCTGGGAAGGCCCGATGCGCGCAACGGGCTGGGGCAAGCGGGTTTCGCCGAGCTGCTGACCCTGGGCGGGCAGGGTAATGTCTGGGTGAAGGTTTCCGGTATCTACCGTCTGGAAGGCTCGCCCGAGCAGAACGTGCTGTTCGCCCGCCAGGCGCTGGGCGCGCTGGAAGCGCATTATGGGGCCGAGCGCCTGATGTGGGGCAGCGACTGGCCGCACACGCAGCATGAAAGAGCGATGAGTTTTGGCCAGGCCCTCGAGCAATTCGAGGCACTGGGGTGCTCGGCTCAGCTGCGTCAGGCGCTGCTGGTCGATACGGCCAGAAAGCTGTTTGGCTTCGCTTGAGCCGAGCAAGGCATCATCGACCAGCGTCCTTGGCAAACAGCCCGGCGACGGGGCGTTGAGGCGCTGACGCTCCAAAGGGCGGCTGGCCTGCTCGTCACAGCCCTTGCTTGCCTGCGTGTACAGAGGCAGGCTACCGCTGTCGGCGCGGGCCTAACCCTGGTCATCCGCTGACGACTGCCATCACGGCTGAACCTCAATCCAGGACCAAGGACGATGAGTCATTCCTCGCAATTCACCTTGCTCGGCAAACGGCGCTTCCTGCCTTTTTTCATTACCCAGTCGCTCGGTGCGTTCAACGACAACCTGTTCAAGCAGTCGCTGATCCTGGCCATCCTGTTCAAGCTGAGCCTCGGGGACGGTGACCGGTCCATCTGGGTCAATCTGTGTGCCTTGCTGTTCATCCTGCCGTTCTTTCTTTTCTCGGCGCTGGGTGGGCAGTTCGGGGAGAAGTTTCCCAAGGACGCGCTCATTCGGGTGATCAAGCTGGCGGAGATCGGCATCATGTCGGTCGGCGCGCTGGGGTTTGCGACCAATCACCTGGCCCTCATGCTGGTGGCCTTGTTCGGCATGGGTACCCATTCGGCGCTGTTCGGGCCGGTGAAGTACTCGATCCTGCCCCAGGCGCTGCGCGAGCAAGAGCTGGTCGGCGGCAATGGGCTGGTGGAGACGGGCACCTTCCTGGCCATCCTCGCCGGCACCATCGGCGCCGGGGTAATGATGTCAGCCGAAAACTACGCCACGGTGGTAGCCGGGGGCGTAGTGGGCACTGCTGTACTGGGCTACCTGGCCAGCCGCTGGATTCCCCGCGCCGCTGCTGCCTCACCGCACATGAAGCTGGACTGGAACATCTTCAGGCAGTCGTGGACCATCCTGCGCATGGGCCTTGCCCAGCCGCCTGCGGTATCGCGCTCGATCGTCGGCAACTCCTGGTTCTGGTTCGTCGGTGCTATTTACCTGACCCAGATCCCGGCCTACGCCAAAGACTGGCTGCACGGCGATGGCACCGTGGTCACCTTGGTGCTGACGCTGTTCTCGGTGGGCATCGCCCTGGGTTCCTTGTTGTGTGAGCGCCTGAGCGGGCGCAAGGTGGAAATCGGCCTGGTGCCGTTCGGCTCCTTCGGCCTGACCGTGTTCGGCCTGCTGTGGTGGTGGCATTCCGGGGATGTGCCGAGCGCCGCCAGCGCCCATGACTGGCTCGACCTGCTGGGCCTGCACCAAGCGTGGTGGATTCTGCTGTCCATCGTCGGGCTCGGGGTGTTCGGCGGGTTCTATATCGTGCCGCTGTACGCGTTGATTCAGTCACGCACGGCCGTGGACGAGCGCGCGCGGGTGATCGCTGCCAACAACATCCTCAATGCATTGTTCATGGTGGTGTCGGCCCTGTTGACCATGGTTTTGCTGGGCGTGGCTGGGCTGGACATTCCCCAGCTGTTTTTGGTCGTCTCGCTGCTGAACATCGCCGTCAACGCCTACATATTCAGCATCGTGCCCGAATTCACCATGCGGTTTCTCATCTGGCTGCTCAGTCACTCGATGTACCGCGTCAAGCACCAGGGGTTGCAGCACATTCCCGATGAAGGCGCGGCATTGCTGGTGTGCAACCACGTGTCGTTCGTCGATGCCCTGTTGCTCGCTGGCGCCATACGCCGTCCTATTCGTTTCGTCATGTACTACAAGATCTACAACCTGCCCGTGTTGAACTTCGTGTTTCGCACCGCGGGCGCCATACCCATTGCCGGGCGTAGCGAGGACCTGGCGACGTACGAGCGCGCCTTCACCCGCATTGCCCGTTACCTGGCTGACGGCGAGCTTGTGTGCATCTTTCCCGAGGGCAAATTGACAGGGGACGGTGAGATCGACGTGTTCAAGGGCGGCCTGAGCCATATTCTTGAACAGACGCCCGTGCCAGTGATTCCCCTGGCGCTGCAAGGGCTATGGGGCAGTTTCTTCAGTCGCGACCCGGCCAAAGGGTTTTTCAGAAGAATGTGGTCCCGGGTGACTGTCGTGGCAGGCAGCGCCATCCCTGCACAGGACGCGCTGCCGGAGCGGCTGCGCGAGCAGGTCATTGGCCTGCGCGCAGGCAACCGCTGAGCGCGCCTGGCCAGCTGACCGGTATCAGCTGGCGCTGACCTTGAGGCCAACCAGGCCGCACACGATCAGCGCCACGCTGACCAGTCGAACCAGCGCCATGGACTCACCGAACAGGATGATGCCGGCGATCACGGTGCCCACGGCGCCGACGCCGGTCCAGATGGCATAGGCCGTGCCCAGCGGCAGCTCTTTCATCGCCAGGCCCAACAGACCGAGGCTGACGGCCATGGCGGCAACCGTGAGCGCGGTGGGCAGTGGCTTGCTGAAGCCGTCAGTATATTTGAGGCCAACGGCCCAGCCGACCTCGAACAGGCCGGCGAAGAACAGGATGATCCAGGACATGATGCGTCTCCATCGTTGCAAGTGATGGGGCCGTCCCCTGGGTGATCACGCTGGGCGTCGTGAGGTCGTCCTCACCGTAGGCCCATGGTGCACATCTAGGGTCTTGCGGGCAAGCCTGCAGGCCAATCGCCTGTCAGTGTCTGACGCGTTTTGCGTCCTCGCCGTCGGAAGGGGTGTCCTCCAGACGTCGGAACCAGGTGGAAAGCAGCGCCCCGGAAATATTGTGCCAAACGCTGAACAATGCGCTGGGCACGGCGGCCAGGGGCGAAAAATGTGCAGCGGCAAGAGCTGCCCCCAACCCGGAGTTCTGCATGCCCACCTCCAGCGCCAGCGACTTGCGCTGGGCCAAGGGCAGTTTGCACAGCTTGCCGGTGATGTACCCCAGCAAATAACCGAAGCTGTTGTGCAAGATGACAACTGCCATGATCAGGAGCCCCGACTCGGCGATCTTCGCCTGGCTGGCGGCCACCACGGCGCACACGATCAGCACGATGCTCACCACCGACACCAGTGGCAGGATCTGAACCGCAGTCTGCACACGCTCACCCAGCAGGCGTTGGGCCAGCACGCCGAGCACGATCGGGAGCATGACCAGTTGCAGGATCGACCAGAACATGTCCATGAAGGACACCGGAAGCCAGGCCGAGGCCAGGAACCAGATCAGCGCAGGCGTCAGCAGTGGCGCCAGCAGCGTGGTGACGCCAGCGATGGCCACGGCCAGCGCCAGGTCGCCGCGCGACAGCCACACCATCACGTTCGAAGCCGTGCCGCTCGGGCAGCAGCCGACCAGGATCACGCCCACGGCAATCTGCGGTGGTAGCTGGAACAACTGGCACAGCAGCCAGGCCATGCCCGGCATGATCACGAAATGCGCGACCACCCCCAGCATGACCCGCCAGGGTTGGCGGGCGAGGGCGGCGAAGTCGTCGAGCTTGAGGGTAAGGCCCATCCCGAACATCACCAGCCCCAGCAAGGGCACGATGGCCACCTTCAACCCAATGAACCATTGCGGTTGCAGGAAGGCCAGCACGGCGAACACCAATACCCACAATGCAAAGGTGTTGCCGACGAATCGACTCAAGGTGGCGAGGGCGCGCATGGGGTGATCTCCAGTTCGACTGCATGCCCGGGCATTTGCGCTGCAGGCAGGGGATGAGGTGCGGCAACGGTGCCGCCCTCACGCATCATGGGTACTGCCAACCCTCAGCGGGCTCACACCCCTTGCGGGATCTCTTCGCCGCCCAGGGCTTCGAAGAGCACGGGCAGGAACTCTGCAAATGTCATCATCATCAGCTGGAAGCTGGCGTCGAACTGCTGCGCGGCCTCGTCACCGCCATCCTGCTCGGCCTGCTCCTGCAGCAGTTCCTCGAATTTCAGGCGCTTGATGACCATCTTGTCGTCCAGTACGAACGACAGCTTGTCCTGCCAGGCCAGGGCGAGCTGGGTCACCACCTTGCCGGTGCTCAGGTGCAGCTGGATTTCCTCGCCGGTCAGGTCCTGGCGCTTGCAGCGCACGATGCCGCCATCTTCGGCCGTGTCGCGCAGCTCGCATTCGTCCAGCACATAGAAGCCTTCGGCGGCCTTCTGGGACTTGACCCAGTCGGTCATGGTGGCCACCGGGGCGATCTTGACGGTGGCCGGCCGCACGGGCAGCGAGCCCATCACTTCACGCAGGGTGGACAGCAGGTCTTCGGCGCGCTTGGCGCTGGCCGAGTTGACCAGAATCACCCCAAGGCGCGGGGCAATGGCCGCAAAGATCATGGAGCGGCGAATGAAGGCGCGGGGCAGGAAGGCCTGAATGATCTCGTCCTTGATCTGGTCACGCTCCTTCTTGTAGACCTTGCGCATCTGTTCGGTCTCGATCTCCTCGACCTTTTCCTTGACCGCGTCATTGACCACGCTGCTGGGCAGAATACGTTCTTCCTTGCGGGCGGCGATCAGCAGGTAATCACCGCTGACATGGACCAGCGGCGCATCTTCGCCCTTGCCGAACGGGGCGACGAAACCGTAGGTGGTCAGCTCCTGGCTGGCGCACGGACGGGCTGGCTTGCTGGCCAGGGCAGCCTCCAGGGCTTCAGGCTCGAAGGGGACGTCCTGGGTCAGGCGGTAGGTCAGCAGGTTCTTGAACCACATCGGGGGAGTCTCTCATTAATGCATAAGGCGGGCATTATTCTCCTACCAGCCCCGGAAGGCCAACCCTGTCAGAGGGCCAGCAGTGCACAAACCGAACGAAATCGGGCCGCTGCGCTAGGTTGTTGAAAGATCTGTACTTTTTTCGAGATAAAGTGAAAGAAAGTGCTTGCCAGGGGGCAGGACCGTCCGTAGAATGCGCCCCACACCGAGACGA